>CAZTYC010000037.1:0-17715 GCA_964617435.1 uncultured Burkholderiales bacterium
CCGAGATCGCCGAGGTGCTGTGGCGGCACCACTTGAAACACAACCCGAAGAACCCTGGCTGGGCCAACCGCGACCGCTTCGTGCTCTCCAACGGCCACGGCTCGATGCTGCTGTACTCGCTCCTGCACCTGACCGGCTATGACCTCCCCATGGAGGAAATCAAGAATTTCCGCCAGCTGCACTCGAAGACCGCGGGCCACCCGGAAACCGGCATCACGCCGGGCGTGGAAACCACCACCGGGCCGCTGGGCCAGGGGCTGGCCAACGCGGTGGGCATGGCGATCGCCGAGCGCGAACTGGCGCGCGCCTTCAACCTCGACGGCTACGACATCGTCGACCATCACACCTGGGTGTTCCTCGGCGACGGCTGCCTGATGGAGGGCATTTCCCACGAGGCGTGCTCGCTGGCCGGCACGCTGGGACTGGGCAAGCTGATCGCGTTCTACGACGACAACGGCATTTCCATCGACGGCCGCGTGGAGGGCTGGTTCAAGGACAACACGCCGATGCGCTTCGAGGCCTACGGCTGGCATGTGATCGCCAACGTCGACGGCCACGATCCGCAGGCGATCGACGCGGCAATCCGCGCCGCCAAAGCCGAGGCGCACAAGCCCACCCTGATTTGCTGCAAGACCGTCATCGGCAAGGGCTCGCCCCACAAGGCCGGCACCCACGACGTGCACGGCGCGCCGCTGGGGGACAAGGAAATCGCCGCCACGCGCGAGGCGATCGGCTGGAGCCACCCGCCGTTTGAGATCCCGCAGCCGATCTACGACGCATGGGATGCAACACAGAAGGGCGCGGCGGTCGAGCAGCAATGGAACGCCACCCTGGCCGCCTATGCGGCGCACTTTCCCGACAAGGCCGCCGAGTTCAAGCGCCGCATGGCCGGCGAACTGCCGGCCAATTTCATGGAGACCGTGGGCGCGCTGTTCACCAAGGTCAATGAAAAGGCCGAGACCGTGGCCACCCGCAAGGCCTCGCAGATTGCGATCGAAGGGTTGGCGCCCGTCCTGCCAGAGCTGATCGGCGGCTCGGCCGACCTGACCGGGTCCAACCTGACCAACTGGAGCGGCACCCAGGCCCTCTCTGCAAAACACGGCGGCAACTACATTTCCTACGGCGTGCGCGAGTTCGGCATGTCCGCCATCGCCAACGGCATCGCCCTGCACGGCGGCCTGATCCCCTACACCGGCACCTTCCTCACCTTCAGCGACTATTCGCGCAATGCGCTGCGCATGGCCGCCCTGATGAAGGTGCGCAACATCTCGGTGTTCACCCACGATTCCATCGGGCTGGGGGAGGATGGGCCGACGCACCAGTCCGTCGAGCACATCGCCTCGCTCCGCCTGATCCCGAACATGGACCTCTGGCGCCCCTGCGACACCGTGGAAGCGGTGGCGGCCTGGGCGCGCGCGCTGCAGCGCAAGGACGGTCCCACCTGCCTGGTGTTCTCGCGCCAGAACGCGGCCTTCCAGAAGCGTAGCGCGCAGGCGCTGGCCGATGTGGCGCGCGGCGGCTACATCCTGTCCGAGGAGGCGGGCCGCCTGAAGGCCGTGCTCATCGCCACCGGCACCGAGGTGCCGCTGGCGATGGACGCGCAGAAGAAGCTGGCCGAGGCCGGCATCCACACGCGCGTGGTGTCGATGCCCTCCACGTTTGTCTTCGACAAGCAGGATGCGGCCTACCGCAACGCGGTGCTGCCGCGCGGCGTGCTGAAGGTGGCCATCGAGGCGGGCGTGACCGACACCTGGCGCAAGTACGTGGGCGTCGAGGGGATCGTCATCGGCATCGACAGTTTCGGCGAATCCGCGCCGGCGGCGGTGCTCTACAAGCACTTCGGGATCACCGCCGAGGCGATCGTCAGCGGCGTGACCAAGCGCGCCGGCTGAGGCCGGTCAGTCCGGGTCGCCGGGGAGGTTGAACCCCGCGGGCGGATCCTTCTTGCGCTCTTCGTCCAGTTCCGCCTTGAGCGCGCCGATGCGTTCGAACAACGCGTCGCGGCTCAACGGGGTCTTGGTGGGAAAGGCCGGTGGCAGGAGCGAGGTGATGATGGTCGGCGGCTGGTATTTCTGCCGGTCGCTCTTCATCGACGTATCCAGCGCCAGCGCGGCGATCGCCAATCCGCCGACGATGGCCGCGATCGCGCCCAGGCGGTGCGGCACGATCACGCGGATGTGCGCGATCACCATCGCCGCCGCCGTCACCCAGTTGAAGATATTCTCGATGGTGCCCGCAAAGACCCACGCAAAGGCATAGTCGATCATCTTGAAGGCGGCTTCGGTGAGGATCAGCACCAACATGGCGATCGAGGCGATGCGCACATGCCGGGCAAACTGGGCATGGTGCGCCAGGATGCGCGTGACCAGGGCCCAGATGCCGGACCAGCCCAGCACCATCAGCGGCAGCATGATGGCGCCATACAGGTAGTTGGCCACCTTCGGCTCGGCCGTCTGCTTGAGCCAGATCGACACGGCGGACAGTGCCGTGGCCATCAACAGCAGGGCCGTGGCCTGCAGGCTCACGGACCCTGGAAACAATCCCGCGGGAACGGGTGCAGGGGCGCGCTGCGCCGGATCCAGCTTCAGCGTGGCCGCCACCGGCGAGGCGCCGCTGCGCAGCTTGAGGGGGGTCTGCCCCAGCGTGAAGGCCGCCTGGTCGAACACCTGCATGCGCGCGACCGGCCGCCCGTCGCGCGCATCGAGCGTGCCGTTGTCGGACCCGAGGTCCTCGATCCACCAGTCGCCCGACTCGTCGCGCGTGAGGCGCGCATGGCGGGGAGACACGTAGGGATCGTCGAGGATCAGGTCGTTTCCGTAACCGCGCCCGATGGCGAACTCCCCGCCGTGCAGCTTCATGCGTGGATGCGCCGCCGCGCGCGGCCCGCCGACCTCGATCCACCACGGCTCATTCATGCGTTCGTCACTCATGGCCTGGCCTTGATTTCGGCGAGCACGCGGCGTGCGAAGGTCGTGGCGTTCTCGTAGGTGGTGCCGTTCATGAACACCGTGACCGCCGCGGCCTGTCCGTCGCGCTCGGGGGCCACCGCCATGAAGGAGACGTTGTAGAGATTGTCGAAGTCGCGGTAGGCCGTCGCGCACCAGGCCACGCGCACGCGCAGCGCGCCGCCGCCGGCCGCCTCGCCGGCCACGTCGCCGGCCATGGCCACGTCCTCATGGCAGGCGGCCTGCGTCATGCGCTTGGGATTGGCGCGGTCCGCGCCCATGGCGGTCTTGCCGGATACGAAATTGGCGAACTGGAAACTGTTCAGGCTCTGGTTGGTGAAATGCGTTCGGCCGATGGCGACGTTGCCGGCGTACAGGTCGTTGGCGATGAACAGCCAGTTCTGCATGTTGCACTGGGTGCTGTCGGCGCGCGCGCGCGGCGCCGGTTTTTCGTCCGCATTGGTGTTGGCCCAGCAGGTGAAATAACCGGCGTTGGTCTCCGGCAGCAGGAACGGGCCGGCCACCGCCGACTTGAATCCCTTGTCGCCCAGGCTCTTGAACAGGCCGGCCTGCCAGCCGGAGAGCTGCCGGCCGATTTCCAGGCGCACGTCCTTGCCGGTGAAGCCCTCGCGCAACTGTTCCCGCTTGAGCAGCGCGGCCGCGAACTTGGCCGGCACCAGGAAACTCACCTGTTCGGCCCCCCAGCCGATCTTGGCCACGTTCACGCCGGCGATCTTCGATCCCGCCGTCAGCGTGGGGCCGCCGCTCATGCCCGGGTTCATCGGGCCGGAGAGGTGGATGCGCTCGTTGTAGCTCCGCTCGACGAGCCCGCTGTAGTTGCCCTCCATGACCGCAAAGCCGATGTCGAGCGGATTGCCGAGGCTGAACAGCCGTTCGCCGCGCGGAAGGCGGTCCTCAAGCGCGCGCGGGTCGAATTCGAAGTGCGTCCATCCGCCGCGGTCGAGGCGGATCAGCGCCAGGTCGTTGACGGCGTCGAACGCGAGCAGGCGCACGCTGCCCTTGCCGCCGTCCGGCGCCAGATATTCCATGCGGTAGGTCTGCGGCTCGAGCGCGTGTTGTGAGACCACGTGGTAGTTGGTGATCGCGAGGCCGTCCGCGCTGATGAGGAAGCCGCTGCCGGTGGAGGACTTCTGCGAGGCCGAATTGAGCAGCGTGCGGATCTGCAGCAGGCGCGGCTTGGCGTCCCGGTAAATGGCCTCGGCGGTCGCGGAGACGTCCTCGGCGGCCGCGTGATGCGGCGGCCGCGGCGCGGCAACCGCGAGCGCCGGCAACAGGGCGAGAATCGGCAGGACGAAGGCTTTGCGCATGGAACGGGCGATGGGAAACCAGCATGGATTGTAGCCGCGCCGGACCCCCGCCGACGCGCGGAACTTCCCCCCTGCACCACCGATCAAACCGGCGTAGGATAGTTCCCCGCCCCAACGCCCCTGATGGAGGCATCCATGAAGATCTCCCGAATCGCACCCATGGTCCTGATTCCGCTGGCCGCGGCCCTGGCAGTGCCCGCCTGGGCCGGATGCAGCGTGACGTTCACCGATCCCGACCGCTTCACCGATGTGCCCTTCTCCACCTGGGACCGCGCGGACGTGCTCAAGCAGATCGAGGGCCACCTTGCGAAGCTGGCGAAATCCCTGCCTGCGGGGCAGGACCTGAAGGTCGAGGTGACCGATATCGACCTCGCCGGCAACCTCGACCACGCGCGCAGCGCCACGCGCGACCTGCGCGTGTTGCGGGGCATGGCCGATTGGCCGCGCATCAGCATGAAGTATGCGGTGGAAGCCGCCGGCAAGACGATCAAGTCCGGCGAGGTGTCGCTCTCCGACATGAACTACCTGCGCAACCTGAACCGCTATCCGAACAACGAGCCGCTGCGCTATGAGAAGCGCATGCTCGACCAGTGGTTCGAGAAGGACATCCTGGGGCGCGGCAAGGCCTGAAGAACCGCGCCGGCACCCGCACGAAAGACGCGCCGCAAGGCGCGTTTTCGTTTTGAGGCGCGCGCAACTCGCCCGCCCCGGCGCGAATTTCATCCACGTTTCCCTCCGTTTCATCGCATTCCGTTTGGCATGCCCCGGGCGCGCGCCTACAGTGGCGTCACTGCAACAACAACGCAGTGCCCCGCCCACAGGAGATGAACATGAAAGCCCCCGTCGAATTCGCCAAGGACAATGTCGCCAACGCCGCCGTAATGATGGCCACCGTGATCGCCTTTGCCGGCGCCGCGTTCGGTCCCCACGAGGATGCCGCGCTGCAAGTGCAGGAAGTCGTGCAACTCGAACCGGTCGTCGTCACCGCGCAGCGCATGCCGCTGGTGGATATGGACAAGATCGTGATCGTTGCCGCGCGCGCGGATTGATCGACGATCCACCCGGATTCAACACGCCACCATCAACGGAGCGACCCATGCATTGTTCCCTTCAGCGCAGGGACCCCAAGGCAAAACCCCAGATTTGACGCGCCTTCCAGGCCGAAACCAGCCCAAAAGGCGCGTCAAATCTGGGGTTTTGCGTTCTTGTTGAACGCTTCACGCGCCAAGCGTGGGCCAGCCGCGCGTTCGACCGCGGCGGACAGACCCGCAAGCTTGGCCCCCTGAAGTCGGCCGCCCGGAAAGTTCGCCCGGAGGCAGGATCGGGGCCGGCGCGCAGGCAGGCCGTAAACTGGCGGCCATGTCTGCGTACGCATTGCTCGGCCTGATCGTCGCCTACTTCCTGTTGCTGCTCGGACTCGCGCGCGTCGTCAGCTGTGGCGCGGACAATGAAGCGTTCTTCATCGGCAACCGCTCCAGCCACTGGCTGCTGGTGGCGTTCGGCATGATCGGCACCTCGTTGTCCGGCGTGACCTTCATCAGCGTGCCGGGCACCGTGGGCAGCAACGGCTTCGGTTACCTGCAGGTGGTGATCGGCAACTGGATCGGCTTCATGCTGATCGCGCTGATCCTGCTGCCGCTCTACTACCGCCTGCGGCTGACCTCGATCTACGATTACCTCGGCCAGCGCTTCGGCCCGACCGCGCACAAGACCGGCGCCGCGTTCTTCATCCTTTCGCGCACCTTCGGCGCGACCGCGCGGCTCTACCTGGTGGTGGCGGTGCTGCAATTGATGGTGGCCGACCGCGTCGGCATCCCCTTCGCGGTGAGCGCCGGCGTAATCCTGCTCATGATCTGGCTCTACACCCACCAGGGCGGCGTGAAGGCCATCGTCTTCACCGATACGCTGCAAACCGCATTCATGCTCGGCGGGCTGGTGATCTGCGTGGCCTTCCTGGCCGATGCGCTGGCGGGCGGGCTGGGCGCCGCGATCGCGCGCGTGGCCGAGAGCCCGATGTCGAAGGTCTGGAACACCGAGGCCTCGTCCGGCGGGTTCTGGCTCAAGCAGATCGTCGGTGGCGCGTTCATCGCCATCGCCATGAGCGGGCTGGACCAGGAGATGATGCAGAAAAACATCAGCGTGCCGCGCATCCGCGACGCGCAGAAGAACATGTTCACCTTCAGCGCGATCCTGGTGGGGGTGAACCTGCTGTTCCTGGTGCTTGGCGCGCTGCTGGCGCTGTTCGCGGCGACGCATGGCGTGAGTGCACGCGGCGACGCGCTGTTCCCGGCCATTGTCATGGACCACTTCCCGCCGTGGGTGCAGGCGGTGTTCTTCATCGCGCTGATCTCGGCGCTGTTTCCGAGCGCCGATGGCGCCCTCACCGCGCTGACCTCGTCGTTCTGCCTCGACATCCTCGGCCTCAAGCGCCGGCCGGACCTGCCCAAGGCGCGCCAGGAAACCCTCCGGCGCCAGGTCCATGTGGCGTTTGCGGCGGTGTTCCTGATGCTGGTCCTGGGCTTTCGCGCGCTCAATGACCGCTCGATCATCGACACGCTGCTGATCCTGGCCGGCTACACCTACGGCCCGCTCCTGGGCTTGTTCTGCTTCGGCCTGTGGACCCGGCGCGCCCTGCCGGAGGGCGGCTTGCCGGTGATCGCGTGCATCGCGGCGCCGCTCGCCTGCTTTGCCGTCCAGCGCGCGCTGGCGGCACGTCCGGAGGGCTACCAGATCGGACTGGAGTTGCTGGTCCTCAACGCAGCGCTTACCATGGCGCTGTTGGCGCTGATTTCCAGGCCAGCCGTTGCGAACGATTCGCGGCCGTCCGCCTGACTCCATGACATTCCATATTTTTCTCGACAACGATCGCCAGTGGCGCTGGTTCCTGCAAGCCGGCAACGGGCGCAAGATCGCCGAATCCGGCGAGTCTTACCATAGCGAAAAGGAGTGCATCGACGCCATTTCGCTGGTCATGGGCACGACGCACAAGACGCCGGTCAAATTCCTGGTGCCCGGGCTCGGCGAAGGCTGAGCGCGCGGCGGCAGGCCTCGCGGACCAGCGGGATCCCGCGGGTCAACGCGTCCGCATCAGGTCCGCCATGGCGCGATCGTGATCGCCGCCGCGCTGCTCGAGCGCCGCGATGACCGACCGGCGGTCCGCCTCGGAGCGGTTTTGGGACAGCTTGAATTTCGCCTCGATGCGCTCCACCGCGATGTGAAACCCCACGATGGCGCGCATGCGGGCTTCCTGGCCGGCTGCCGGCGCCGGACGCCACGCATTGGCGTCATCGCCCTCATAGGCGCGCGTCAGCGCCTGCACCAGCGCAAACCTTTGCCGGGCGTCGTCGATGCGCCGGACACGGCCGCGCATGTGCACGGTGGCGTAATTCCAGGTCGGCACGTTGGGTACCGCCGGATTTTCGTCCTGGTACCAGGTGGGCGACACATAACCGTGCGGCCCGTGGAAGATCGCCATCACCGGCGCGCCGTCCTGCAGCAGCGCCGCATGGGGGTTGGCGCTCGCCAGATGGCCCGAGAGGGTCATCGCGGCGCGGTCCCAGAGCAGCGGCACCTGCGAGACGACCGGTTCCTCGCCTGCCACGGAGATCAGGGTTGCGAAGTCATGGGTGCGCACCAGTGCGTCGATGCGCGCCGCGTCGGATTCCACAAAGGCGGTCGGAGCGTACATGGAAGCCCTCGGCTCGTGTCGGTTCGCCGAATTGAAAAGCGCGCCCGCAGGCGCGCTTGCCATCGGAGGCGTCGCGTCAGCGGCCCTGCCGGCAGGGCACCAGCTTCACGTTGACGCCGGGGCCGCCCACATCCGGGGCGCGGCAGATGTAGTCGAGCCCGATGGTGCACTCGTAGGTCTTGCCGCCGCACTCGGCCATGCCGCGCGGCCGGCCGGGAATGACCGTGGATTGGCCGACAATTTGGGAGGCCATGCCCGGTACCGCGATGGTCTCGCCCTGGTCGTTGATCAGCGTGCCCGCCACCATGCCCGCCTTGAGGCGCTTCCAGCGGTTCTTTTCCCCTTCGTACTTGGCGAACACATCCTTCTTCTCGGTTTCGAGCTTGGCAAACTCGGAATCGAGGTCAGCCTTGTGCTGCTTGGCGCGATTGAAATCCGCCAGCACTTGCGGGGGCGCCTCCTTGGCCTTGGATTCCTTGACGTCGCGCGGCTTGGCCTTGCCGGTGTCGACGGCCGGCTTTTCCTCCGTCTTTGCCTTCGGCGTCTGGCCCTCCTTGTAAAACTCGATTTCCTTGGTCATGCGGGCAAGGAACTTCTCCACGTCCGGCGCGCGCGCCTGCAGGGTCTTCTTGCGCGCCTCCAGGACCGCGAGCTCCTTTTCGCGGGCGATGTCGAATTCGCGTTCCGACCCGTAGGTGGAGATGAGCGCGCCATCCCGGAGCTTCTGCTCCTGCATGCGCTTTTCAATGTCCCGGCGCTTTTCGCGTTCCTCGGCCTCCGCCTTGAGCTGTTCCGGCGTTTTCGGGGCCTCGATGGTCTTGACGGTGCTGACCTGGTTGGTCAGCTCCTTGATTTCGCGCTTGGCGCACTGCGGGGGCATGGTGTCGCCGTAATGCGTCACGCCCTTCTCGTCCGTGCACTTGAACAGCGCATGGGCAGGCAGGGCGGAAAAGGCGGTGAACAGGCAAACGGCGTGCAACAGGGCTGAGTTCTTCATGGGAGTGCGTTTTGCAAGTAGTGGGCGTTGGTCCGGCGGCTTCAGGCGTCCGGTTCGATCCGGACGCCGTAGCGCTGGCGGTATGCCTCGATTTTGTCGAGTTTATCGCCTTCGCCGGGTTGTCGTTTCAGGTAACGCATGAGATCGTCGACGGTTGCCACGGCCTTGACCGGCACGCCGGTGGTCCGTTCGAATTCCTGGGCGGCGGACAGGGTCGACCCTTCCGCAGCCCCGCGTTCCTGCCGATCCAATGCAATAAGCACGCCAGCGGGCGTGGCACCGGCCGCGCGGATGATTTCCAGCGATTCGCGCTTGGACGCGCCGTCGGTGATCACGTCGTCGATGACCAGCACGTTTCCCTTCAGCGGGGCGCCCACCAGCAGGCCGCCCTCCCCGTGGTCCTTGGCTTCCTTGCGGTTGAAGCAAAACGGCAGGTTGTGCCCCATTTGGGCAAGTGCCATCGCCGTTCCCGCCGCCAGGGTGATGCCCTTGTAGGCCGGGCCGAACAGGGTGTCGATCTTCCAGCCGCTGGCCAGCGCGGCCTGGGCGTAAAAGCGCGAAAGGTCGGCAAGCGCCTGGCCGTCCGTGAACAGGCCGGAGTTGAAGAAGTACGGCGACAGCCGTCCCGCCTTGGTCTTGTATTCGCCGAACAGCAGGGCGCCCTGCTTGATGGCGAATTCGATGAATTGCTGCCTGAAATCCATGGGAGGTTTCCCGGAAGGTGCCCGAAAACCGGCGGATAATCGCCGCTTTCCTTCGAAGTTTCAATCGAAATGCGCATTATCTCAGTCAACGTCAACGGAATCCGCTCGGCGACGGGCAAGGGCATGTTCACCTGGTTGAAGCGCCAGCGGCCCGACGTGATCTGCCTGCAGGAAATCAAGGCGCTCGAGTCCGACGTGCCCGACGAGGCGCGCCCCTGGAAAAAATGGCACGCGTTCTACCACCCGGCGGAAAAGAAGGGCTACGCCGGCACGGCGCTGTACTGCAAGCGCGAGCCGGACCGCGTGCACCTGGGCTGCGGCATCCCGTGGATCGACGCCGAAGGCCGCTACCTGCGCGCCGATTTCGGCAACCTCTCGGTCGTTTCGCTCTACGTGCCCTCGGGCTCGTCCTCGGAGGAGGCGCAGGCGAAGAAATTCCGCTTCATGAAGGAGTTCATGCCGTTCCTGCGCGCCCTGAAGGCCACCGGGCGCGAGCTCGTCATCGTCGGCGACTGGAACATCGCGCACAAGGAAATCGACCTCAAGAACTGGCGGAGCAATCAGAAGAATTCCGGTTTCCTCCCGGAAGAACGCGCGTGGCTGACCGAGCTGTTTGATGACGCGGGTTATGTGGATGTGTTCCGCCGGCTAATCCCCCTGCCGGACCAGTACACCTGGTGGAGCAACCGCGGCGACGCGTGGAACAAGAACGTGGGCTGGCGCATCGATTACCACATCGCCACGCCCGGAATCGCCGCCACCGCCGAGTACGCGCGCATCTACAAGGCCGAGCGCTTCTCCGACCACGCGCCGCTGATGATCGATTACGATTTCGCGCTGTAGGCGCCGTGATCCGCATTTCCAAACTCACGCTCGCGCGCGGGCCGAAGCGCCTGCTGCATGAGGCGAACCTGACGCTGTTCCCGGGTCAGAAGGTCGGGCTGATCGGCCCCAACGGCTGCGGCAAGTCGAGCCTGTTCGCGCTGCTGCGCGGCGAAATGCACCAGGACGCGGGTGAGGTCGAATGCCCGTCGCGCTGGGTGATGGCGCATGTGGCCCAGGAGACGCCGGCGTCCGCCACGACCGCCCTCGACTATGCGCTGGACGGCGACCGCGAATTGCGCGCGCTCGAGGCCGGCCTCGCGCGCGCTGAGCACGAGCCGGCCGATACGCCGGGCCACGGCGAACGCATCGCCGAGCTGCACGCGCATTACGAGCACATCGGCGGCTATTCCGCGCGCGCGCGCGCCGCCGCGATGCTTTCCGGCCTGGGCTTTTCCACCGCGCAACTGACGCGTTCCGTGGCTGAGTTTTCCGGCGGCTGGCGCATGCGCCTCAACCTCGCGCAGGCGCTGATGTGCCGCTCCGACCTGCTGCTGCTCGATGAACCGACCAACCACCTCGACCTCGACGCCGTGCTCTGGCTCGAGGACTGGCTGAAGGCCTATCCGGGACTGATGCTGCTGATCACGCACGACCGCGACTTCCTCGACGCCGTCGTCGGGCGCATCGTGCATGTGGACCAGCAGAAACTCAACGATTACGCCGGCAATTATTCGGCCTTCGAGCGCGTGCGCGCCGAGCACCTGGCCGCGCAGCAGTCGGCCTTCGTGAAGCAGCAGCGCCAGATCGCGCACCTCAAAAGCTACGTCGACCGTTTTCGCGCCAAGGCCACCAAGGCCAAGCAGGCCCAGTCGCGCATCAAGACCCTGGAGCGCATGGAAGTGATCGCCGCCGCGCACGTCGATTCACCATTCGAATTCTCGTTCCGCGAGCCTGCGGCCAAGCCGCGCCAGTTGCTGCACTTGAAGGAGGCCGCGCTCGGCTATGGCGATCGCACGGTGCTGGGGCCGGTCGAATGGCGGCTGTTCTATGGCGACCGCATCGGCCTGCTCGGCCCCAATGGGGCGGGAAAGTCCACGCTGGTCAAGTCGCTGGCGGGCGAACTGGCACTCCGTTCGGGCGGCCGTTACGAGGGCCAGGGCCTGAACATCGGCTATTTCGCGCAGCACCAGCTTGAAATCCTGCGGCCGGACGAATCGGCGCTCTGGCATCTGAAGCGCCTCGACCCGGACGTGCGGGAGCAGGATTTCCGCGACTTTCTCGGCGGCTTCGACTTCCGTGGCGATCGCGTCACCGAGCCGATCGGCCCGTTTTCCGGCGGCGAAAAGGCGCGGCTGGCGCTGGCGCTGATCGTCTGGCAGAAGCCCAACCTGCTG
The DNA here is from genome assembly GCA_964617435.1 of uncultured Burkholderiales bacterium. GTDB lineage: Bacteria > Pseudomonadota > Gammaproteobacteria > Burkholderiales > Usitatibacteraceae > UKL13-2. Next base: position 11,882 of record CAZTYC010000037.1, read on the forward strand.
CTGCTGGACGAACCCACCAACCACCTCGACATCGAAATGCGCGAGGCACTGGCGGAGGCCTTGCAGGCGTTCGACGGCACGCTGGTGGTGGTCGCACACGACCGCCACCTGCTCAAGGCGACCACCGATACCTTCTGGCTGGTGGCGGACGGCGCCTTGCGCGAATTCGACGGCGACCTGGACGACTACAAGCAATGGGCCCGCGACTACGCCGCGTCGAGGGACAAAGGTGCAAAGCCCCAGGCGGGGCGCGGTGTTTCAGACGAAAATGCCTCAAACGCCGCGCCAGTTCTTGAGGTTGCCGACCGCAAGGCGCAGAAGCGCGCCGAGGCGGCCGCGCGCCAAAAGACCTACGCCGCGCGCAAGCCGCTGGAAGACAAGCTGGCCACCCTCGAAGGCCAGATGAAGGCGATGACCAACGAATTGCGCGACATCGAGGCCTGGCTTTCGATGGAGGCCGCCTATGCGGAAGAAAACAAGGCGCTGTTGCAGGATCGCCTGAAGCGCCAGGGCGAAATCAGCGCGCAGGTCGCCGATGCCGAGTGGAAATGGTTCGAGGTGCAGCAGCAACTCGATGCGATGAGCATTGAATAGCGGACGGCGGCCCTGCACCGCGATCGACATCAAATTCCGGGGTCGCGCGTACAGCCCGGCTACACCAGGAGGTTCCTATTTTGACAGCCGGTACAGCGCCAAGGTGCCCGTGAGGTTGGGCAGCCATGCGGTTTCGCGCCCGCCGTTGAGCACCACGCGCGAGAGCACCGCGAGGCGCTTGCGCGCGCAGAAGGCGTCGAAATCGGCGACCGTGCACATGTGGATGTTTGGCGTGTCGTACCATTGGTAGGGCAGCGATTCGGAGACCGGCATGCGCCCGCCAAGGATGGCCAACCGGTGCCGCCAATGGCCGAAATTGGGGAAGGTCACGATGGCCTCGCGCCCCACGCGCAGCATTTCGTCGACGATCGCCTCGGTGCGCTTCATCGCCTGCAGGGTTTGTGACAGGATCACGAAGTCGAAGGCGTTGTCGCCGACGTCCTTCAACCCGTCCTCGAGGTTCGACTGGATGACGTTCACGCCGTTGGTGACGCAGGCCAGCACGCCGGCGTCGTCGTTTTCGATGCCGTAGCCCTTGACGCCTTTCTGCCGCGCCAGGAAGCGGAGCAGCTCGCCGTCGCCGCATCCCAGGTCGAGGATGCTGGAGCCCGGCGCGATCCAGCGCGCAATCGCCTCGAAATCCTTGCGCGTGATCATGGCGCCCCCGGGCCCTGCAGGAACGCCCGCACCACGGCGTGGTACTGCGGATGATCGAGCAGGAAGGCATCGTGGCCGTGCGGCGCGTCGATTTCGGCGTAGGTGACGTCCTTGCGTTGCGCCAGCAGCGCGCGCACGATCTCGCGCGAGCGCGCGGGGGAGAAGCGCCAGTCGGTGGTGAAGGCGATCACCAGGAACCGCGCCCGCGCGGGCGCGACGGCGGCAGCCAGGTCGCCGCCGGTGTCGCGCGCGGGGTCGTAATAGTCGAGCGCCTTGGTGATGCGCAGGTACGTGTTCGCGTCGTAGTAGCCGGCAAACTTTTCCCCCTGGTGCCGCAGGTACGATTCGATCTGGAACTCCGGCGCGAAGGAGAACTTGAGGCCTTCGCGCAGCTCGCGGCCGAAACGTTCCTCCATCTGGTCGTCGGACAGGTAGGTGATGTGGCCGACCATGCGCGCCACGATAAGCCCCTCGCGCGGCTTGACGCCGTGCGCGGCGAAGTCCCCGCCGTGGAACGCCGCATCGCTGATGATCGCCTGGCGGGCGACCTCATTGAAGGCGATGTTCTGCGCGGACAGATTGGGCGCCGCGGCGATGACCAGCGCGTGCGCCACGCGCGCGGGGTAGCGCAGCGACCACGTCAGCGCCTGCATGCCGCCGAGGGAGCCGCCCATGACGGCGAACAGGCGGCTGATGCCGAGCCGGTCGAGCAGGCGCGCCTGTGCGTCGACCCAGTCCTCGACGGTCACCAGCGGAAAGTTCGCGCCCCAGGGTTGTCCGGTGTCGGGGTTGCGCGTCGTCGGACCGGAAGACCCGAAGCAGGAGCCGAGGTTGTTGACGCCGATGACGAAGAACCGGCGGGTGTCCACCGGCTTGCCGGGGCCCACCATGTTGTCCCACCATCCGGTCTCGTCGGGCGCGTCGGCATATGTGCCGGCGACGTGATGCGAGGCGTTCAGCGCATGGCAGATGAGGATGGCGTTGGAACGCTCCGCATTGAGCGCGCCGTAGGTCTCGAAGGCCAGGTCGTAGTCGCGCAGGGCCGTGCCGCAGGCCAGCGGCAGCGGTTCGGAGAAGTGCGCGGTTTGGGGGGTTGCAATCATCCGGATGAAAAACAAAAAAGCCCGACAGCTTGTGCTATCGGGCCTTCCAGGATGCAGAACGCCGCTTTAGCCGGATTTGTTGGAATCGCGCGGCATTCCGCCGCGTTCCGCGCCCGCAAGCTGATCGTCAAATCGGCGCAAGGCGAAGATTACGCGGCGCCCGGGGCGGTGTCAATTCGCGCGCTTACTTCACCTCCACCACGCCCTTCATGTTCGGGTGCAGGCCGCAGATGTAGTTGTACACGCCGGCAGTGTCGAAGGTCAGCGACTGACTCTGGCCCTTCAGCATGATGCCGCTGCGCCGGCCGTTCGGGCCGCTGATCGTGACCTGGTGTGGCGAATCGTCGGCATTCACCCAGTTGACGGCTTGGCCGACCTTGGCTTCGACCTTTTCCGGGCCAAACAGGAAATCGGCGATCGCCACCGTGAGGCCCGCCGGCTTGGCCGCCGGTGCACCGGGGGCGGTGCCCGACAGGCGCGCCAACGAAATCACGAAGTCCTGCCCGGCGTGCGGCTTGTGGCAGGTGAAGCAGGTGTCGAGCTTGGCCATGGCATTGACCGACTTGTCGGCCTTGAACACCTGGTATTCCCACTCGCCGTTGCGCACGTCGTCCTTGTATTCGGTTCCCCAGCCCAGACGCTTTTCCATGACCGCGTAGGCCACCAGGTCGCCCTTCTTGAAGCGCCCGTTGGCATCCTTGACCGGCGCGCCCTTGTCGTCGACCACGGCCTTGTATTGCACCAGGGTCAGGACCGTGCCGGAGGGAATCGGCTTGCCGGCCTTCACGGCATCCACCGCCGCCTTGTTGGCCCACAACTCGCGGTACTGCTTGATGTCATGGCGGTCGACGGTGCCGTACAGCACCCCCTTGTCGAACCCCTCCGGAAACGCCACCTTGTCTCCGCCGGCGAGCGCGGACAACGAAGCCAATACCGTTCCTGCAAACAACGTGAACCTGCGCAACATGGAATCCTCCCTTGGGTTGAACCGGCGAACTTGGGTCGGGCGAGCGGCCGGAGCCTTACGATACGCCGATTCGCCCGCCGCGGATTCGCTCATTTGGTGCCGAAGATGCGGTCCCCGGCGTCGCCCAACCCCGGCACGATGTAGCCGTGGTCGTTGAGCTTCTCGTCGAGCGCGGCGGCGGTGATCATCACGTCCGGATGATGCTCGAGCAGGTTCTTCACGCCCTCGGGTGCGGCGAGCAGGCACACGAAGCGGATGGTGGTGACGCCGATCTCCTTGAGCCGCGCGATGCATGCCTCGGCGGAGTTGCCGGTGGCCAGCATCGGATCAACCACGATGACCATGCGCTCGGCGATGTCCTCGGGCACCTTGAAGTAATACTCCACCGGCTCGAGGGTCTCCGGATCCCGGTAAAGGCCGACGTGGCCGACGCGCGCCGCGGGCAGCAGCTCGAGCATGCCATCGAGCATGCCGTTGCCGGCGCGCAGGATCGAGACGATGCACTGCTTCTTGCCGGCGATCACCGGCGAATCGACGTCGGTGATCGGCGTGGTGATGCGCATCGGCTCGGTCGGCAGATCGCGCGTCACCTCGTAGGCGAGCATCTGCGCGATCTCCCTCACCAGCCGCCGGAACCCGGCCGTGGAGGTTTCCACGCGGCGCAGGTAGGTGAGCTTGTGCTTGACCAACGGGTGATCGACAACGTGAAGATTCGGAAAATTCTGGGTCATGGGGTTCCTCGATTCAAAAAACAGTGCCATCGCTTTCGATGTTCAATGGCGGCCCGCCGCCGGCGCGCCGCTCGGCGGCGATTTTGCGGCCCGCGGCCCAGGTGCCGCCTTCCAGCACGCAGGCCAGGGGAAACTCCTCCGCACGCTTGCCGAGGGTGGCGCGCACCAGCGGCGCCAGTTCGTCGAGCAGAATCACCGTCAACGCGCGCCACTCGACAATTTCCTCCGCCGCGGGCGTGAGCGCGCGCGTGGTCAGCGCAGGATCGATGGGCTCGATCACGCCGAGGTCCAGGAACAGGCCGCCGTTCCGGTACTCCGGCAGGCCGGTCAGTTCGTCGATTGCGTCGATCGTCAAGCCACCCGCCATCAAGGGCTCGAGCAGCGAGTAGGTGAGCCACTGCGTGAGCTTGTGGAAGGGCACCCGGCCGCCGTTCGCCGCGCCATGCGGCCAGCAGTCGCCCAGCGGTACGCCGTCGAGGACCTCGCGCCCGGGCCACAGCGGCCCCAGGGCCTTGAGCAGGGTCTCCAGGATGAAATCCGCGCGCACCGCACCCTGCCGCGCATGCGATTTCAGGTAGTCGAACAGGTTGCCGAGCCGCCGCTCTTCGCCGAACACCGCTGGCGTGGCGCCCGCCACCACGCCGAGCTGGCGGACCAGGTTCGCGCGGCCCTCGAGCCCCACCAGCGGGTTGGTTTCATCGTCGACCTGGAAAAACTTGTGGATGTGGCCGGCGCGCACGCGCATCAGGGCGGCGGCATCGGAGCGCAGCGGCGCGTGGGTGCGGTCGGACAGGACGCCGGACGCGAACAGGGCCACCGAGGCCACGCCCAGCCCCTCCGAACGGGAATACGTGCGGCCGCTCGCCGCGTCGCGGAAAGACCAGGCCGGCCCGGCGCCCGCGTCGAGCAGCACCGAGGGGATGACCAGGTCGATCATCGAGCGCACGGCCTCGTCGCCCCGCAATGCATGTTGCGCGGCAAGCGCCGCCCAGCGGTCGATCCCGCCCGCCTCGATATGCCGCCAGCGGCTGTGGAAGGGGACCACGAGGTCCGGATACCGCTCACGGACCACGTCGGCCACGTAGCGTGCCGCATCCGGCAGCCGCTCGCGGTGCAATCGATAGTGCCGCGACCGGCCGCCCTCGACCCAATCGAATACCTCGCGGCCGTGCCGGCGTACCGCCTGCGCGGACAGCCACTGCGCGGCCGGAAGCCCGGCCGGCACCGGCGTATGCCAGCCGCCCGCCTCCGTGGTGGGTACGGCGCTCACTGATCCAGCCCGCGGCCCTTGGCCTCGGCCAGCTCTTTTTCGTCCGGCATGTAATTCGAAAAATAGCCCGCCGCCCGCTTGGCATCCATTTCCACCCTGGCGTCGGCCGGTATCAGTGCGTCGGGGATCGGCACGCGTTCGATCACCTCGATCCCGGCATCCACCAGTGCCCCGTGCTTCATGTCGCTCATCGACGCCCAGCGGTCGATGCGCGTGATGCCCAGCCAATGGAACACGTCGGGCATCAATTGCTGGAAGCGCATGTCCTGCACGCCGGCCACGCACTCGGTGCGCGCGAAATAGGTTTCCGCGCGGTCACCGCCGGCCTGGCGCTTGCGTGCGTTGTAGACGAGGAACTTGGTCACTTCGCCCAGCGCGCGGCCTTCCTTGCGGTTGTAGATCACCAGGCCTACGCCGCCGGCTTGCGCCATCTCGATGCACACCTCGATGCCGTGCGCGAGGTACGGCCGGCAGGTGCAGATGTCGGAGCCGAACACGTCGGAGCCGTTGCA
>CAZTYC010000038.1:0-17134 GCA_964617435.1 uncultured Burkholderiales bacterium
ACTCAACAAGACCTCGTCGCATCGCCTGGCGATGCTGCGCAACATGACCAATTCGCTCCTCAAGCACGAGGTCATCAAGACCACGCTGCCGAAGGCGAAGGCCCTGCGCAAGGTTGCCGAGCCCATCATCACGCTGGGCAAGGAAGCCACCCTGGCCAACCGCCGCCTGGCGTATGACCGCCTGCGCGACCGCGATATGGTGGCCAAGCTGTTCGACGAGCTCGGCCCGCGTTACAAGGCCCGCAACGGCGGCTACCTGCGCATCCTGAAGTTCGGCTTCCGCCAGGGCGACAACGCGCCCATGGCGCTGGTGGAACTGGTGGATCGCCCGGTGGTTGAGGAAGCGGCATCCGAGGACGGCCCGCGCCTGTAAGGCCGTTGGCATCCTCCACAAGAACCGGGCGAATGCCCGGTTTTTTTTCGCCCTTGAAGCGCGCGGCCCCGCTGATATGATCGACGCATGATCAAGGTCTCTTCAAAGCTGCCGCACATCGGCACCACGATTTTCACCACCATGTCGGCGCTGGCCCAGGAGACCGGCGCCGTGAACCTTGGCCAGGGCTTTCCGGACTTTGCGTGCGACCCGCGCCTGCTCGACTTGATGAACCGCGCGATGGCGGCCGGCCACAACCAGTACCCGCCGATGGCCGGCGTTCCGGCGTTGCGCGAGCAGATCGCGGCCAAGGTCCGGGAGTTCCACAAGCGCGACTACGATGTCGCAAGTGAGATCACCGTCACCGCCGGAGCCACCCAGGCGATCCAGACCGCACTGACGGCACTCGTTCACCCGGGCGACGAGGTGATCGTGCTCGAGCCGGTGTACGACAGCTACGAGCCGGTGATCCGCATGAATGGCGGCGTGGCCCGCGCCTCGCGCCTCGTGTTTCCGGATTACCGGCCGAACTGGGCGGAAATCCGCGCGCTGATCGGCCCGCGGACGCGCGCCATCATGATCAACTCGCCGCACAACCCGACGGCGACGGTCTGGACGCGCGAGGATTTCGACACGCTCGCCGGGTTGATCCGCAACACTGATATTGCCGTCATCAGCGACGAGGTGTACGAACACATGGTGTTCGACGGCAAACCGCACGCCAGCGTGTCGGCGCATCCCGAGCTCTCGGAGCGCGCCTTCGTGGTCTCGTCGTTCGGCAAGACCTACCACGTCACCGGATGGAAGATCGCGTATTGCCTTGCGCCCAGGGCGTTGATGGCCGAATTCCGCAAGGCGCACCAGTTTGTCGTCTTCACCGTCCACACGCCGTCGCAGCATGCGATCGCGGAGTACATGAAGCTTGGCACGCATCGCGAGTTGCCGGCGTTCTACCAGGCCAAGCGGGACCACTTCCTGCGTCGGGTGGCTTCAACGCCGCTGCGATGGAAGGCCTCGCAGGGCACCTACTTCGTGCTGGCCGGGTACGGGCACCTGGCCGCGCATGCCGACCAGACCGAGGTGCAGTTTGCCGAATGGCTGACCCGCCACATCGGCGTGGCGTGCATCCCGGTCTCGGCCTTCTATGGCGACGGCGTGGATCACCGCATCGTGCGTTTCTGTTTTGCCAAGCGCGAGGACACGCTCGATCAGGCCGCGGCGCGGCTGGCCAAACTCCAGCATTGACAAGGCTTCTAGGCCATTTTCGGCCCGAACGCCGCGTCCCGACTTGGGTTTGGCTTACGCGCGCGGGTGGTGGCGCGCGTGGATGCGCTTCAGGCGCTCCTGCGCCACATGGGTGTAGATTTGCGTGGTGGTGATGTCGGCGTGGCCGAGCAGCATTTGCACCACGCGCAAGTCCGCGCCGTGGTTCAAGAGATGCGTGGCGAAGGCATGCCGCAGCGTATGCGGGGAGATGGCGGTCGAAATGCCGGCGCGCAACGCGTAGCGCTTGACGAGATTCCAGAACATCTGCCGCGACATGGCGCGCCCGAGCTGGCTGGGGAACAGGTCGTCTGACTTGCGCGCACCGAGGATCTCCGGCCGCGCCGACGCCAGGTATTGGCCCACGACATCCTGCGCCGCTTCGCCGATCGGCACCAGGCGCTCCTTCGAACCCTTGCCCATGACGCGCACCACGCCCATGTCCAGCGACAGTTGCGCCACCTTGAGCGTGACGAGCTCGGTCACGCGCAGGCCCGATGCATACAGCGTCTCCAGCATGGCCTTGTCGCGCAATCCGAGGGCGGTGTCGGAGTCGGGCGCCGCGAGCAGCGCCTCCACGTCTTTCTCGGACAGCGACTTGGGCAGCGAACGCGGAATCTTCGGCGAGGCGAGGTGGCGCACCGGGTTCGCGTCGATCAGTTTTTCGCGCAACAGGTATTCATAGAAGCGCTTCAGCGAGGAGGTGAGGCGCGCGGTCGATCGCGGGCTGGCATGCAAGGTGCCGACGCGGTGCGCGAGGTAGGCCTGGATGGCGAACGCATCCGCCTGTTCCACACGGCGGTGAAGGTGCTGCTGCATCCATTCGTCGAAATGCGCAAGGTCGCGTCGGTACGCGTCGATGGAATTTCGCGCCAGCCCGTCGGACAGCCACAACGCATCGGCAAAGGCATCGATCACGGGATTGGCCTCGACGGCCGTCCCGGCGTTCATAGCAGGAGCGCGCCTTCGTGCGTCAGCAGCCATTGCTTGATGACGAGGGGATTGGCCAGCTTGCCGCCCATGAACCCGCCGAGGGTTCCGTTGGCGGCCACGATGCGGTGGCACGGCACGATGAGCGGGATCGGGTTCTGGCCGCAGGCGGCGCCCACGGCGCGCGCCGACGAACCGACCGCTTCCGCGAGCTGCCCGTAGGTGCGGGTCTGCCCCGAGGGGATCGCCTGCATGTACGCCCAGACATCGAGCTGGTGCTTGGTGCCCGCCAGCTTCAACGGCAGGTCGAACGCGCGTTGTGGATTGTCCAGGTAGGCGTTGAGCTGCACGCAGACCAGGTGCGCGAGCGAATCGCGCCGTGGCGCCTTGCTCGGGACGTTCGCGGGCAGGAAATGGACTCCCGTGAGGTGCGACTCAGTGGTCACGATGCCCACCGTGCCGAACGGCATCTTGACGCACGCATCGAAGGCGATCTTTGCGCCGTCGCTCATGGCCGGATGCGGCGCGTGATGTCCGCGCCCGGGAACGTGCGATCGAGCAGCGCGGTCAGCGTCGTCGCCGCGTGGGGCGAGAGCGGCGCGCCGGGGTGGCGCACGGTCGCCGTCGAAAACAGCTGGCGGCGGCGCAACACCTCCTTGCGAATCGCCACGCCCGGCTGCTGCTCGAGGACGATCAGGGCCGCGTAGCGCGCGAAGTGCGCATCAAGCCGTGCGAGGTCACCTGCGCGTTGCGCCGCGATCATCGCCTGCAGCACTTCCGGGAATGCAAATCCGGTGTTGAATCCGTCCGCGCCGGACGCGAGGTCGAACGGCGCATACAGCGCGCCGAGCCCCGCGAGGATCGACACCGGGCGGTTGAGCAGCGCGCGGATCGCCGCGATCTTCGGGCCGACGGGCACGGCCTCGGCCTTGATGGCGCGCACGGCAGGGAGTTCGTTGGCGATGCGCGCGATCAGCGCCGCGCTCATGTGGACCTCGGTGGAGGCCGGATGATCCTGGAGGATGATCGGCATCGATGCTTCCGCTGAGAGCCGCGCAAACACCTCGAAGATGCGCTCCTCGTTGGGCGTGGCTTCCTTTTGCGGCGCCACCATGATGGCCGTGGCGCCCGCATTGCGCGCCGCCTTGGCAAGCGCAAGGGCGGCATGGGTGCCGCGGTGGCTCACGCCGGCGATCAGCGGCACACGCCCGTCGACCACGCGGGCGGCCGCATCGATCAGGCCGATGCGCTCGGCATCGGTGAGGCGGTCGGCTTCGCCGAGCACGCCGGCCACGGTCAATCCGTCGACATCGAGCGACAGCATGAACTCGACGGTGCGGCGCCAGGAATCGAAATCGATCGATTCGTCCGCCGCAAACGGCGTGGCGAGGATCGGGATCACGCCCGAGAAAGGCTTGGCCGGATCAGACATGCAGCAATTTCATCATGCCGACGATGAAGCCGGCAAGGAACAGCGTTTCGGCCACCAGCAACGCCACGGGGCGCACGCCGAGCACGGTGAGTTCCTTGAGCGAGGTCTTCATGCCGATGGCCGAGATGGCCAACACCAGCGCGAAGCGGGACGTGGCGCCGGCGGCATCGAGCAGTGGCTGGGGCAGGGCCACCAGCGAATTCACCACCACCAGCAGTGCGAAGGCGACGGCAAACCACGGGAGGATCGGGGGCTTCTTCGCGTCCGCCCGGCTCGCCGCGTCGCGCCGCATGAGGAGCGAGAGGCAGAGGATCACTGGCAGCAGCATGGCCACGCGCAGCAACTTGGTGACGGTCGCCATGTCGCCGGCCTCCTTGCTCACGCTGTAGCCGGCGCCGACCACCTGCGCCACATCGTGGATGGTGCCGCCCAAGAACACGCCGGCCTGGTGGTGGGAGAAATCCAGCGCCGAGGCGACGATCGGATAGAGCACCATCGCCAGCGTCGAGAGCGCCGTGGTGCCGATGATGGTGAACGAGGTGTCGCGATCGTGGGTCGGCGTCCGCGGCAGCACCGCCGCAATCGCCAGCGCGGCGGACGCGCCGCAGATGGCCGTGGCGCCGCCGGTAAGAATGCCGAAGCGCGTGTCGGCCTTCGTGAGCCGAACGAACAGGGCGCCAAACAGGATCGTGGAGACCACGCCGCCGACCAGCAGCGCGGCGGTCGCCGGCCCGAGCGCGGCGATCTCGCCAAAAGAAATGCGCAAGCCAAGCAGCGCCACGCCGACGCGCAGGACGGTGGTGGACGCGAACTGGATGCCTTGCACGCACTTGCCCTCGGTGCCGAGGAAATTCATCGCCATGCCGAGCAACAGCGCGAACAGCATGGCGGACGCGCCGTAATGCTGGCCGAGGAACATGGCGGCGACTGCGGTAATGGCGGCGGCGGTGAGCCCGGGAATCAACTTGCCCATGCCGGCCCTCCTTGATGCAGGGTCAAACACAAGCACTGGCGCGCTTCATGGGGCGAAAATGGCCTGGAAGGCGCGCCAATGCTTGTGTTTGGTGATGGCGGCAAAGCGGCGTGATCCATGGGAAGCGCGGGCATGGCGGATTATTCCATGCCCTTTTTCAGGCGTCGCGCCCCGCCTCGTAGAATCACCCCATGTCCATCACCTTGCTGCTGGTTCCCGACTTTTCGCTGATCTTGCTCGGATTGGCCATCCACCGCCTGACCGGTTGGGGACGCGAATTCTGGGCCGGGCTGGAGAAGCTGGTGTATTTCGTCCTGTTTCCGGCGCTGCTGTTCCATTCCATCGCGCGCAACCGCATCGACTTTGCCGCGGCCGCGCCGGCGCTGACGCTGGCCGGATTGGTGGTCGTCACCGGCATGGTCGCCGCCTGGCTCGGGCGCTATGCGGCGCGCGGCGATCCGGCGGCATTCGCGTCCGTCTTCCAGACCGCGTTCCGCTTCAATTCCTACATCGGCCTGGCCGCCGCAGCGCGCCTGCACGGCGAGGCGGGAATCGCGGCCTTCGGCATCGTCATCGGGCTGGTGGTGCCGATATGCAACATCGCCTCCGTGTGGGCGCTGGCCCGCCATGGCGAGCTGCCGATCTGGAAGGAGCTGCTGCAGAACCCGCTCATCCTGGCCACGGCCGGCGGGGTGCTGTACTCGCTGTCCGGCCTGCCGTTTCCCGAAGTTGCGCAGATGCTGGTTTCGCGCATGGGCGCGGCTTCGATTGCCTGCGGGTTGCTCTGCGTGGGCGCGGCGCTGACGTTGTCGAACATGAAGGGAAACGCCGCGCTCATCGGGCATATGACGGCGGTCAAGCTGCTGCTCATGCCCGCTGCCGCGTGGCTGCTGGCGCCCGTTCTCGGGGTCACCGGCGTGTATCGCGACATGGTCATGCTGCTGGCCGCGCTGCCCACCGCCACCTCGGCCTATGTGCTCGCGGTGCGCATGGGGGGCAAAGGCGAACTGGTGGCGCAATCCGTGACGGTGTCCACGCTTTGCGGCATGATTGCGCTGCCGGTGTGGCTCAACCTCGCAAAATAGGCGAATCGCAACCTGAACAGGGGACGGACATGAAGCTTGACGATGATCGGGAAAGCTCGAACATTGAAGACCGCCGCGGCGGTGGCATGGGCCGCGCGGGCGGCATCGGCATCGGTACCGTGGTCATCGCGCTGGTGGCGAGCTACTTCCTCGGCATCGACCCGTCGACCGTGCTCAACGTGGCGCAACAGGTGCAGGGTCCCTCGAGCGAGCAGCCGGGCAAGCCGCTGGATGCCTCCAATGATCCGGATGCGGCGCTGACGGTTGAGATGAAGAAAATCCTGGCCCGCACCGAGGACAGCTGGAACGCGATGTTCAAGGAGATGGGGTCGCAATACCAGCCGCCCAAGCTGGTGCTGTTCGCCGGTCGCACACCCACGGCCTGCGGGACGGGTGACGCCGCGATGGGCCCGTTCTACTGTCCCGGAGATCTTAAGGTTTACCTGGACATGGCGTTCTTCCGGGAGATGGAACAACGCTTCCGCGCCGGCGGTGACTTCGCGCGCGCCTATGTGGTTGCGCACGAGATCGGGCACCATGTGCAGAACCTCATCGGCGTCACCGAAAAGACCGACGCCATGCGCCAGCGGCTTTCGGAGAAGGAATACAACCGCGTGTCGGTCAAGGTCGAGTTGCAGGCGGATTGCTTTGCCGGTGTGTGGGCCAACCATTCCAACCGCATCAAGCCCTTTCTTGATGCAAACGACGTGGACGAGGCCCTGCGCGCGGCGAACGCGATCGGCGACGACATGCTGCAAAAGCAGGCGCGCGGCGTGGTGGTGCCCGATTCATTCACCCACGGCACCTCGGCGCAGCGCGTGCGCTGGTTCAAGACCGGCTTTGAAACGGGCAGCCTCCGGTCCTGCGACACCTTCAAAGCGCGGGACCTTTGACGCTGGGCTCTCGTGAAAAATTATGAAGGGCAATGATCGTTGGCCCAATTTTGATGTTTTGCGCATCTTCCTCGCGCTTGGCGTAGTGGCCTATCATGCGCCCTTGCTCGTCAAGGGACTGACTCCCTACACTGTTTGGGTAAATTACGTACCAGCCTTTCTTGCGGTTTCAGGGTTTTTGGTCTTGCAGAGTTTGGAGAGCAGCCAATCGTTGATTGAATTTGCTGCCAAGCGATGCTGGAGACTCCTGCCTGCGTTGGTTTTCAACCTGATCGTAATCGGGTGGTGGATTGGTTGGGATGTAGGCTTGTCGAGTTTGATCGCTTGGATGACTGGCGGCCACATCGAATTGCCGCCGTTTAGCAACGGCGTCCTTTGGTCCCTGGGTTATGAAGCGGCGTTCTATGCGTTTCTTGCCATGGCGGTCTTGTTTGGGACATATCGGCATCGCCTTGTGGTTTGGGTCCTTTGGGCTGTTGGTGTTGCGATCAGCCAGTGGTCGGACGCCCATGATCAATTTGTCAGCGATCGCGCGCACCTGGTTTCTGCGTTTTTTGCCGGAAACCTGCTTTACCTGTACCGAGATTCACTCTGCAGGGTGCCGAATTGGGCTCCGCTCGCTGTGCTGGTCGCTGCAATGACGGTTAAGTACGCATGGTTTCCACACGCTCAAACGACAGTCTTCAACACTCTGTTGCCGCCCATGTTTGTTTGGTGGGCGTTCGCAGGCCCACAGGTGTCCCTGCCTCGTTGGTGGCCTGACTTATCCTACGGGGTGTACTTGTGGCACTTGCCCGCGATTTGGTTCCTTATGCGGGACAACCATACCCACTTTGCGCACACCACGATGACCTTGGTTGTTTTGGCACTCCTAGCCGCAACCGTCAGTTGGTATTTGGTTGAGACGCCTGCTCGCCGCTTCAAACATTGGTGGCGGATACATAAAGGCGCAAGGCAGTGGCAATAGCAAAAACGGCGCACCTTGGTGCGCCGTTTTGCGTGGACCTCGGAGCAGCGAATTACTCCGCCTTGTCATCCTTGGTCTGGGTGGACACGTAGTCCAGCTTTTCCTTGATGCGCGCGGACTTGCCGGAACGATCGCGCAGGTAGTAGAGCTTGGCGCGGCGCACGTCACCCTTGCGCTTGACTTCGATGGAGGCGATGGTCGGTGCATAGGTTTGGAACGTGCGCTCGACGCCTTCGCCAGACGAAATCTTGCGGACGATGAACGAGGAATTGAGGCCGCGGTTGCGCTTGGCAATCACCACGCCTTCGTAGGCCTGCACGCGCTTGCGCTCGCCTTCGATCACGTTCACGTTGACGATCACGGTGTCGCCGGGCGAAAAGTCCGGGACCTTCTTGCCCAGGCGGGCAATTTCTTCTTTTTCCAGCGTTTGAATCAGGTTCATGGTCTTCCTTTCATTGTGGGCGGCCGACATTGCCTGGCCTGTCGCACAGCGCAATCGCGCGGATTGATGTGCGTGTTTTGTTCTGCTGCAGGTTGATGCGTTGGACTTCTACTTCCGGCCCGCCAGCAAATCGGGCCGCCTTGCTTGCGTACGCTCCAGCGATTGCTGCTTTCGCCAGGCGGCAATTTTTTCGTGGTCGCCGCCTTGCAACACGGCGGGGACCTCGATGCCATTCCAGCTCGCCGGCCGCGTGTAGTGCGGATGGTCGAGCAATCCTTCCTTCTCCGGCGAATAAGAATCCTCCGCCGCAGACTGCCCGTCGTTCAACACGCCGGGCTGCAATCTCACCATGGCGTCGATCAACACCATCGCCGCCAGTTCGCCGCCGGACAACACGTAGTCGCCGATCGACACCTCCAGATCGACGCGCGATTGAACCAGCCGCTCGTCGATCCCTTCATACCGGCCGCACAGGAACACCAGGCCGTCAAACGTTGCCAGCTCGCGGATCGACCGATCCGTCGCCGGCCGGGCCTGCGGCGTCAGGTATACCACGCGGGAGTCGGTCACGCCCGCGTCCCGTTGCCTGGCCTTCGCGGCATCGATGGCTTGCGCCAGCGGTTCCGCCATCATCACCATTCCCGGCCCGCCCCCGTAGGGACGGTCGTCGATGGTCCGGTGGGCGTTGCCGGCGAAATCGCGCGGATTCCAGCACTTCAACGACCACACCCCTGCATCCAGCGCTCGGCGCGTCACGCCGCTGTCGGCGATTGCGTCGAACATCTCGGGGAATATCGTGACCGCATCGTAATGCTTCACTGGTATTCCCCGCTCCACTCGACCGTCAGCACTTTTTTCTCACGGTCGAAGGACACCACCACGTCGTCGATGTAGGGAATCAACGACTCCTCACCGCCCCCCTCGACCACCAGCACGTCGTTGGCGCCCGTTTCCATGAGCGACACCACCGCGCCGAAAACTTTTCCCTGCGTGTTGCGGACCTCGCTGCCGATGAGGTCAAGCCACAGGATCGCGTCTTCCTCTTCGATCAAGTCGCTTCGTGGAATTCCCACCTCACGCTTGACCAATCGTTCTGCCGCCGTACGATCGTCGATGCCCTTGAGCTTGGCGATCGCACCCTTGGCGTTGACGTCGAAATCTTCCAGCTCGAATTCCTGCCAATCGTCCCCGGCGCGGATCAGCCAGGATGCATATTGATCGAGGCTGTCCGGTGATTCGGTAAACGTGTGAAGCTTGAGCCAGCCCTTGATGCCGAAAGGCGCGCCGATGCGCGCCATGACGACGACGTCTTCGAGGGGCTTACTTGCCGGCGGCCTTTTTGCCACGCTTGACCAGCTTCAACACGGCGTCCGAGGCTTGTGCGCCCTTGGACTGCCAGAACGTCAGGCGATCCATCGCGATGCGGACGCCTTCCTCGTTTTCGGAGGCCATCGGGTTGTAAAAGCCGATGCGCTCGATGAAGCGGCCGTCACGCGCTTCGCGCGAATCGGCAACGACAACATTGTAGAAAGGGCGGTTCTTGGCGCCGCCACGGGCCATGCGGATAACGACCATGTGTTCCTCTATTGGGAGAATGTCCAAACACCCCGTTGACAACGGGGAACGGCCGGTTGCGAACCGGTAACGTCCTGCGTCCCAACCCTTCGGGCCGGAAATGTGCAGGAAAGCCTTGAATTATATGATGAAAATTCCGCGCTGCGCAAGCGCGGCCGGATCAGGACACTGGCAGGGGTTTCGCCAGCTGCATGAAGCGCGCGGCAACGGCCAGCAGCTTTTCGTCGTGATGGGCGGCACCGATCAGCTGCAGGCCCAGGGGAAGGCGCAACTTGTTGCGGTACGCCGGGACATTGACCGCCGGCAAATGCAGGGCGGTTGCCAGCCGATTGAACACCGGATCCCCCGTGCTGGAGAACCCGCGCGGCGCGGCGCCCGGGGCGGAAGGCATCAACCAGGCGTCGCAGTCGGCAAACAGGAAGGCGGTCTGCTTGCGCGCCGCATCGAGGCGGTCGCGCGCCGCCATGTACGCCTGCGAGGAAACGGTGGCGCATTCCTCAAGGTATTTGAGCAGCCTGGGATCGAGCAGGGCGTTGTACTTGGTGCGCTCCGCGGCATAGTGCTGCGCGTTTTCGGCCATTTGCACGACGCGCTGGGCCGCCTGGGCCTCGTCGAACAGGGTCGGGAGGCGGATCTCACGGACCTTGCAACCGGCCGCGCCCAGGTCCACCGCGGCCTCGGCGATGGCCACGGACATGTCCACCTCGGCGTGGTCCATCCAGTTGGTGATGATGTTGATCTTGAGGGGCCGCTCCAACGGCACCAGCGGCTTGTACTCCATGGCCCCGGTCATCGCCAGGTAAAACCGGTGCGCATCCGAAATCGTGCGCGCAAGCACGCCGACGGTGTCGAGCGAGTCGGACTGGATCTTGACGCCGCCGCGCGGAACCAGGCCGTATGTCGGTTTGTAACCCGCCACCCCGCAGTACGAAGCCGGCCGGATGATTGAACCGGCCGTCTGGGTGCCGATCGCCAGCGGCACCATGCCGGCCGACACCGCAGCCGCGGAACCGGCGGACGAGCCGCCGGGGCTGTGATCGAGGTGTTGCGGGTTGCAGGTGCGCGAGGGCACAAAGGTCGCCAGTTCCGTCGTCACCGTCTTGCCGATGATGACGGCGCCCGCCGCGCGGGCCAGCGTCACGCAGGCCGCATCCAGCGTCGGAATGTTGCCCTCGTAGATCCGCGAGCCGTGGCCGGTCGGCAGCCCGGCCACGTCGATGATGTCCTTGACGCCCACGGGAAAGCCATAAAGCGGGCCGCGCCGGCTCGACTTGTCCAGTTCGCGCGCGCGTTTGAGCGAGCCTTCCCGGTCCACGTGCTGCCAGGCCAGCACGCGCCGATCCTGCAGCCCGATCTGGGCGAGGCAATCCTCGATCTGGAATTCGATTTCACCCATGGCGGAAGCCGGAATCTCAGCGCATGCCCGGCATGAGGCCTTTGACCCCCCGCATCATCTTGGCCAGCCCGCCGCCCTTCATCATCTTCATCATCTTCTGCATTTGTTCGAACTGCGTCATCAGGCGGTTGATTTCCTGCACCGTCACGCCGGCGCCCGCGGCGATCCGGCGTTTGCGGGACGCCTTGATGAGCTCCGGCTTGCGACGCTCGAGGGGCGTCATGGAATTGATGATGCCTTCGGTCCGGCGCAGCTGCTTTTCCTGCATGTCGGGCGAACCCTGGGCCGCCTGCGCCAGCTGGGCCGGCAGCTTGTCCATCAGCGAGGCCACGCCGCCCATCTTGCGCATTTGCTGCAATTGCATCCTGAAATCGTCAAAGTCAAAGTCCTTGCCCTTTTTGACCTTCTCGGCGAGTTTCCGGGCCTCGGCGTGGTCGACATTGCGCTGCGCATCTTCGATCAGCGACAGGACGTCGCCCATGCCGAGAATACGCGACGCCATGCGTTCGGCATGGAACACCTCGATGCCGTCCATCTTCTCGGACACGCCGGCGAACTTGATGGGCTTGCCGGTCACGTGCCGGACCGAAAGCGCCGCGCCGCCGCGGGAATCGCCGTCGAGCTTGGTCAGGACGACCCCGGTCAGCGGCAGCGCATCGCCGAATGCGCGCGCGACGTTGACGGCGTCCTGGCCCTGCATGGCATCGACCGTGAACAGCGTCTCGATCGGCAAGACCGCGGCATGCACCGCCTTGATCTCGTCCATCATCGCCTGATCGATGGCGAGCCGGCCGGCCGTGTCGACAATCAGCACGTCGTGGAAATGCGTCCGCGCATGCTGGCGCGCCGCCAGCGCAATGTCGACCGGCTTTTGGCCCGCGTCGCTCGGAAACCAATCGACCCCGACTTGCTGCGCGAGCGTCTTGAGCTGCTCGATGGCGGCCGGACGGTACACGTCCGCGCTCACGACCAGTACCTTCTTGCGGTGCTGCTCCTTGAGCAGGCGGGCGAGCTTGCCCGCGCTGGTGGTCTTGCCGGCGCCCTGAAGCCCGGCCATCAGGATCACTGCGGGAGGCGTGGTGGCCAGATTGAGCGGCAGCACGTTGAGGGCGGGCGCGGCACCCGGCTCGCCGCCCATGAGCTTGACGAGTTCCTTGTGGACGATGCCGATGAAGGCCTGGCCGGGGGTCAGGCTCTGCTGGACCGCCGCGCCGATCGCCTGCGCCTTGACCGCCGTCGCGAACTCCTTGACCACCGGCAGGCCGACGTCCGCCTCGAGCAACGCCATGCGCACCTCGCGCAGGGCGTCGGCCATGTTCTCCTCGGTGAGGCGCGCCTGGCCGCGCAACGACTTGACCACACCAGCCAGGCGTTGAGTGAGATTGTCTAGCATGAAAGGAATCCGCGAATTGACTCGAAGGAGGGACCGGCGCGCGCTGGTGGCGATGACCCGTGGTGTAAACTCGCTGGCCTCAAGAATCGGAGCGCGGTCGCTCCACCGTGGAGCCGGCGCAGGGCAATGCTGAGTTCAAGTTTTCATTTTATCACTGCGGCCTTGTATGCCCTCGCGTTCGGTATCGCCTGGTCTGACGCGCGGGCGTCCAGGGACCCGCGTTCCAACGCGGCATCGGGCGCGGTGGTCCAGCCACCGCTGCTGCTTCCGGCGCTGGTGGTCGCCCTCTCGATGCATGCGGTTGCGCTGTTTTCCGACCTGGCGGGCGGCGAGGGCCTCAATATCGGCTTTTCACATGCGGTGTCGTTGATCGCCTGGCTTGCGATCTGCGCCTATGCGCTGATCGGGCGCGGCAATCGGCTGCTGTGTGTTGCGGCACTGTATCTGGCGCCCCTTGCGATGCTGTCGGCGCTGCTCCCGCTCGTGCTGCCGGGGCAGCGTATCGTCCAGTTTGGCGGGCTCGCCTTCAAGGCGCACGTGGTGGTGGCCGTGCTGGCGTATGCCCTGTTCACCGTGGCCGCCCTCCATGCCCTGCTGATGGCCTCGCTCGAAAGGCGGCTGCATGCCGGCGAACTGCCTGCCGCGTTGCGGGGGATGCCGCCCTTGCTGCGCCTAGAGCGCCTGTTGTTCCAGCTGCTGTTCGTCGCCTTTGCCCTGCTGACCGCCACAGTGTTGTCCGGGGTGGTGTTTTCGGAGGAGCTGTTCGGGCGCCCGTTCCAGTTGAATCACAAGACGGTGTTCGCGATTCTTTCCTGGATGATCTTTGCCGGACTGTTGGGCGGACACTGGCGGTTTGGCTGGCGTGGACTGCTGGCCATCCGCTGGACGCTGGCCGGCTTTGTCCTGCTGTTGCTGTCTTATGTGGGCAGCAAGTTCGTGCTCGAGATCCTGCTGAAGCGGCCCTGATCGAAGCGACCGGAATCGACGATGTCTGGAGACGTCCCGCTCAGTTGGCTCTATGGCGCGTTGGCCGCGTTGCTGGCCTTTTCCGGCTTTTTCTCGATGTCGGAAACCTGCATGATGGCGCTGAACCGCTATCGCCTGCAGCATCTGGTCAAGCAGGGCTCGCGCGGCGCGATCTACGCGGACCGCCTGCTGCGCAACACCGAGGAAATGCTGTCGTTCATCCTGGCGGGGAACACGGTCCTCAACGCATCCACCACGATCCTGGTGGCCGAAATCTGCCGGCGGCTGTTTGGTGACGGCGAATATGTGCTCGGCATCGCGACGACTGCGGCATCGTTTTCCATTCTGATCTTTGCCGAAATCCTGCCGAAGGTGATCGGCGCGCGCTTTTCGGAGCGCATCGCCCTGGTCGCGAGCTACGTGCTGTATGCGCTGGTGAACTTTGCGCTGATCCGCTGGGCCATGTGGATCATCAACGCGATCGTCCGTGCCATCCTGTCGATGCTGCGCCTGAAGCCCGCCGCGGAAGGCGCGCAACCGTTGTCGATGGAAGAAATGCGCACGCTGGTGCTCGAAGGCGGGCAGTTCATCCCGAAGAAGCACAAAAACATCATGGTCAACCTGTTTGACCTGGAAAGCATGACCGTCGATGACACCATGACCCCGCGCGCGCTGATCGAGGGGATCGACCTGTCCGATAAGATCGAGGACATCCGCAACAAGCTGAGCACCTCGCACCACACCCGTCTCGTGGTGTACGACGGTGATTTATCGAACGTGGTGGGCATCCTGCATGTGCGCAAGGTGCTCAATGCGTCCCGCAAGGATCCGGTTGAAAAGGACGTGCTGCGGGAAATCGTGAGGGAGCCGTACTTCATCCCGGAGGGAACCGGGCTCCTGCACCAGTTAACCGAGTTCCAGGACAACCAGCGCCGCATGGCGCTGGTGGTGGACGAATATGGCGAGATCCTCGGGTTGGTGACCCTGCAGGACATCCTCGAGGAAATCGTCGGCGAATTCACCAGCCAGTCGCCCATGAACACCGGGTTTTACCGCAGGCAGGACGACGGTACCGTGATCGTGGAAGGGACCTGCCCCTTGCGGGTTCTGAACCGCAAGCTCGGCTACGGTTTTCCGCTTGACGGGCCCAAGACCATCAATGGACTGCTGCTGGAACACCTGGAAGACATTCCGGAGCCCGGACTTGCGATCAAGTTGGCGGGCTATCCCGTGGAAATCCTCCAGGTGCAGGACAAGATGGTCAAGTCGGTCCGCCTGCCGAAGGCGCGCCCGGCCTGACGGGGCCCGGCTGCGGCCCTACTTGGGCGGCGCCAGTTTGATCAGGTTGTCCCACTCGGGCGGAGGAATCCGCGCGATCGGTTCCGCCCCCCCCTTGCCGTCTGGAAGGAAGACCACGATTTCGGCTTCCTGCATGCCGCCCATGATGCGCTCTTCCATGCGCGGGCTGCCGTGCGTGTGGGAGACCAGAACGGTGTTCTGGCCCTTCGCCGGGGTTGCGGCGAGGCGCTTGAAGCGCGCTACGTTGACATCGAAGCCGGCGCGCTGGCCGATCTGGTGGTTGATGTCTTCACTGACTTCAATCGCACCCAGGCCCATTAAATGCGCCGTGTCGCGATTCCTGCAGAACTGCGAGGCCAGGACCGTATCCACCGGAATCTTGAGCGCACGGATTGCCGCACCCACCTTGCGCGCCTGATCCTTGCCCATGTCGGAAAGGTTGCGCTGGATCGTGCAGTTTTCCCACCAATTCGGCGTTTGCAACAAATTGCCGTCCTGCCCCACATTGGCTTGCGCGTGCCGCATGTAGAGGTTGTAGCCCCCCTTGCGCAGTGCTGCCACGAGTTCTGCGCCCTTCAGTTCCCTGGCCGGGTCGATCAGGGGTGCCGCGGGCGGCGCTGGCACTGAAGGTGCCGCGACAGCCGGGGCGGCTGTGGCAACAGGGATGTCCGGAACAATCTGCTTTCCGATCCAAAGCCATTGCCCTGGGGACAACTGGGTCACAAAGTGGAACTTGCCGTTGCCTTCGGCCCGGAAAATGGCGGAGTGGCTCTCGGGAAGCGTTGCCAAAGATGCATGGACCAGAGTGGGAGGCAGCGCATGCCCGACGATCACGCGGTTGGTTCGCGGCAGCGGCTCGCGCGAAAGAAAATCGACGATGCCTGCGGCAAGGCGTTCGTAGCCGGCCGGCCCGACCACGGCGGCGTCGTTCAAGGCCGGGTGTTGCACCGGTGCATTCAGACCCATATGGATGGCTGAATCAATGGCGCGGCAGAGTTCGCTGGAAAAGACTTCCGAAATGGTGATGCGCTGGCGCTGCAACGCCTCCCCGATTGCGCGTGCGCGAGGCTGCGCCTCCGGGGCGAGCCGCGCGGTGCTGTTGCAGTCTTTCCACCAGGTCTTGTTGCCGGTCAGGTCCTTGGCCCCCGGGAGGATCGGCCCGTGGCGCACGTAGATCACGTATCCGCCATTGCGCAATTCCCGGATCAATCCCTCGGCCAAGCCGAAGCGCTCTTCGGAAACGACCAGTGGGTTTGACACCGGCGCGGTCGACTGCACTGTGCCGCTTGCGGAGACCGTACCTGTGTTAGTGCTTACTGATTGCGCATGTGATATCGAAACCAGGGCAATGGAAGCCAAGACTGCGAGTGTTTTCGAAGACATCAGGCGCATTGGACACCCTCATGGAAGGCTATTGGAGACGAAAATTCAATCCCGCCGGATTCTATCGCAAGCATTAGGCGGGATCCGCTGCAGCGCGGCATGCCATCCGGCGCGAAACCGCGGGAGTGCAAAGACCGGCGGTTCGTTTTCCGGGCCCGAAACCCAGCACTTTTTCCGTGATCAGGTTTGACGTTTCCCTGAAAAATCAGGATAATAGCGGGTTCTGTGGAGAGGTGGCCGAGTGGTTAATGGCAGCAGACTGTAAATCTGCCCTCTAACGAGTACGCTGGTTCGAATCCAGCCCTCTCCACCAAGTATTGCAGGGTGTGCGGGTGTAGCTCAATGGTAGAGCAGAAGCCTTCCAAGCTTATGACGACGGTTCGATTCCGTTCACCCGCTCCAATAGTTTGCTGTGCATCGCTCTTGTAGCTCAGTGGTAGAGCACTCCCTTGGTAAGGGAGAGGTCGTGCGTTCAATCCGCATCAAGAGCACCAACTTCACATCGGCGAAAAGCGAAAACCTGCTTTTCGCCGGCAAGTCAGTCAAGACCGCGGGCGAAGCCAGGCGGACTTGGTACGAAAAACCGTAAGCAGCATCCATTGTTAACAGAGAATTAACGAGGAAAGTCAGATGGCAAAAGGCAAATTTGAGCGTACCAAGCCGCACGTGAACGTGGGGACGATTGGTCACGTGGATCACGGCAAGACGACCTTGACGGCGGCGATCACGACGGTGCTGTCGAAGAAGTTTGGCGGCGAAGCCAA
>CAZTYC010000039.1:0-16831 GCA_964617435.1 uncultured Burkholderiales bacterium
TTGATGGCGGTCGCCTGCATCTCGAAGGGCTGGCCCTTGGCGGGCGAGGGCACGATCATGCCGGTCGCCTCCACCGCGCAACCGGCGGTGAGGTGCTGCACTTCGGTGGCGTAATTGCCCAGCGTGTTGGGCGCCACCACCTGCACCGGGTGAAAACAGGAGCCGTCGGAGACGGCGACGAAGGAAATGCCGGCCTTGGAATCGCGGCGGGTCTTGACCCAGCCCTTGACGGTGACAGGCGCGTCCGTCGGCGCCTTGCCGCCCAAAATGGCGGCACAACTCAGATGAGACATGTCGAAAACCTTGAAATCGAAGCGGACATTTTAACGTGTTTCCCCCATAGCACCCGGTGGCAAAACTCAAGCACTGGCGCGGCGATTTGGCATGAATTGCCCCAGATGCCGCGCCAGTTCTTGAGTTTCATGGCAACTCGCACCTCGCATCGAACGCTTCATGCAATGGCCGGCGCGCCGCCCCCGTACAATGGCTCGTGCCCGACAACGCCCCGCCGCCCTACGCCACGCTCACGCCGGACGTCATCCTTGATGCCGTCGAAAGCACGGGCTTTCGTTGCGACGGGCGGATGCTGGCGCTGAACAGCTACGAGAATCGCGTCTATCAGATCGGCATTGAGGACGGCGCCCCGCTCATCGCCAAGTTTTACCGTCCCGGCCGGTGGACCGATGCGGCGATCCTGGAGGAACACGCGTTCGCGCAGGAACTCGAAACGGCGGAGATTCCGGTCGTGCCGCCCCTCAAGGCCGGCGCATCGACCCTGCATGCCTACCGCGGCTTTCGTTTCTCCTTGAGCCCGCGTCGTGGCGGGCGCGCGCCGGAACTGGACAATCCCGAGGTTCTCGAATGGATCGGCCGGTTCCTGGGCCGCATTCATGTCGTGGGCGGGGCCGCGTCGTTTTCCCACCGGCCGGAATTGACCGTCGCGCGCTTCGGCGTCCGGCCGCGCGAATGGTTACTGGCCAGCACCTTCCTTCCGGCGGACTTGCGCCCGGCGTGGGAAAGCATCACCGCCC
This sequence comes from uncultured Burkholderiales bacterium, assembly GCA_964617435.1. Taxonomy (GTDB): domain Bacteria; phylum Pseudomonadota; class Gammaproteobacteria; order Burkholderiales; family Usitatibacteraceae; genus UKL13-2. The sequence continues at coordinate 1,032 of CAZTYC010000039.1, forward strand.
TGGCGATCGAGGGCGCGCAAGCCGCTTTCGAGCGCGCCGGCCCGGTTCGGAACATCCGCCTGCACGGCGATTGCCACGCGGGCAACGTGCTCTATACGGACCGGGGGCCGCACTTTGTCGACTTCGACGACTGCCTCACCGGCCCGGCCATCCAGGACCTGTGGATGATGCTTTCCGGATCGCGCGGCGAAATGACGCGCCAACTGGCCGACCTTCTCGTCGGCTACGAGGATTTTGCCGAACTCGACCCGCGCGAGCTGCACCTCTTGGAAGCGCTGCGCACCCTGCGCCTCATCCATTATTCCGGCTGGCTGGCGCAGCGCTGGGACGATCCGGCCTTTCCGCTCGCCTTTCCGTGGTTCAACACCCAGCGCTACTGGCAGGACCGCATCCTTGAATTGCGCGAGCAGGTGGCGGCCATGGAAGAAGGGCCCTTGCCCTTGTGAGCGCGCCCGCCATCTCGCTGGTCATCCCGGCGTACAACGAATCGCTTCTATTGCCGGCGCTGCTGGATTCGGTCGAGCGCGCGCGCGAACGATTCGCGCCGGGCGCCGATCGCGTCGAAGTCATCGTCGCCAACAATGCGTCCACCGACGGCACGGCCGAGCTGGCCGCCGCGCGGGGCTGCCGCGTGGCGCACGTGGAAAAGCGCGCCATCGCCGCGGCACGCAACGGCGGCGCGGCCATCGCCACGGGAGAGATCATCGCCTTCATCGATGCCGATTCGCGCATCCATGCGGACACGTTCAACGCCATTGCGGCGACCATGGAAAGAAGCGACGTCATCGTCGGCGCCACCGGCGTGATCCCGGAACGCTGGTCGCCCGGGATTTTCATGACCTGGGCGATCATGACGCCGATGGTCTGGATCACCGGCGTGGACGCCGGCGTGGTGTTCTGCCGGCGCGCGGATTTTCACGCCATCGGCGGCTATGACGAGAACCTGCTCTACGCCGAGGACGTCAAGATCCTGTTCGCCTTGAAGAAGCTCGGGCGCGCGCGCGGCCAGAAATTTTCACGGCCCGCGAACGTCAAGGCGATCACGTCCGCCCGCAAGTTCGACAAGCACGGCGACTGGCATTTCCTGCTGGAGATGCCGCTGGCCGGCTGGCGCGTGCTGTTCAACAAGGAACACGGCAGGAAGTTCGCCGACAAGTACTGGTACAACGACCGCTAGGCGTCGCGCGGGTATCCCAGCCGGGTCAGCCCGCCTCGACGAACCGCGGGCTCATGAGCGCCGCCTCGGACCGCGAATGCGGCGCCTTCAATGCCATCAGTTCGCGCACCATGTCCAGCGCGCTTTTGTCGCAGGGCGGCAATTCGGCGTCCGACACATCCTTCGGCGTGGTGCGCGCGCCCCAGCGGATCAGGTGGGCGGACATGGTGAGCCCGGCGCCAAAGGCGGGGATCAACACCAGCGAACCCGGCTTCACCTTGCCCTCTTCGAGCGCCTCCACCAGCGCCACCGGTGCGGTGGCCGCGCTCATGTTGCCGTACTTGGCCACCGTCAGGTGTACCTTGTCCATGGTCGCGCCCGCGCGCTTGACCACGGCCTCGATGATGCGCAGGTTGGCCTGGTGCGGCACGATCACGCCGACGTCGTCGATGGTGACGCCCGCCTGCTTGAGCACCTGGACGCTGCCCTCGCCCATGCCGGTGACCGCCTTCTTGAAGATTTCCTGCCCGTCAAAATCCCAGCGCGTGTCGCCGTAGAAGATGCCGAGGTTGGCGTAGGACGCGCCCTTGCCGCGCACGCGCAGCGACTGGCGCGCATCGGCAAAGCAGTGCAGCCTTTCCGCAATGACGCCTTCTTCCCGGTCCGTCGCCTCGAACACCGCCGCCGCCGCGCCGTCGCCGAACAGCACGGACACGTTGCGGTTCTGCCAGTCCATGAACTTGGAAATGTGCTCGACGCCGATCACCAGCACCTTCTTCGCCGCGCCGGACTTGATGAACGCGGTGGCGGTGGACATGCCATAGAGAAAACTGGTGCAGGCGGTGTTGACATCCATGGCCGCGGCATTCTTGGCGCCGATGGCCACCTGCAGGCCCGAGGCGGTGTTCGGCACGTGTTCGTCGAAGCTGCAGCTTCCGTAGAGGATCAGGTCGAGTTCCTCCGCCTTCACGCCCGCGCACGCCAGCGCCCGCTTGGCGGCCACGGTGGACAGCGTCAGGCCCGGCACGTGCGAGACGCGCCGCTCTTTCATGCCGGTGCGCTGCACGATCCATTCGTCATTGGTATCGAGGAAGGTGGACAGGTCTTCGTTGGTGAGGACGGCGGGCGGCAGGCACTTGCCCCAGCCGGTGAGCGCGGCGAATGTCATCGTGGAGTCTCCGAATTGTTGCGTCAGCAGACGCCCCGTCTTGTGCGGGAAAGTTGGACGATGGCGCATTGTCGCGCAATTCCGGGGGGGCGGCTTGATGTGAAACAGTGCCGACCCTGCCCTGCTTGCGGCGCCGCCACCCATTCCGGGAGAAGCGCAAAGTCAAGCACTGGCGCGGCGTTCAGGCCGAAACCGGCTGGAATGCCGCGCCAGTGGTGGAGTTTGATCAGTCGTCCGGGTTTCGATGCCCCGCGCCACCCGTCCGGCCCGGGCGTCCAATATGTTCGCGGAGCCACGCCGCCAGCGTGGGCGACAAGAACAGGAACAGCAAGCCGAACAGCATGAAGCCGCCCTGGCGCAGGTCGTAATCGGACACGATGCGCTCCCACGAAAACCCCAGCGCCCGCCCCAGTCCACATTCAAACGCCAGAATCAGGAGCGTCCACACCGCGCCGATGCGCAGCCGCTCGCCCACGGTGCCCGCGCCGATCCATCGCGCCGTCGCCACCGCGATGGCGAGGATGATCAACGAGCCGGTGAGCACGCCCCATTGGCGCGCCGGCAGGTCGCCGATCCTCGGCACGAGGAACGCCTGCCGCAGCGCGCCATGCAGGGATTCGGCCACGACGATGCCCATCCAGGCCAGCAAGGCGCGGCTCCAGCGCATGCGGATCCGCTACGGCTTGAAGGCGTGCCCGCGCAGGACTTCGCAGGTCTGGATCGAGTATTCCGAATAGAACGCGGCGCGGCCCCGGGCCTTTGCCGACAAGTGGTCCGGATGCTGCGACCACGCGCGCATGGCGTCCAAGGTTTCGAACTCGACGATCGTGACGCGCTCGCCATCGTCGGCCACGAACACCTTGTGGGAGAGGTAGCCGGGCATGGTGCGCGCCAGCGCGCTCATGCGCGCAGCCCACTCGGTGTACTCGGGATTGGCGTCCGCCTTGAGACGGGAGCGGAAAACAGTGATGATCATGGAAGGCCCACGGAATCGGGTTGGCGGTGGCATCGCCATGCTACCTTGCCGGTGCGCCCGTTGCAGCGGACGGATCCCGGACCGCGCCGCACTTGCCGCCGCGAACAATTCAATGTGAATCGCCCCGGAGTAGCCGCAATGACCCCCGACGAGTTCTCCGCCCTCCTCCGCGCGCGCCGCAGCACGCGCGACTTCCTCCCCGAGGCCGTTCCGCAGGACATTCTCGACGCCCTGCTCGGCGACGCGCTGCAAAGTCCCTCGTGGTCGAACACGCAGCCGTACCGCATCGCGGTGGCCACCGGCGAGGTGCACGATCGCCTTGCGCGCGCCCTCACCGCGCGATTCGATGCCGGTATGCGCGCGATGGACGGCGGACTCGCGGGACGGCTCCGCGCACTGCTCACGCGCGAGGGCCTGCCCGACGGCGATTTCACGGTCAACTTCGAATATCCCGAGGAACTCAAGCCTGCGCGCCGCGCCACCGGGTTCGGGCTCTACAAACTGCTCGGCATCGACCGCCACGACAAGGCGGCCAGGAACGCGCAGATGCGGAGGAACTTCGAGTTTTTCGGTGCGCCCGTGGCCTTGTTCTTTTTCGTCCACAAGGGGCTGCGCGAGTTCAGCGTGCTCGATGCCGGCATCCTGCTGCAATCGATCATGTTGTCCGCACAGGCGCGTGGGCTGGCCACCTGCGCCCAGGGTGCGCTGGCGACTTGGGCCGGGCCGGTGCGCGCCGAGTTCGAGGTGCCGGCGGACTACAAGCTGGTGTGCGGCATGGCGCTCGGGTATGCGTCAACGCACAAGGTGAACGGGTACAACCCGGGGCGCGCCGGCTTGAACCGGCTGCGGCTTTCGCCCAAGGTGCAATAGGAAGGCATCCAACCGCCGCAACGCGCCGGAGCCCATCAACTGGACGCACGGCGTTCGCAGCGCGCGGCGCCTAACCGCCGGACTGCCACCGCGCGGCTTCAACCTTCAGCACTCCACCGTCCTTACGCTCACGGTCACGGCCAGGCCGCCGAGCGAGGTCTCCTTGTATTTCATCTGCATGTCCGCGCCGGTGCGCTTCATGGTCTCGATGGCCTGGTCGAGCGTGACCATGTGCGAGCCGTCGCCCAGCATGGCCAGCGAGCAGGCGTTGATGGCCTTCACCGCGCCCATGGCGTTGCGCTCGATGCAGGGAATCTGCACCAGGCCGCCGATGGGATCGCAGGTCATGCCCAGATGGTGTTCGAGCGCGATCTCGGCGGCGTTCTCGATCTGCGCGTCGCTGGCGCCGAGCGCGGCGGCCAGCCCCGCGGCGGCCATCGCGGCGGCCGAGCCGACCTCGCCCTGGCAGCCGACTTCCGCGCCGGAGATCGAGGCGTTCTTCTTGCACATGGCGCCCACCGCGGTGGCGGCGAGGAAGAAGCGCTCGAAGCCGTCCTCCGTGGGGTCGCGGAAGTCGGTGTAGTAGCGCAGCACCGCCGGCACCACGCCGGCCGCGCCGTTGGTCGGCGCCGTCACCACGCGCCCACCCGCGGCGTTTTCCTCGTTCACGGCGATGGCGTACGCGCTCACCCAGTTCATCGCGCCTTCGGAGGAATGCGAGTCGGTTTTGCGCAGCCGCTCTGCGATGCCGCGCGCGCGGCGCTGCACCTTCAGGCCGCCGGGCAGGATGCCGTCGGTGGCGAGGCCGTGGTCGATGCAGGCAAACATCGTCTCGCGCACACGCCGCATGAAATCCCGCGTCGGCCCGTCGCCATGCAGTGCGACTTCGTTGGCCATCAGGAGGTCGTGCATGCGCCGGCCTTTGGCCTGCGCCGCGGCCAGCAATTCGGCCATGGTGTCGAACGGATGCGGCACGCGGGATTCCACGCCGCGCGGGCTGCCCACGAAGGCCTCGTCGGTATCGACCACGAAGCCGCCGCCGATCGAGTACATCTCGCGCTCGACGATTCGCTGCTGGTGGCCGTCAAACGCCGCGAAGCGCATGCCGTTCGAGTGCACGGGCAACAAGTCCACGCGGTTGAAGATGAGCTGGTGGCCGGTATCGAACGCGATGCGGCGCCGGCCAAGCAGGTTGATTTCGCGCGCGCTTGCAATGCCCTGCACGCGCTGCCCCACGCTGGCGGTGTCGACACCATCCGGGACCTCGCCCTCCAAGCCGAGCAGGATCGCCACATCGGTGCCGTGCCCGTGGCCGGTGTGCGCCAGCGATCCGTAAAGCTCGACTTCAATGCGCTGGATGCGCTCAAACTCCGCCGGCGCCATTTCGAACAGGAAGCGCCGCGCCGCGCGCATCGGCCCCACGGTGTGCGAACTGGACGGCCCGATGCCGATCTTGAACATGTCGAACAGGGAGATGTACATGGACGTGCGGGCCGGGGCAGGTTGAGGGTGCGTACTTTGCCACAGGTGGACCGGCGGCCGGGATTCAGTCGTGCAGCGAAAGAAGACGGGGGTGAAACTCCAGCACTGGCGCGCTTCTCCGGGCATTTTCCGCCCGGGGGCCGCGCCCATGCTGGTGTTTTGCACGGCGGCGTATCCGGCGGCTATGCTTGGACATGAATTTTCGCCGGGCGATCGCCCTGTTCACTTTGGTGCTGGCAGCGTCCTGCGGCAACACGCCGACGCTGCCCGCGCTGGGGACCTCCGACGTGGTGCTGGCGTTTGGCGACAGCCTCACGCAGGGCACGGGTGCATCCCCCGAGCAGGCGTATCCGGCGCAATTGGCGGCGCTCATCCACCGCAGCGTCGTCAACGCGGGTGTCGCGGGCGAGCTCAGCGCAGACGGGCTCAAGCGCCTGCCGGAGGCGCTCGAGGAGCATCAGCCGAAGCTGTTGATCCTCTGCCATGGCGGCAACGATTTCCTGCGCAAGCTCGGCGACGACGCGGCGGCGGGCAACATCCGCGCGATGATCCGCCTGGCACAGTCGAAGGGCATCGGCGTCGTGCTGGTGGCCACGCCCAAGCCCGGGCTGTCCGTATCGCCTCCCAAGTTTTACGCGGAGATCGCGAAGGAATTCTCGATTCCGATCGAGCGCGAGGTGCTCTCCGAGGTGCTCTCCAACAACGGCCTCAAGTCCGACCTCGTCCACCCCAACGCGCAAGGCTATGCGCGCATGGCCGGGGCGCTGGCGGATTTGCTACGGAAAGCCAAGGCAATTTGATGCCGGCGTGACCGGCCCGCATCCACCGATTGCCGCCGGAAGCACTGTGTAGCAGTGTGTGCAAAGCGGGAACCGCGGCCGGAATTTCGGGTAATACCACTCGTGTGCGCAGATTCGCGCCACCGCAGGGTCCACCACGAAGGAGTTCGCCATGAGAGTCCATCGCACGAGCACCGCAATGCTAGCCGCCTTCATCGCCGTTTCACTCGCCTCGGGGTATTCGACCGCGCGCGCAGGCAACCTGTGGGTCGACAGCCCGTACGAATCGGTCGCGGTGCCGCTGGAGTCGCCCTCGCTGGGCATCGCGCGCGCGCAGCAGTACCTTGAGCTGCGCCGCCTTGATCGTGCGGAGCTGGCGCTAAAGAAGGTGATTGCCAAGTACCCGACATCGACCGAGGCGCATCGGCTGCTGGCGAAGCTGTACGAGGACACCGGCAAGGCCGACCTCGCGCTGGCGCACCAGAAGCTCGCCGCTGCCCTGCTGTAGGGCTCAGCCCGCGCGGGCCAGGAGGACAATGCCGGTGGCGAGGTTGATGCCGCCGAGCGTCAGCACGGTCCACTGGGTCCAGCGCCGGAAGTTCGCGTCGGTCATCGTTTCCAGCACGCGGCGGGAGAGCGTGGTGCCGGCAAACGCCAGCGCCACGCACACGGCCGCGAGGGCCGGTGACAGCGCGCTCTGGATATCGTCCCGCGATGCCGCGCTGAGGAACAGGGCGACGCCGCTGAAATAAACGATCTTCACCAGGTGCCCGAACGACTGGGTGATGGCCTTGGTGGCCACCACGCCCTTGCGGTCGAGCCGCGAGCGCACGAAGAACACGTCGAGCAGCGGCCCGGAGACGCCGGCCATCAGTTGCACCGCCGTGCAAATGAGCCCGCACAGCATCGGCTGCCCGTGTCGATCGACGTTGAGGTGCAGGCGCTCCGGCAGCACGTAACTCACAAAGGGGGTCAGCCCCAGCAGGATGTACGCCACCGGCTTGCTCACCACAAACTGGATGAGCGCGAACAGCGCCAGCGCCGTGATCGAGCCGATCACATAGCCGCGAAACACCCGGCCGTCGATGTGCGTCCTCCAGAGCCACGCGCGCCACCCGTTGGCGGCCATCTGCGTGATCCCGTGCAGCATCATGGCGGCCGGCAAGGGCAGCAACGCGAGCAACACGGCCATGAGGATCATGCCGCCCGCCATGCCGAGGATGCCGGAGATGAACGAGGTCACCAGCGCGGTGGCGGCGATGGCGGCAAACGTCAGGATGGCGGACAAAAGCCGCTCCTCACCCAGCCTGCGCCGCGCGGCGCAACCGTGCGCCTCGCTCCAGGGGGCCTGCCGTGGACAACGCCGCGGGCGACGGCATGGAACGCAATTCGGGCCAGGCGTCTACTTTCCAGCGACCGGAGCCGGGCGCGTTGCGATCGGCACGTTGCACAGCTCGATGTGGCCCGCCGGCACCTTGTACCAGGGACCGCGGCGGTTGCGCAGCGCTTCGACCAGCTCGGCAAAGCGCGCCGACTCGGTGCGGATGATCTCAAGGTCCGCGCGTTCGGCGGCGGCCGCGTCGGAGGCCATGCGAACGGACCGGATCGGCACGCGTTGCTCCGCCTTCTCATAGAAACCGAGGGCCCCCGTGCCGCGCGGCAGGGAGGAAAGATGCTCGATGCCGGACACCACCCGGCCGACCAGCGTGATATTGCGGTCCAGATGGCGCGGTGCGTGGCCGGTGACCGCGTAGAGGCTCATGCCGGATCCGGAATCGTCCTCGTTGCCGCGGCCCACGCCAACCATCCCGTAGCAATGGGTCAGCCAGGCCTCGCGGGTTTTCGGATCGCGCGCGGATGGAAACCCGTTGGAATGTCCGACCTGCGGCGCGTAGCCATCCACGTCCGGCAGGCGCGTGAACGGGGGCATGTCGGCAATGTCCTTGAACCGGGCCGTGAACTCGGGGGCCAGACGGCTCTTTGCCTGCCGCACCTCGCGGGGATTTTTCTCGTCCGGATCCCCCCATTGCGCCACGTAGTTGTCCTGGCTGCGCAGGACGGCGAGGCCGTCGAAGTATTTTTCGCGCACCAGCGCCTTGATGTTTTCGACGTGCTTCGGCGCGAATGCCGGCGCCAGTTCGATCACCACGCGCCCGGACGGCACGTCCATGATCAGCGTGTTGGCTGGGTCCAGCGGACGCCAGTCGGATGCCTTGGCGCCGGCCAGCAATTCAGCGTAGGAGGCTTTCGCCTGCGGCGCCTGCGCCCCCGCGGCGCAGGCAATGCCGACTCCCGCCGCCACGCCGACCACGTCAACCCAATTCATGGCGATCCCGCCCTCCCTGCTTGGCCCGGTAGAGCGCCTCGTCGGCGCGCTTGATGATGGTGTCGAGGTCATCCTCCGCAATGCGCAGGGCCGCCGCCCCCATGCTGAAGGTGAGCTGCTGGTCTGTTTTGAGGCCCTCCACTGTCAACTGGCGGGTGGCCAGCCGCAGGCGCGTGAACACCTGCGGCACCTGGTCGAGGTCCGAGCCCGGCATGACCAGCATGAATTCCTCGCCGCCATATCGACCGAGGCGGTCGTTGCTGCGCAATTGTTGCTGGCACAAGGTGGCAAAGGCGGTCAGCACCTGGTCGCCGACGGCATGACCGAACTCGTCGTTGATCGGCTTGAAGTGGTCGATGTCGATCAGCGCGATGACCAGCTTCTGCTTGTGCGTGACGGAGTGTTGGAATTGGCTGCGTGCAAACTCGACGATCGCGCGGCGGTTCGGCAGCCCGGTGAGGTCGTCACGCAGGGCGAGGGCGGCGAACCGGCGGTTTTGCAGGCGCTGGCGCCAGATGTACCAGCTCAGGCCGCCCAGCAGCAGGAGCAGCAGCGCGATGGTCAGCACCAGCACCAGGCGGCGCGCATCGCTTTCCTTCTGGCGCGCGCGCAGGATTTCGTTTTCACTTTCCTTTTGCTTGATGTCAAAGCGCGCCTTGATCTCCTTTTCGTCCTTTTCACGCGATTCCCGCGCCAGGGTCTGGTCGGCTTCACGCAGGTCGCGCATGGCCTTGTAAGCCCGCTCGAACTCTCCGAGCCGCGCGTAGGTCTCCGCGGCGGAGGACAGGGCGTTCGCCTTGATCCATGCGGAATCCGACTTGCCGGCGATCGCCTCAACCGCGTGCAGTGCGTCCAGGCTTTCGCGCTTTCTGTCCAATTCGGCCAGCGAGGCGGCCCGCGCACGCTGGATGTTGAACTGCATCGTCGTGTCGCCGGATTCCATGAACGCGGGCAACGATTTGTCCAGTTCGACCAGCGCCTCGCGCCACTTCTTTTCCTCGTTGGCCACCAGGCCCAGCCGGTAGTGGGTGAACGCCTGGCCGATCGGATCACCGAGCGCGGAATAGAGCCCCTCGGACTTCCCCAGGTACTCGCGTGCCTTGGCGAACTCCTTCAGGCGCTGGTAGACCGCCCCGAGGTTGGCCAACCCCGTGGCCAGCTCGTGCCGGCGCGTGTGCTCCGCACCGGGTGGAATCGAGCGTTCGTAGAAAGACACCGCCTTGCGCAGGTCTTCCGTGGTCGATCGTTCGTGGATATACGCGTTGCCGATGGCGGACAGCGCCAGCCGCGCATTAGTGGCGTCGCCCAATTCGGTGAATGCCTGGTGCGCCTTGGACAGCAAGTCGAGCGCATCGGCATCCCGGCCCATGAGGCTGAGGTCATAGGCCTTGGCGATCAGCAGGCCGTTGGCGGTTCGCTTGAGCCCGGCCGACTCGGCCAGTTGCCGCGCCTGGTCGTACAGCCGCTGCGAATCGGCAAACTTGCCTTCGGAAGACAATTTGTAACCCTTGGCGGTCAGGAACTCGCATTCCGCCTGCACGTCCTTCAATTCCCGCGCCAGCGGAAGGCCGGCGTCCGCGGTGGCCAGCATGGCGTAACTGTCTTCAAGTTGCGCCTGCGCCATCACCTTGAGGCGCATGGCCTTGAGCTGGCCGGGCCGGTCGCCGGCCCGCATGGCCTTGTCCTGCAATTCCGCGGCTTCCTTGAGCGCCTCGCGCGGGTTGTCGGCGACCTTGGCTTCCAGCGCCTGCGTCTCGCGTTCGGCCGGCGAGATCTGGGCGACGGCCGCCAGCGGGACGCACAACGCGAGGGCCAGGAGGAACCGCTTCATGCGTGCTCCAGCCGGACCGGGCCGATGCGCTGGGCCTCGGTCACGGGCATGGGTTTGGCGAACAGGTACCCCTGCGCCTCGTCGCAGCCGCAATCGGCAAGAAACGCCAGCTGCTCACGCGTCTCGACGCCTTCGGCGATGACACGCAACTGCAGGCTGCGCGCCAGGCCGACGATCGCCTGAACGATTGCCGCATCGTCGGCGTCGGTGCCGATGTCGCGCACGAAGGAGTGGTCGATCTTGAGGTTGTCCACTTGAAAACGCTTGAGATAGGCCAGGCTCGAAAAACCGGTGCCGAAGTCGTCGATCGACAGTTTGACACCGAGCGCCTTGAGGCCGGCAAACACGCTCTGCGTTTCGCTGGTGTTGGCCATGAGGACGCTCTCGGTGATCTCCAGTTCCAGCTGGCTGCCGTCCAGGCCCGCCGCCTCCAGCGCGCGGCGCACGCGATCCGGCAGGCGCGTGTCGAAGAACTGGCGCGCCGAAATGTTCACCGACACCGAGGCGAACGGCATGCCGACATCGTGCCAGCGGGTGAGCTGGCGGCAGGCTTCCTCAATCACCCAGTCGCCGATCGGCATGATGAGGCCGCTGTCTTCGGCGATCGGGATGAAGGCCCCGGGCTCGATGAGCCCGTCGACGGGATGGTGCCAGCGGATCAAGGCCTCGAAACTGGCCACCGCGCCGTTGCGAAGGTCGATGCGCGGCTGGTAGTAGAGCTCGAGCTGCCCGCGCGGCAGCGCATGGTGCAGGTCATTCTCGAGGCGCAGGCGCTCCTGGCGGACGTCGCTCATCGTCGCCGCATACATCTGCACATTGCGGCGGCCGCTGGCCTTGGCGTGGTACATGGCCGCATCCGCCTGCGACAGGAGCTTGAGCGGATCCTCCGCGTCAGCAGGATACGCGGCCACACCGATCGAGGCGGTGACCCGCAGCTCCTGCCCCTCGATGATCACCGGCTGCGACAATTCGTTCATCATCTTTGCGGTGACCAGGGCCAGCTCGCCCGGCTGCGCATGGGACAGCACCACCACGAACTCGTCGCCACCCACCCGCGCGACCGTGTCCGACTCCCGCAGGATTCCCAGCAGGCGTCGCGCCATCTCGCGCAACACATCGTCGCCCACCGCATGGCCGAGCGTGTCATTGATGTTCTTGAAGCGGTCGAGGTCGATGAACATGACCGCCAGTTGCCAGGCCTCCCGCTTGGCCTGGGCCAGCGACTGCACCAGCCGGTCGTTGAGCAGGCGCCGGTTGGGCAGGCCGGTGAGCGCGTCGTGGAGTGCCAGATGCTGGGCGCGCGCCTCCGCCTGCTGCCGGTCCTCCACTTCGCGCTGCAGGCGCGCATTGGCCTGCTCCAGTTCGGCGGTGCGCTCGCGCACGCGCTCCTCCAGTTGCTCGTTGAGCTGGCGCAGGGCGTCGACGGCGCGGCGGCGCTCCGACACATCCTCGATGATCCAGATCGTGCCGCCATCGGCGGGGCATTTCGGATCGACCGGCCTGGCCTGCAGGCGGCACCAGAAGACTTCGCCGGCGCGGTTGCACATCCGGCGTTCGATCTCGATCGACTCGCCGCGCGCAAGGCGCGGGCCGGCCGCGGCGCCAACCTCCTGATAATCGGCATCGCTCGGCCACACCACGCGGCCCGGCTGCCCGGCCAACTCCCCCGGCCCCCAGCCGAAAAGTTCCTCGAACGCGCGATTGGCGTGCTGGAACGCGCGATCCTTGGTGAAGGCAATGCCGACCGAGGCATTCTGGAGAATGGCCTCGTATTTGAGCAGGGTTTCATGCTCCTCGGCCACCGACAGGGTGGACGTCGGCGTGCCGGTACCGGGTGGCGTGCTCATGGATTCCCGGGGCTCGCAATCCATTGCGTCCCACACCCTTTCCGTCTTGTTGTTGGCGCCATTTCACGCCTTTCCGAGGTGGTATGCCATCCGCGAATCCCCCATTTGGCCACGCGAAATCCCGCGGGGCAATCCCAACCGATCAACGGCGCGCGGAAACCGCCGACAAGTCCTTGCTGATCTTTAGCTCCAACGGTTCTCCCGGTTCATGCGCCGCACCGGTCACCGATCCCGGCGCCATGGCGGGCTGCACCGTCTCGGGCATCCGGCTGGCGACGGGCACTGAACCCAATTGCCGGGTGCCCAACCAATACCCCGCCACGGCGGCGGCGGCAATTCCCGCCGCGGCGATCCAGCCCAGCGGCGAATTTCCGGCGCGGCGCGGCGCGCGCGTGCGCAGGTCGAGAGGCGGACTCTTTGCGTCGTCGCTCCGAATGTCGGGCGGTGCCGGGACGTTGGCGGCGGACACCAACTGCGCGGTGGTGGCCTCGCGCTTTTCCTCCGCGACCCGGGCGATCTTTTCTGCCTTGGCCTTGCGTTCAGCTGCTTCACGCGCCTGGCGTTGCGCCGCCAACCGCACCTCGGCCGTCTTGCGCGCCTCTTGCTCGGCATCGGCGCGCTTGGCCGCCGCGTCCGCGGCGCGCGTTTCCTCGGCCGCACGCTCGGCATCCGCCTTCGCCGCCGCCGCCTCGGCACGGTTGCGCTCCTCGGTTGCCGCGCGCGCCGCATCCTCGGCTTTGCTTCGCTCCTCCGCAGCCTGCGCGGCCGCCTCGCTGGCGCGCCGGCGCGCCTCGGCCTGCGCGGCCAGTGCACGCTCGGCTTCGGCCTTTTGCAACGCGACTGCCGCCAATTGCTGCTCTTTTTCGCGGCGCGCATCAAACTCGGCCACCTGCGCACGCTCGGTAATCACGCGGGACTGCAACTCTTCCGTCGCTGCACGTTCCGCAGCCAGCCGGGCATCGATCGAATCCTGCAGCGCCTTGGCCTCGGCACTGTTTTGTACCGACTTGCTCGCGGCCAACCGTTCCGCTTCGACGCGCTCCGCCTGGGCACGCGCAGCGACCTCCTCGGCCTTTCGCTTGCGCTCCAATTGCGCGGCCAGCTCGTCTTCGACCTGCGCACGCGCCGCGGCCTTGGCCTGCAGCGCGCGCTCCCGCTCGGCCAAATCCAGGGCGGCCGCCTCCGCCGCCTGGGCGGCTTGCGCGCTGGAGCGTGCGGTGGCCTCAAGCGCCGCTTCCTTTTTCAATTTTTCTTCCACCAGCTTGCGCGCGGCATCAAGATCCGCGAGGCGCGCCTTCTCGCGCTCGCCCACTGCGCGCTCCGCCTTCTCGCGCCGGTCTGCCGCCGCCAGGGCCGCTTCCTCAGCCGCCCGCGCGGCCTGCGCGGCATCATGGGCCTGCGCCTCGTTTGCCAAGCGTTGCTCCGCCAACCTGGCCAGTTCTTCCATGCGCGCCGCATGTTCCGAATGAACGCGGCGCTCGTCGCCGGCCTGTGCGAGTCGCGCGTCGGCCAGCGCCTTGAGGGCGCGTTCGCTGGCCAGCCGTTTCTCGGCGGCCTCGCGCTCGGCGCGCTCGGCCACGGCGCGGCGCTGGGTTTCTTCAGCAGCACTCTTTTCCGCAAGAAGGCGTTCGGCAGCGGCGGCCTCGGCCCGCGATTCCTCCTGGGCGCGCTGGTGCGCGGCGTCCGCAGCCTGCTTTTCAAGTCCCGCGCGGGCGGCGGCGGCCTCGCGCAGCTGGGTCTCGGTGGCGGCGCGCTGCTCGGCAGCCCGCCGCGCAGCGTCCTCCTCGCGCAGGCGCGTTTGCGCAGCGAGCGCGGCCTCGTGCTCGGTTTGCAAGGACTGCTGCAGCTTCTCGTTGAGCGCGTTTTCCTCGGCAATGCGCGCCTCGCGCGCCTTCTTGGCCTCGATCTCGGCGTGCGCCAGCTCATTGGCGCGCTTGATTTCCTCCTGCTCCGCCTGAAGCCGGGCGTGCGCAGCCGTCTCGAGCTCCTTCTCGAGCTTGAGGCGTGCAAGCGCTTCGTCGATGGCGCGGGCTTCGGACTCGGCGCGCGCGCGCGCCTGGTCGGCCACGCGCTTCTCGGCCTCGATCCGCTCCACCTCCGCGCGCGCCGCCCGCGCCTCCTCGTCCTCGCGCACGCGCGCCAGTTCGATACGCTCGGCTTCCGTCTTCTCCCGGGCGGCCACCTTGGCGGCCAGCGCCTGCTCCGCGGCCTCCTTCTTGCGCGCCGCATCGATCAACTGCTGTTCGGCCTCCATCCGCTCGCGAGTGGCGCGTTCCAGCGATTGCTCGGCCGCGGCCCGGTCCAGCGCCGCCTGCGTGGCCTCGTGAAACGCGGACAGCCTCGCCTCGGTGGCCTGCTTGCGATCCATCTCCTGGGCGAGTTGCTCAGCCGCAGCCTTCAAAGCCGCGCGTTCGGACTGGGCGCGCTGTTCGGCCTTGAGGCCTTCCTCAAGCTCGGCGGCAGCAGCGCCGCCTTGCGGCGGCTCACCCGCGGCGAGTTGTTTGCGCAATTCCTCGGCGCGCTTCAGGGCATCGAAAAGTTTGCTCACGTGACGTCAGATTCTCCCGGTTCCGCGATGATACCGAAGCGGGCCGGTGCAGCGGCATAGAATATCCGCCATCTTGTCCTGACCGAGCGTCCATGTCCGACCTTCCGCCCCCGTCCGCCACTCGTATCCTTGTCACCGGCGGAACGTTTGACAAGCACTATGACGCCATCAAGGGGGAATTGACCTTCAAGGAATCGCACCTGCCGACGATCCTGGCGCAGTCGCGCGTGACCGCGCCGGTGCAGATCGAGGTCGTCCAACTGATCGACAGCCTGCACATGACCGATGCCCATCGCGAACAGGTGCTTGCCGCCTGTCGCGCCGCGCCAGAACGCGCGCTCATCGTCGTGCATGGCACTGATACCATGCGCGAAACCGCGCGGGTGGTCGGCGCCGCGGACCTGGGCAAGTCGATCGTGTTCACCGGCGCCATGGTGCCGTTTTCGGTGCAGGGGTCCGATGCCTTGTTCAACCTCGGGTTCGCCTTTGCCGCGGCGCAACTCCTGCCCAACGGAACCTATGTGGCGATGAACGCGCGGGTCTTCGGCTGGGCCGAAGTGGAGAAGAACCGCGCCGAGGGGGTGTTTGTCCAGCCCTCGCCGGGTCAAGGCGGATCTGGCCGGTAGAATAGGCGCATTCGGTTCACGGCCACGGAGGCGTCGGTGCTCGGCAAACTGGGGGATCTCCTCAACAAGGACGTTGGCTCCATCGTCAAGGACGCAGGCAAGGTCCTGAATGCGGACGTCGGGAACATCGTCAAGGAAGCCGGAAAGGTCCTGTCCACCGACGTGAAGGATCTGGTGCGCGACAAGCCCGC
>CAZTYC010000040.1:0-16336 GCA_964617435.1 uncultured Burkholderiales bacterium
TGGCGCGCATCGTTCATGCCGTAGTAATCCTGCACGCCGAACTTCTCGATGTTCTTGTCCAGCGTCTCGACCTGAAGGCGCGAGATCGGGTCGGCGATGCCTTCCTGGCGCGAGGTCGTCGGCACATTGTGGTCGGCCGTGGCGACGATCGATTTCAGACGCCAGGGCGTGCGGCCGTTGATCTCCAGCCCCTCGAAGGCCTGCGGACTGGTGACTTCATGCACCAGGTGGCGGTCGATGTAGATCAATGCCGTGCCGTCGGGCTCCTCGTGGACGAGGTGCGAATTCCACAACTTGTCGAACAGCGTCTGCGGGGCGGAGGACATGGGCAACGACGGCACGGCGGCCTTGCGCCACCGCGATGGAATCGATTGGAGCCTGATTATAGCGAAGCGCCCATGATGCTGCGGCGCAGCATGCGCACAAACCCGCGCTCAGCGCGACACTTGCAGTGAAAGGTAGGTGGCCTTCTGGTTGCGCTTGTCGGCCACCTGGCCCAGTGCGACGTGCGCCACGGTCAACGACAGTCCCTTGACCGGAAACCACGCGACGAAGACATCCTGGAACCGGTCCTCTCGAAAGACCGAGAGATTGTTGGGCTTGGTGCGCAGTTCGATACCGACTGCCAGGTCATCGCGCGGCAAAACGGCCAGCGAGCCTTCGAATTGCAGGCGGTATCCGTCGCCGCGGTCCCCGCCGAATCCGAGGATGCCGAGCTGGTTGGCGCGCGTGGCACGCACCGTCGTGTTGGCCAGCAGGTTGTGCCCGAAGGCCCCGGCCAGATACAGCTTGGTCAGCGACAAATAGATGTCGCGGTCAGAACCGCGCCTGGCGCCCAGCAGGCTGGGGACCGCCATGTCGCGATTCTTCTTTTGCTGGATCCCGACCGCGACTTGCGGCATCCAGCTGTCCTGGTCGTATACCGCATCTCCGGCCAGCTTGATCTTCAGGCCGGCGACATCCAGATGAATCGACTGGCCCGGCACGGTCGTCCCCAAGCCAAAGGTCTGGCGGGCGACGGAAAACTCGACCCGGTCGAACAGCCCGATCGCGACCCCGCTGCTGCGCAATTTGAAATCGTCGATATCCACATCGGTATGAAACGCGGCAACGCCGACCTGGTCGCGCGTGCCATAGCCGGCGATCAAGGCCCAGGGCGCCAGTCCGCCGCCGGCCGCGCCTTCCACCTGGCTCACCCCCCCGGTTGCCAGCAAGCGGTCGCCCGCCGCCGCCGACAACGCACTCGTACCCAGGAACACGGCGACTCCCGCGCGAATTAGCCAAGCGGAGTGAGACAGCATCGTGACTTTATTGCGCATGAACCTGGCTCGGTACGGTCGTATCAAAGGGTGGCTGCCCAAGGGCGCGGGCAAGCCGCATGTTAAGCTGGATTTGGTCCCGCCTCTTCCTTTCAAAGTGTGCTGTCCGACATGAAGATTTCGCATCGAGTCGTGTGGCTGCCGGCCATGGCAGCCTGTCTTTCAATGTCCGCCGGCGCGCAAACCCTTTACGAGCGGCTGGGGGGCGCGCCCGTCGTCGAGCGCATTGCCGCGCTGACCATCGACCGCACCGCAGCGGACCCGGCAACGCGGCGCTCGTTCGACAAGGTCAACCTCGTCCCCTTGAAAAAGAAGGTGGCCGAGCAACTCTGCGACTTGTCCGGTGGCCCTTGCAAGTATTCCGGCGACCCGATGAAACTGGTCCACCAAGGCATGGACATCAACGAGGGCGAATTCAACGGCATGGTGCAGCACCTGCGCGACGCGTGCGATGAATCGGGCGTCGGCCAGCGCGAGAAAAACGAGTTGCTCCGACTGCTCGCGCCGATGAAGCGCGACATCGTCACGAAGTAGCCTGCCATGACACTGCGGATTTCCCTGCGCACTGGGCGCGCCCTGCTCGCCGGACTCGCCGTCGCGTTCGCCGCTGTTGCGACCGCCCGGGCGGCGACCCTCACCGTGAAAACCATCAATGGCGGACAGGCGCTGGCCGACGCGGTGGTCTACGCCACGCTGCTGACCGGCACGGCGCCGCCGCGGCCCAAGCGCGAGCTGACCATCGAACAGGTCAACAAGACCTTCGTGCCCCTGATCAGCGTCGCGCAAACCGGGACCCTGGTGAATTTCCCGAACCGCGACCCGATCTGGCACCATGTCTATTCCTTTTCGCCGGCCAAGACTTTCGAAATCAAGCTTTATTCCGGCGTCACCGCCAAGCCGGTGCTGTTCGACAAGCCGGGCGAAGTGGTGCTCGGCTGCAACATCCACGACACCATGGTCGCCTACGTGCTGGTGGTCGACACCCCGTATTTCGCCAAGAGCGACGCGCAGGGGAAGGCGGTGCTCGACAACCTGCCTGCAGGCGACTACGAGTTGCGCGGCTGGTACCCGGCCTCCAGTGGCAACGAAGCGAGGCAGCGCGTGCGCCTGGGCGCCGGGGAGTCGGCGACGCTGACCGTGGACCTGCCCGTCAAGATCCTGGCCGGCACGCGCCTCGACGCGGCCAAATGAAGCTGCGGTTCCCCCGCGCGACCAGCCTCGAGGGACGCATCGTCGGGTTCTTCGTGGTGCTGCTGATGGCCGTGCAGGTCGCCGGGCTGTTCGCCATCCGCTACGGCATCGAGCGCAATGCGCGCGGCATCCTGCGCGAGGAACTCGATGTCGGCGCGCGCGTGTTCCGCCGGCTGCTCGAGCAGAACAGCCAGCAACTGGTGGAAGCCGCCGCCGTGCTGACCTACGACTACGGGTTCCGCGAAGCCGTGTCGGTGCAGGATCGCGAAACGATTCTCTCGGTCCTCGGCAACCACAGCGCCCGCATCAAGGCCTCCGGCATGGCCCTGGTCAACCTGCAGAACATGCTTGTGGCCGACACCATGCAACCCGAGGCCCAGGGCGTGCCGTTCGCCTTCCCCGAGCTCATCGGCAGCGCCGGCGAGCGGCGCCGTGCCTCGGCCCTCCGCCTGGTGAACGGCACCATCTACCAGATCGTGGTCGTGCCGGTGCTGGCGCCCTTGCCCATCGCCTGGGTGGCGATGTATTTCGTCATCGACAACACCGCCGCCAACGACCTGAAGCGCATCACGGGCTTGGACGTGAGCTTCGCCGGGCGCCGGACTTCGGCGTCCGACGCCGCGGGGCGCGACATGCTGGCGACCACGCTGGGGGCCGAATTGTCCGGAGCCCTGCAGCAGGACCTCGATGCCCTGCTCGGGCAACCGGGAACGCGCGGCACGCGGCGCCTGGGCGGCGAGGAATTCGAGGTGCTCGCCACGATGATCGAAAGCTATGGCGACCGCCAGGTGTTCGCCGTGCTGCAGCGGTCCCTGCGCGAGGGCTTGAAACCGTACGACGGCCTGCAGCTCGCCCTGCTGGTGCTAGCCGCCGCCGGCCTGGCCATCACCCTGCTGGGCAGCGTGCGCATCGCGCGGCGCATTACGCGCCCGGTGCGCGAACTGGCCGACGCCGCACGGCGCATCGAGGACGGCGCCTACCAGGAGGTGCTGGTGCGGCGCACCGATTCGGGCGACGAAATCGGTTCATTGACCTCGGCGTTCAACGCCATGTCGCGCGGCCTGGCCGAGCGCGACCGCATGCGCGACGTGCTCGGCAAGGTGGCCTCGCCCGAGGTCGCGGCGCGGCTGCTGGCCGAGCGCATCGAGCTGGGGGGCGAGGAGCGCCTGGTGAGCGTGTTGTTCGCCGACATCCGCAACTTCACGGCGATCAGCGAGCGCCTCACGCCTCACCAAGGACTCGATCTCCTGAATCGCTACCTTGGATGCCTCAACTCGGTGATCGAAAAACATGGCGGCATCGTCGACAAGTACACCGGCGACGGCGTGATGGCGCTGTTCGGTGCGCCGATCGCGCGCGAGGACGACGCTGCGCGGGCCCTGGCTGCCGCGCTGGAGATGATCGATCGCATCGTCGCGCTGGGGCGCGAGCTGGCGGCGGCCGGATTGCCGCACCCGGAGATCGGCATCGGCGTGAATACCGCCAACGTCATCGCCGGCAACGTCGGCACGCCCTCGCGTTTCAATTACACCGTGCTGGGCGATGGCGTGAATCTTGCGGCGCGACTGGAGGCCCTCACCAAGCGCTATCGCGTGCCCTTGGTGGTCGGACAGGAAACCCGCGAACGCGCCCCGGATTTCGCCTACCGCGAGCTGGACAAGGTGCGCGTGCGCGGCAAATTGGTGGCCGTGACGATTTACCAGCCGCTCGGCCGCGCGGCGGACCTCACGCCGGCGCAGCGCGAAGCGCTGGCGCGTTTTCACGACGCGGTGGCGCGCTTTCGTCGGCGCGAATGGGCCGAGGCGCGGCGCGACTTCGAGGCGCTCGCCACCCTGCCCGACTACGCGCACCTGGCCGACCTCTACCTGGGTTACCTGCGCCAGTTCGCGGCCGAGCCCCCCGACGCCGGCTGGGACGGGGCGTTCACGCTTTACGAGAAATAGGCGTCACCGACCCCGCGCCGGCGCGAGCCACAGAGACCGGCGGCTCAGGACTCCAACGGGTCGGTGTCCTCGACGGTGCCCCCGCTCCGCCGGGAGTCGACCACCGTGCGTGGCGGCACCTTCGGCGTGGCTGTGCTCACGTCGGCGCACTGCGCGCGGTGCAGCAGCGCGTGGTCGATGAGCACCAGCGCCAGCAAGGCTTCCGCAATCGGCGTGGCGCGGATGCCGACGCAAGGATCATGGCGGCCGTGCGTGTTGATGACCACCGCCTCGCCCGCCTTGTCGATGGTGCGGCGGTCCAGGCGGATGGAGGACGTGGGCTTGACGGCGATCGAGACCGTGATGTCCTGCCCCGTGGAAATGCCGCCGAGGATGCCGCCCGCGTTGTTGGTCAGGAATCCGGCCGGCGTGATTTCGTCCGAGTGCTGCGTGCCGGTCTGCTCGATGCTGGCGAACCCGGCGCCGATCTCCACGCCCTTGACGGCATTGAGCCCCATCATCGCGTGGGCGATGGCCGCGTCGAGGCGGTCGTAGATCGGCTCACCCCATCCCACCGGCACGCCGGAGGCGACAACGTTGATGCGCGCGCCGCAACTGTCGCCGGACTTGCGCAACGCATCCATGTACGCCTCGAGCGAATCCACCACGCCGCGATTGGGCGCGAAGAACGGATTCTCGTTGACCGCATCCCAGGACTCGAACGCCACCTTGTGGGGCCCCAGTTGCGACAGGTAGCCGCGCACACTCACGCTATGGCGCGCCGCCAGCCATTTCTTGGCCACGCCGCCGGCCGCGACGGTCGGCGCGGTCAAGCGGGCGGACGAGCGCCCGCCCCCGCGATAGTCGCGGATGCCGTATTTCTGCCAGTACGTGTAGTCCGCATGCCCGGGACGAAACGCCTCGGCGATCTTTCCATAGTCCTTGCTGCGCTGGTCCTCGTTGCGGATCAGCAGGGCGATGGGGGAACCGGTGGTCCGGCCTTCGAACACGCCGGAGAGGATCTCCACCCGGTCGTCCTCGCGGCGCTGCGTCACATGGCGCGAGGTGCCGGGCTTGCGACGGTCCAGGTCCGTCTGCAGGTCTTCGGCCGACAGCGGCAGGCCCGGCGGACAGCCCTCGATCACGCAGCCGATGGCCGGCCCGTGCGACTCGCCGAAATTGGTGACGGTAAAGAGTTTGCCTAGGGTGCTGCCGGGCATGGTCGTGAGGGAAATCCGCTTCAAAAATGTTGCGTCGAGTCTAGCATGCCCCCTGCTCGACGCCGGTGAAACACGGGTAAAACCCTAGCACCGGCGCGGCTTTCAAGCCATAACGGCCCCAAGTGCCGCGTCTGTGCTGGAGTTTGGCTTGCCCGCCCTTCCCCAGGAAACCGCTTGTCGGGTGGGCGCACGGTCCTGTCAGTGCTGCAATTTCGCCCGCCATCAATCCCGTTATCCTCGCGTCTCATCGTTCAAGCGGGGTATCGGCGTGCACAAGGTCTTGCGTGGGGTCGTTTTCAGCGTGGCGTCGCTCGGCATGGG
The DNA here is from genome assembly GCA_964617435.1 of uncultured Burkholderiales bacterium. Classification (GTDB taxonomy): domain Bacteria; phylum Pseudomonadota; class Gammaproteobacteria; order Burkholderiales; family Usitatibacteraceae; genus UKL13-2. The sequence continues at coordinate 5,974 of CAZTYC010000040.1, forward strand.
CGTGGCGGCTGCCGCACCTGCGGCCGTGGAGTCGGAGCTCCTGGACCGGTATCTGGCGCAGGCCGCGGGCGAGCATGAGCCCGGCGTCGCCCTCATCGCCACCGTCAATGGCAAGACCGTGTATCGCGGCGCACGGGGCGTGGCGCGCGTCGACGCAGGGCGCAGTCTGGCGGAGACGGACACGTTCCGCATCGGCGGGCTGTCGAACCAATTCACGGCCACCGCCGTCCTCCTGCTCGTGGAGCAAGGCAAGCTCGCCCTGTCCGATCCGGTGCGCAAGTTCCTGCCGGCGCTCGACGAGCGCGCCGCCGGGGTGACACTCGAGCACCTGCTTGCGCATACCTCGGGACTGGTGGACACGGGTGTGGATGCGCCGGGCACCGACGCCTCCGCGAAGCCGGAGAAGCGGAAGCCGCCCCAGGGCGCGCCGCCATCCTGGATCAAGTCCCTCGCCCCGCTCTCGCCGCCCGGCGCGCGTTTCCAGTACACCGGCGCCGGCTACGCCTTGCTCGCGCGGGTCATCGAGCGGGTGTCCGGCAAAAGCTACGCCAGGTTCCTGGCCGACAACCTCTTCAAGCCGTTCGGACTCAAGGACACGAGTGTCGAAGCCCCGGGGCAGATATCGAAACTGCCGGTGTCCGGGCACGTGCGCGATGGCGCGGGGTTCGCGGTGAACGCGCCGGAACCTGCGCCGGCGCAAAGCCCGCCACAGGTGGTCTCCACGGTCGGCGACCTGGCGAAGTGGTACGACGCGCTCTCCAATGTCCGCGTCCTGAAGGCCAAGACCATGGAGCGCCTGTTTGCCGCGCAGAAGCTCGGCAACGGCCAGTCCACGCGCTACGGGCTGGGCTGGGGCCTGGAAGCCTTCAACGGGCAGGCCGCCCTGCAGCATTCGGGAAGCGATCGCGGGTTCAGCGCCTTCATGATGGGCGTGCCGGAGGCCGGCGTTTTTGTGGTGGCGTTGTCCAATAACGCCGGCCGTCTGCGAGCGCCCATGGTGCTGGCCCAGCGCGTGGCCGCCGCCTTGATGGGCGAGCCGTTTCCGGACTGGCGTCCGGCCGCGCTGACCGCCGACGAGCTTGACCGCCACACCGGCATCTACCGGATGCCGGACGGCAGCGACCGGCTGGTGTACCGGGATGGGGACCGCCTGTGCTTCCAGCGCCCGGGTGGCGTGCGGCAGGAGATGTCAGCCGCAACGGCGCACGAGTTCTTCGACAACGACACCCTGACCTACCTGCGATTCGAGCCCGACCTGCGCGGCGTGACGGCGGCCGTGGAAGTCCGCCAGGCCATCGGCACCCAGAAGGCGGCGCGCACCAGCGCCGTCCCGCCGCCCATCAAGGCGGTGCAGCCGCTGTCGGGCGCGCAGTTCGCGCCGTACGCGGGCCGCTACCGGCTCACGCCGCTGGCGACGCTGGACGTGTTCGAGGCCGACGGCCGCTTCTACATGCAGCCGTCGCGCGAGGAACGCGTGGAGATTTTTCCGGAACGCGAGGACCTGTTCTTCATCAAGACGTTCGAGGCGAGCCTCGAGTTTGTGCGGGACGCGCGCGAGCAGGTGTACGAAGTCGTGCTGCGACTGCCCGGCGGCGAGATGCGCGCGCCGCGGGTGCAGTAGCCGTCTCTCGCCTGCAACAGCGGCTCGCGGGATCGGGGCGCATCAGACCACATCGAAGCGCCCGGATGCAAAACTCAAGGACTGGCGCGGCGCTTAAGCCAAAAAAGCCTCAAAGTGCCCGCCAATGCTGGAGTTTTACTTTGGCAACGCACCCGCGCGGAACCACGCATCGAGCGTGGCGCGCTCGGCGTCGGTCATCGCCGTCAGGTTTCCGATCGGCATCGCCCTGGTGACCACCGCCTGCTGATGCATCGGCAGCGCCTGCGCGATGATGCGTTCGGGCGAATCGAGCAGCACGTTTTTCGGTGCCGCGGCAAACCCGGCAAAGGTCGGCTTCTCCGCGTGACAACCGGCACAGCGCACGGCAACGATGGCCTGCACGTCCGCAAAAGCGGCCGCCTTAGTGCCGCCGGATGAGGCCGGCGCAGGCGCCAGCATCGCGATGGTCACCAGGATGAAGGCGCAACCGGCCGCCACTAGCCACGGCTGCGTCGACCCCTGGTGCTTTTTCACGAAGAACAGGCGAATGAGCGCGCCGGCCAGCGCCAGTAGCATGAGCACAGCCCAGTTCCAGCGCGCGTTGGTCAGCAGGGCGTAGTGATTCGAGATCATCACCAGCAGCACCGGCAGGGTGAAGTAGGTGTTGTGCACGCTGCGCTGCTTGCCGCGCAAGCCGTGGATCGGGTCCGGCGTGCGGCCTTCCTGCTTGGCCTTCACCAGCTCGCGCTGTCCCGGGATGATCACCATCAGCACATTGGCCGACATGATCGTACCCAGGATCGCGCCGAAGTGGATGAACGCCCCGCGTCCGCTGAACAAATGCGTCAACGCATAGGCCGCGCCGGTCAACAGCACCAGCATCACGCCCGCCAATGCGGGTTCGTTCATGCCGATGCGCGAGCGGCACAGGAAATCGTAGATGATCCAGCCGCCCGCCAGGAACCCGAGCCCGATGCCGATGGCCGCCGGCTTCGAGAGGTCCGCGATCGCCTTGTCGATGAGGTACACCTCGGCGCCGACGTAGTAGATCAGCACCAACAGGAAGAATCCCGACAGCCAGGTCGAATACGCCTCCCACTTGAACCAGTGCAGGACAGGCGGCAGTTCGGGCGGCGCCACCTTGAACTTCTGCGCGCGGTAGAACCCGCCGCCGTGCACCGCCCACACCTCGCCGCCGATGCCGATGTCCTGCGAGGCGGCGTCCTTCGGCGGTTTCAGGTGGCTATCGAGCCACACGAAATAGAACGACGCGCCGATCCACGCGATGCCGGTGATCAGATGCACCCAGCGGCCGAGGATGTTCAGCCACTCGAGGACATACGCGTCCATCAGCTGCCCCGGTAGGTTGAATACGACCAGGGCGAGACCAGCAGCGGCACGTGGTAATGGCCCTTGGCATCGGCGATGCCGAAGGCGATGGGGACCACGTCGATAAAGGCCGGATCAGGCAAGGCGGTACCCTGCGCGCGGAAGTAATCGCCGGCGTGGAACACCAGTTCGTAGCGGCCGGTTTCGATCTGCTCCCCGGAAAGCAGGGGCGCATCGGTCCGGCCGTCGGCATTGGTCCGGCCTTCGGTGACCAGGCGGCGCGCGCCATCGCCGTGAATCGCAAACAGTTGGTAGCGCAGGCCGCCCGCAGGCTTGCCTTGGGCGGTGTCGAGGACGTGGGTGGAGAGCTTGGCCATGGGATCGGTCAGTTGGAAATCAGCGCCGCGAGCCGCAGCCGCGCGATCTCGCCCACCTGGGCGATGGCGTTCTGCAGTTCCTGCTCGCGGGTGTTGTGGAAGCGCCCCTCGAGCGCCGCGAAGATCGAGGCGCGCGAGTGCAGGCGCACGGCAATGATGAAGGGAAATCCGAAGCGCTCGCGATAGCGCATGTTGCCTTCGCGAAGCCGCGCCAAGTCCTCGCGCGACAACCGGTCGAGGCCCGCACTGCCCTGCTCGAGTTGCGAGGCGCTCGTCAGCGCGCCGGCCTCAGCCTCCTTGCCGGCCAATTCGGGATGGGCATTGAGTAGCGCGAGTTGTTCGGCTTCGCTCGCCGCCAGCACCACGCCATAGAGCGCCAGGTGCAGGTCGCGAGGGGTCATAAACGGCCGGCGCGCAAAGGCGCGCTCGGCGATCCACGGCGAGTGTTCGTACACCGGGCCGAACAGGCGCGAAAACGCCGCCGCGTCGAGGGCGTTGATGGCATCAATGCGTTGCATGGTTGGGGCATCAGGCATGCGGCATGTTAGCAACTTCGCACCGCAGCGCCTGTCGTGCGCAGGCGGACTGTGGCGGCGAATTCTGTGCTTCAATACTCCATTGCCATTCCGGCCCCGGCGCGCCCTGCATGTCCCACCGTCCCATCGAATTCTTATTCCGCGGCAACGTCGTCCAGGTCGACAGTCCCGCACTCGACACGACGGTGCTGGCCTGGCTGCGCGAGCATCGCCGCGCGACCGGCACCAAGGAAGGCTGCGCCGAAGGGGATTGCGGCGCCTGCATGGTCGCCATCGGCGAACTCGAGAAGGATCAGCTGCGGCTGGAGGCAGTGAATGCCTGCATCCAGTTCCTGCCCACGCTGGACGGCAAGGCGCTGTTCACGGTCGAGGACCTCGCCCCGCTGGCGGGCGGCGCCCTGCATCCGGTGCAGCAGGCGCTGGTTGACGCGCATGCCTCGCAATGCGGCTTTTGCACGCCCGGATTCGTGATGTCGCTCTGGGCGCAGTACGAGAACTGTACAGGTGACACAAGAGGACTCGATCGGGAGCACGCGCTCGACGCGATCTCCGGAAATCTTTGCCGCTGCACGGGTTACCGCCCGATCCTCGACGCGGCGCTGGCCATGCACACCGCACCGCGCGTCACGCTGGACCGCAAACCGGTGCTCGCCGCGCTAAGACGCATGGCCGCCCTCCCCGACCTCGAGTACCGTGCGCAGGGCCGGACCTTTTGGGCGCCGACGACGCTTGATTCGTTCGCGCAAGCCCGCCTCGACCACCCCGACGCACGCATCGTCGCCGGAAGCACCGATGTCGGACTGTGGGTCACCAAGCAATTGAAGGACATCGGCGATGTGCTTTATACGGGCCGCGTTGCGGAGTTGAAGTCCATTGTCGCGACAGACGATGTCCTCGAGGTCGGCGCCGCCGCCAGCCTCAACGACGCCTACGACGCGCTCATCGCCGACCATCCCGAATGGGCCGAACTGAAGCGCCGCTTCGCATCGCTGCCGATCCGCAACGCCGGCACGCTGGGCGGCAATGTGGCCAACGGCTCGCCGATCGGCGATTCCATGCCCGGCCTCATCGCACTGGGCGCGCGGGTCGTGCTGCGCAAGGGGGCGGTCGAGCGCGAACTGGCGATGGAGGACTTCTACCTCGCCTACCAGAAGACCGCGCTGGAGCCCGGCGAATTCCTGCGTTCGGTGCGATTGCCGCGCCGCCGCAAGGCTCCCGTGGCGTTTCGCACGTACAAGGTTGCCAAGCGCTACGAGCAGGACATCTCGGCCGTGTGCGCCGCCTTCGCGTTGTCGTTGGAAGGCACGCGAGTGACCGGTGCGCGCGTGGCCTTCGGCGGCATGGCCGCCACCCCCAAGCGCGCGCCCGCCTGCGAGGCCGCGCTGCTTGGCCGGGAATGGAACGAGTCGACCGCACAACGCGCCGCCGCGGCGCTGGCCACCGACTACCAGCCGCTTGACGACCTGCGCGCGAGTGCAGCGTATCGTCTCGACGTCGCCGGGCAGTTGATGCTCCGCTTCTGGCACGACACCCGTGGGGACAAGCGAACCCCGATCCGTATCGAAGACCTCGAGCCCGTCGCTGCGGGTGGCGGCGCATGAACAAAACCGCCTACGCGCACAAGTTCGACACCGCCGGCGCGGTCGGGCAGGGCCACGCACACGAGAGCGCGCACCTGCACGTGAGCGGCGCCGCGCTCTACACCGACGACCTGCCCGAACTGGCCGGCACCCTGCATGTGGCGCTGGGTCTCGCGACGCGGGCACACGCGCGCGTGACCGCGCTCGACCTCACTGCCGTTCGCGCGGCGCCGGGCGTGGTGGACGTGCTCACCGCAGCCGACATCCCGGGCCTCAACGACTGCGGACCCGTGATCAAGGACGACCCCATTCTCGCCACGGACGTCGTGCAGTTTTTTGGGCAACCGCTGTTCGCGGTCGCGGCGACCCATCGCGAGGCCGCGCGCCACGCAGCCGTGCTGGCCAGGGTGACCTACGAGGACCTGCCGGCGATCCTCACGGCCGGCGCCGCCGATGCCGCGAATTCGCATGTGCTGCCCACCGTCGAGATGGCGCGCGGCGACGCGGCGGCGGCCTTGGCGAAATCGCCCCACCAACTCACCGGTGAAGTCGCGCTCGGCGGCCAGGACCACTTCTACCTCGAAGGCCAGGTGTCCTACGCCGTGCCGCGCGAAGACCGCACGATCCACGTCTGGTGCTCGACGCAACACCCCACCGAGATGCAACACGCCGTGGCGCACGCGTTGGGCTGGGCCAGCCACCAGGTCAGCGTCGAGTGCCGGCGCATGGGCGGCGGCTTCGGCGGCAAGGAATCGCAGTCCGCGCAGTTCGCCTGCATCGCCGCGCTGCTCGCCGTGAAGACCGGCCGGCCGGTCAAGATCCGCCTTGACCGCGATGACGACATGGAAATCACCGGCAAGCGCCACGATTTCCATTTTCGGTACGAGGTGGGCTGCGACGACGCCGGCCGCCTCACCGGGTTGAAATTGCACCTGGCCTCGCGTTGCGGCTTTTCCGCCGACTTGTCCGGCCCGGTCAACGACCGCGCACTGTTCCACGCCGACAACGCCTACTTCCTGGGCGACGTGGCGCTCACCAGCGTGCGCGGCAAGACGAACACCGTGTCCAACACCGCGTTCCGCGGCTTTGGCGGTCCGCAGGGGATGTTCGCGATCGAAAGCGTGGTGGACGATCTCGCGCGCTATCTCGGCCAGGACCCGCTGGACGTGCGGCGGGCGAACTTCTACGGCATCGACGAGCGCCATGAAACGCACTATGGGATGGTGATCGAAGACAACATCATCGATCCGCTGGTCGCAGCGCTGGAGAAGGACTGCGACTACCGCGCCCGCCGCGAGGCCATCGCCCGATTCAACGCGAAGAGCCCGCTCCTCAAGCGTGGCCTCGCATTGACCCCGGTGAAGTTCGGCATCTCCTTCACGGCCACGTTCTTCAACCAGGCCGGTGCCTTGGTGCACGTTTACAGCGACGGCACGGTGCTGGTGAACCACGGCGGCACCGAGATGGGCCAAGGGCTGTACACCAAGGTGCGCCAGGTCGTCGCGCACGAGCTGGGTATTCCGCTCGTATCGGTGCGCCTGTCGGCCACCGACACCAGCAAGGTGCCCAACACCTCGGCCACGGCGGCGTCCGCCGGTACTGACCTGAACGGCAAGGCTGCGCAACAAGCCGCGCAAGCCATCCGCGCGCGGCTGGCCGCGCTGTTCGCCGAGCTCAAGGGCGTGCCGACGGAATCGGTCACCTTCAGTGGCGGCGAGGTGGTATCGGGCAGCGAAGCAATGTCCTTCGCCGACCTGGTGCACAAGGCCTACTTCGCGCGGGTCAAGTTGTGGGAGAGCGGTTTCTACAAGACGCCCAAGATCCACTACGACGCCAAGACCCGCCGCGGCCGGCCGTTTTTCTACTTCGCCTACGGGGCGGCCTGCTCAGAAGTGGCCATCGACACGCTCACCGGCGAGACGCGCGTGTTGCGCGTGGACATCCGCCACGACGTCGGCCGCTCGATCAACCCGGCCATCGACCTTGGACAGATCGAGGGCGGCTACATCCAGGGACTCGGCTGGCTGACCAGCGAGGAACTCTGGTGGCGGCCGGATGGGCGGCTGATGACGCATGCACCGTCGACCTACAAAATCCCCACCGCGTCGGACTGCCCACCGGTGTTCAACGTGGCCTTCCACGAGGGCGAGAACGTCGAAGACAGCATCCACAAATCCAAGGCGGTGGGCGAACCACCGCTGATGCTCGCCTTGTCGGCGTTCTTCGCCATCAAGGATGCGGTGAGCGCCGTGGCGCCGGGCCGGCCCGTCCGGCTCGATGCGCCCGCCACGCCGGAATCGGTGCGGGCGGCGATCAAGGCCCTGCGGCAAGGAAATTCGGCGTGAACGTGGAATGGATCGACGCCCTGCCGCGCTGGCTGGACACCGGCCCGGTCGCCCTGGTTACGGTGGCCCACGTCGAAGGATCGGCGCCGCGCGAGGCCGGCACGTCGTTCCTGGTTTCGGAACACGGCACGCTGGGGACCATCGGCGGTGGGCATCTCGAGTTCGAGGCCATCCGCCACGCCCGCGAATCACTGGCGGCATCGCGCGCGGTCGAACTGAAGCGCTACGCGCTGGGCCCCTCGCTCGGGCAATGTTGCGGTGGCGTGGTGTGGCTGCTGTTCGAAGTGATCGCCCCGATCGACCGCGAAACCTGGACACAGCGATTGGCAGACTGGCGCAGCGGAAGGCGAGTGGCGCGCCACGTGCAATCCGGTACCGCGCACTCGCGCTGGTCCGCCACGGAAGACGGACCCGGCGTTGCGTTTGAATTGAAGGGAGACGCCTGGTCCTTCTCGCAGGCCCTGTGCCGCGACGTGTTTCCGATCGTCGTGTTCGGCGCCGGCCATGTCGGCGACGCGATCGTGCGCGCGCTGGCGCCGCTGTCGGCCGACATCGTGTGGGTCGATTCGCGCGAGGACGCCTTTGCCGCGGAACGGCCATCCGGCGTCGAGGCCCGCTGGACCGACGACCCGGCCGGGGAAGTGGCGGCGGCGGCGCCCGGCACCTGGTTCCTCGTGCTCACGCACAGCCACGACCTCGACCTCAAGTTGGCGGAGAATATTCTCGCGCGTAACGACTTCGCTTTTTTCGGCCTGATCGGCTCGAAGAGCAAACGCGCGCGCTTCGAGCACCGCCTGGCCTCGCGCGGGCTCGACTGTTCACGCATGGTCTGCCCCATCGGATTGCCGGGCATTGCTGGAAAGGCCCCCGCAACCATCGCCGTCGCCGTGGCGGCGCAGCTGGTCCAGCTTCGCGAAGCGCAACCGGTCCGTCAACGAGACACGCTTGAACTCCATGGCTGACCCCGCCCGCATCCTGGTGCGCGGCACCGTGCTGCATTTTCTCGACGACCCCGGCCCGGCGGATCGCGCCGGGGCGTGGCAATGCTTTGAGGATGGCGGCCTGCTGGTCGAGGACGGCAAGATCCGCGCCTGCGGGCCGTGGGCCGAGGTCCACGCGCATGCGACCGGTGCCGCGGCGCTGCGCGTCGACGCATTCGACTATCGCGGCAAGCTCATCCTGCCCGGCTTTGTCGACACGCATATGCACTACGTGCAGGCCGAGATGATCGCCTCCTTCGGTCACCAACTGCTCGACTGGCTGGGCAATTACACCTACCCGACCGAAATGCGCTTCGCGGACCCGGCGCACGCGCGGCGCATCGCCGAGTTCGTCGTCGGGCGCCTGCTGGCGCACGGCACCACGACGGCCTCCGTGTTCGCCACCTCGCACGCGGTGTCCGCAGATGCCTTCTTCGCCGCAGCGCACGAGCGCAGGCTGCGCATGCTGACCGGCAAGGTCATGATGGATCGGGAGTGTCCCACCGAACTGCGCGACACGGTGGAGTCGGCCGAGCGCGACAGCGAAATGCTCATTGAGCGCTGGCATGGAAGGGACCGACTTCGCTTTACGGTCACGCCGCGCTTCGCCATCACCTCCACCGACGCGCAACTCGCCATGGCGGGCCGGCTCTTCAAGAGCCGTCCGGACCTGCACCTGCAATCGCACCTGGCCGAAAACGTCGCCGAGTGCGCGCGCGTCGCCGAATTGTTCCCCGGGTCGCGCCGCTATCTCGAGGTGTATGAGCGTTTCGGCCTCACCGGGGCGCGCAGCATCTACGGCCATTGCATCCACCTGGACGACGACGAGCGCGCGCGCATGGCGCGCGCCGGCACGGCGCAGGCGTTTTGCCCGACCTCGAACCTGTTCCTCGGCAGCGGCGCCTTTGACCTCGCGGCGGCCACGCGCGCCGGTGTGCGCGTGGGGCTGGCGACCGACGTCGGCGGCGGTACCAGCCTGTCGATGATCCGCACCCTGTCGGAGGCGTACAAGGTCCAGCAGATGCACCACGCGCCGCTGTCGGCGTGGCGGGGCTGGTATCTCGCCACGCTGGGTGGCGCGCGCGCCTTGCATCTTGAGGATTACATCGGCAATTTTCAGGCGGGCAAGGAGGCCGACTTCGTGGTGCTGGACTGGGATGCCACGCCGGAAATGCGCTGCCGCATGGACGCCGCGCGCACGCTGGAAGAGCGCCTGTTCGCGCTGATGATGATGGGCGACGAGCGCAACGTGATCGCGACCCACATTCTTGGCAAACCGGCGCGGGCGAATCCATGAGCACCGCGCCCCCCCTGTTTTTTGCGCCGCGAATCCTCGAGCGTTGCGAAGCGCTGGCGCGTTGCTCGGAGCAGGCCGACGGCCTGACGCGCGTGTTCCTGTCCGACGAACAACGTCGTGCCAGCGACCTCGTGCTCGGCTGGATGCGCGAGGCCGGCATGGCCGCGCGGCTCGACGCGCTGGGCAATTGCGTCGGGCGCTATGAAGCGGCAACGCCCGGCCAGCCCTGCCTGATGTTGGGTTCCCACCTCGACACCGTGCGCGACGCCGGCAAGTACGACGGCATGCTCGGCGTGGTCGCCGCCATCGAATGCGTGGC
>CAZTYC010000041.1:0-16319 GCA_964617435.1 uncultured Burkholderiales bacterium
GCGCGAATCGAGCGCGTTTCCGGTGGTCAAATTCGGTGAACGCCCTTGGCCTAAAGGCTAGGCGTTTACGGATCCCCTATGGGGGACTCTAAAGTATTTTTTCTGCATTAGTATCGATATACCCCCTATTCTTGCGCACAATCGCTACCACACAATTGAAAACAATCAAGGACCTCCGGGAAAAGCACGGCAAAGGCAACATGCCCCCTTCCACCACCGCTTTAAGTTACCCCCTTTGGATTTGTATCGCACTGGGAGCGTTGGCGTCGCCCTCATTCGCGCAGACAGAAAACGCAAAAGTTGCTGCAACGTTTAACTCTCGAGAGCTGATCGTCCTTTTTGACGATTCGGCTGCATCGGATGCGGCAACGGCGGACGAAATTGTCGATGCCATCAGGAATCCCACGACCAATGCGAGATCACTGGCGCTGAGTAGCCGGTTGAACAATCCGATCTCGGCCAGGCATTTGATCAGGGAACGGCCCGCATTGGAGACTGCTGGCGATTCTGCCAAGAAAATTTCAGCACCAAATGCCGAGTCGCCAGAAACCCTGTTGCCAAAATACGTTGTCATCGGTTTTGGCGACGAACTTCGCAGCTCGCAGGCATACGAACAATTGAGGCAAGACCCGCGTGTGCGCTGGGTCGGTGCCAATCGGGTAATCAGGCCATCCGTCACGCCCGCCGATCCGTTTGCGACACAATCGTTCGTCGGTTTCAATTACGGTTCGCCGCCACCGTTTTACCAATACGGCTTGGCGAATCTGAATCTGTTTCCCGCTTGGGACACGGTTCGCGGCCACGCCTATGTCGGCCAAGTGGATGTCGGCATCCAGACGGTGCCTGCCGTTCATCCCGATCTCGCGCAGAACCTTCGATTGCAAATGTCCTACTCGGCCTCTAACGGCCCCGCGATAAATCACCCGGAGTGGTTGAACGACGGGCTAAGCTACCAGCTATACAATGGTGGCCCGGTAGCAACCTACCGAGGACACGGCACGCACGTTGCGGGCATCATCGCCGCCGCCACTACATCGCCGGTCGCAACCAGCAATCCCCCTAGCGGCCAAGCGACTGGTGTGGCCGGCATATGTTGGCATTGCAGCCTCATGGTCTTGAGGGCAGTGCAGGACAATGCCCAAGGTCAAATTCTGTGCGGCATCTACTTTTCCTGTAGCGCCCTTTCTGATAGCAGTGTAAGTGACAGTATATTCTGGGCCGTGCGCGCAGGGGCGCAGGTATTGAACTTCAGCTTTGGCGACGGCGCACACCCGGCTTGCAGCGGTGCATATGATCTGAATCCCTTTTGCCAAGCTCTACAGTTCGCATACTCTCGCGATGTGATTATGTCTGCGGCAGCAGGGAATTTCCCAAACGAAGACGTTCAATTTCCCGCCCGAGACCCGCGGGTGATAGCAGTGGTTGCCGTGGATGGCGGAAACTCTCGCTGGATGGAGCCACCGGGGTCAATTAGCACTGGAGAAGAAGGTTCCAGTTCCGGACCGGCCATGTATTCCGGGCTGGCCGCACCGGGAGTCGATATTCTCTCCACTTTTTATCAGGGGGAGACTTGGCGCGATGATTTGCGTTGTGGCGACAATTGGCCAAGCACCTATTACAACGGTTATCCCCTGTATTTCCCGCCCGAAAGCCCATGGGCTTATCCCGGTTATGGCCATTACGGTTATGGCAACTGCACCGGAACCTCGATGGCGGCACCGCACATTGCGGGGGTCGCGGCAATACTGCGCTCGTTGAATCCGCTGCTGAACGCCGGAGAAATCAGTAGCGCGCTACGATTGAGCGGAAATCGCGCCGCGTATCCTGACGCGACGTACGGTTGGGGAGTGCCGAATTCGATGGATGCGGTCAATCGTGTACTGGCGTCAACCAATCGTCTTACCCCGCTATTCGCTTTCTATAGCTCGGGGGCGACCGATTATTTCTACACGACCGTTCCACAAATGGGCAGCGCAGCCATTTCCGGGACGTTGCCGGCCGTATGGCCCGGATTGACCTATTCGCCGGTCGGCAATGGCGTTTTGTACACCGACTACATCGCGCCACCCGGCCCGCCAAGTTACCCGCCCGGGGAAAGGGCCTTTCAATTTCCGGGCGTCGGTATTGCGGCGCGCGCGCAGGCGTGGATATTTTCCTCGCACAAGAACCCATTCAATACCGGTGGCGACCTTGTGCCGCTTTATCGGCTCAGCTATGCGTGCCGTACCGACTATGGCAGCTATCATGCGAATTGCTATCTGAGCGGCAACTATCATACCGATCACGCTTACTCCACGGATTGGAACGAAGTCGCCAGCATGGTATCCAATCTCAACTACCGATTCGATGGCATTGAGGGATACCTGTATCCGCCCTCCAAGTCACCGCTAACCGGCATGCAGGCCCTGTTGCGCGCCTACCATGCCACCCGCGACGACTATGCGATTTTTCCGCAAAGCGAGCAAAGCGCGATGAGCGCCGAAGGCTACACCCAAAGCGTGACGATTCTCGGTTACGCCTATCCCAATGATACGTCGCGGCGGCCGGCCTATTGATTTGCAGCGATCTGAATCAAAGGAGACAAAATGAACATCATGAAAAGTTTGCAGTACTTGATTGTCGGCGTTGCGGGCATGTTTGCCATACAAGCTCAATGTCAGGACTATCCCTTGACCATAGTCCCATCAAACCCGCGCCCTTTCGAGAGTGTTCAGCTACAGGTCTTGGTTCAGCCCAATATCCGGCCCGCGAGCAGACCGGTGATCAACATGGCCGGAAACAAGATCACCGTTGTAATGGGATTTATTAGCCTCATCGCACCAGGGGGGCTGCCGCCCATAATGCCAATCCCAATTGGATTGGGACAGCTTCCAGCGGGTTTGTATACGGTCGAATTCAAAAGCTCCGTCAATGCTGCTCCCCCCTTCGCTTCCACAACATTCACCGTGGCCGATCCGGCCAACCGCATCCCGGATTATCCCGGCTTCAATTTTTCCGACCTGTGGTGGGATCCCACTGAGTCAGGCTGGGGGATCAGCATCCATGTCAAGAATGACTTGTTTTTCGCGGCTTGGTTTGTGTACGATCAAAATGGCCGGCCCCAGTGGTATACCTTGCAGGCCGGCACCTGGAGTACGGTACCGGCATCGAGCGCGACAGGGGCGATAGCGTACATCTATACCGGGAAGGTGGTGAAAACCTCGGGACCCAACTTCGGCGGAATCGATCCCTTGCCGGGAGGGGTCGGTGTGGCCGAAGTCGGCACGGCGTCCATCCGATTTACCGGTTACAGCAATGCCGTCTTCTCTGGCACGGTCGAAGGGCGGACGTTCAGCAAGAACATCACGCGTGAGTTGTTTTGATTGAAAGGGACGGACTTCATACCGTAGCCTGTGCTTTCAAGCGGCAAACTCTCCGCCATCAACGGAACTTCCAAGAAAACTCTGAACAAATGCTCAAATACCGTCATTCCCGCGAACCACCACGAGGGTGGCGCCGGGCGGGAATGATGGCTAATTTAGAGAGTCCCTAAGAACCTGCTGCGCGGGCGAAGTTCGCGACGATTTTAGAAGCGCGGCGGGCTAGAATGGCTGAACACTTAACCTTCACTTTCCCTCACCTCATCGTCCCTTCCCTCTCCCGCAGGAGAGGGTGAACAATTCGGCACGAAAACATTTTTCGTGCCGAATGACAAACACTTGGAGCAACACATGAACGTGCAAGACACGATCCGCAACACCGTTACCCAGAACAAGGTGGTGTTGTTCATGAAAGGTTCACCGCAATTTCCCATGTGCGGCTTTTCGGCCTCGGCTGCACAGATCCTCAAGGCCTGCGGCGTGACCAGCCTGCACACGGTGGATGTGTTGCAAGACGAGCAAATCCGCCAGGGCATCAAGGAATATGCCAACTGGCCGACCATCCCGCAGCTCTACGTCAACGGTGAATTCGTCGGCGGCGCGGACATCATGCGCGAGATGTACCAGTCGGGCGAACTGCAGCAACTGCTCGGCACCGCGAAGTAGGCACCGCGGGCGTTTCCGGCACCTTCCCGAGCGCCCGGGCCACCGTGCCGCCCCGCATCGCCGCCAGCAAGCTGCGCATCCACTTCGGCGAGGAGATCGCCATCGGCCCCGGCAAGGCCGACCTGCTCGAGGCGATCCGCGACAGCGGCTCGATCAGCGCCGCCGCACGCCGGCTCGGCATGTCCTACAAGCGCGCCTGGAACCTGACCGACACCATGAACCGCTGCTTCAAGTCGCCGCTGGTCGACACGGCCACCGGCGGCGGCGGCGGGGGCGGCGCCCTGCTGACCGATTTCGGGGTCCGCGTACTGGCGCACTATCGCACCATGCAGGCGAACACCGACGCCGCCATCGCGCGCGACCTCAAAGCCTTCGCCGCGCTGCTGGCACCCACGCCGCGCGGTTGAGCCGCCCGCCCCGCTCGGGGAGGTCATCCCCCCACTTTGGCCGGGCGCCGATCCCGCAACCAGCGAACGCCCCGACATCGCGCGGATGACGCGTCCCGTTTTGCAAGCGGTGCGCCGGGCGTTATGTCCGGCGGTATATTACGGGGTCCCGCTGCGATCCCCCGACAGAATCCATGCGCCTTTGCATCTTGCTGTTCGCACTTGTGCTGCCGGTGTCCGCCCCGGCCGCCGACGTGACCGTGTTCGCCGCCGCGAGCCTGAAGGAGTCGCTCGATGCCGTCGCACGCAAATTCGAGGAGGGCAGCGGGCACAAGGTCGTCGTGTCCTATGGCGCCTCCTCGGCGCTGGCCAGGCAAATCGAAAGCGGCGCGCCGGCCGACCTGTTCATCTCCGCCGACCTCGACTGGGTCGACTATCTCGAGCAACGCAAGCTGCTCGCGTCCGGCACCCGCACCCACCTGCTCCGCAACGAACTGGTTCTCGTCGCGCCGGCCGGCAGCAAGCTCGCCGTCGCCCTGATGCCAGGCCTCGACCTCGGCGCGATTCTCGGCGGGGAGCGGCTGGCCATCGCGAACCCGGAAGCCGTTCCCGCCGGCAAATACGGCAAGGCCGCGCTGGCCGCGCTCGGCGCCTGGGCCGGCGTGGAGGGCAAACTGGCGCGCGCCGAGAATGTGCGCGCGGCGTTGTTGCTGGTGTCGCGCGGTGAATGTCCGCTGGGCATCGTCTACAAGACCGACGCATTGGCCGACAAGGGCGTGCGCGTGGTCGCCAGCTTTCCGCCGGCCACCCACCCGCCCATCGTCTATCCGGCCGCGCTGACCGCCGCCAGCACTGCAATGGCGGCCAAACCCCTGCTGGCTTTCCTGGCCTCGCGCGACGCGCGCGCGGTCTGGGAACGCCACGGCTTCACGCCCGTGCCGTGATGATGGACTCCGCAACTGCCGGCATCGTCCTGCTGAGCCTCAAGGTCGCGTTCTGGAGTGTCCTGCTCAGCCTGCCGCCCGCCATCGCCATCGGGCATTTGCTGGCGCGTGCGCAGTTTCCCGGCAAGACCCTGGTCGATGCGGTGGTGCACCTGCCGCTGGTGCTGCCGCCGGTGGTGATCGGCTTTGCATTGCTGCTGCTGTTCGGCCGCAACGGGTCGGTGGGCCGCCTTCTCGAACACGCGTTCGGAATCGTCTTTGCGTTCAACTGGACCGGTGCCGCGCTCGCCGCGGCGATCATGGGCTTCCCGCTGATGGTGCGCGCCATCCGCCTGTCCATCGAGGCCATCGACCCGAAACTCGTCAAGGCCGCACGCACCCTCGGCGCGGGACGCTTCCGCGCCTGGGCCACCATCGTGCTGCCGCTCGCGGCACCGGGAATCGTCGCCGGCGCGCTGCTGTCCTTCGCGCGCTGCCTCGGCGAGTTCGGCGCCACCATCACCTTTGTCTCCAACATTCCGGGCCGGACCCAGACGCTGCCGCTCGCCATCTACACACAGACGCAAGTCCCGGGGGGCGAGTCCGAGGCGCTGCGCCTGTCGATCGTCGCCGTCCTGTTGTCCCTGCTTGCGCTGGCCGCCTCGGAGTGGCTGGCGCGCCGCACGCGAATCCATGCTGCGCGTTGACATCCGGCAGCGACTCGGCGGGTTCGAGCTCGACGCGCAATTCACGTCCGAGGTTCCGGTCACCGCCCTGTTCGGACGCTCGGGCTCGGGGAAGACCAGCCTGGTGAATGCCATTGCCGGGGTCTCACGGCCGGATCACGGTTCGATCCGCTTCGGTGACACGACCTTTTTCGATGCCGCGCGCCGCATCGACCTGCCACCCGAGGCGCGCCGTGTCGGTTACGTGTTCCAGGACGGACTCCTGTTTCCGCATCTCACCGTCGCAGCCAACCTGGACTACGGGGCGCGCGGCCGCCCGGGGCCCGATTCCAAACCGATTGCGCGCGACCACGTCATCGAACTCCTGGGTCTCGTGCTGTTGCTCGCGCGCAAGCCGCGCGACCTGTCCGGCGGCGAGCGCCAGCGGGTGGCACTGGGACGCGCGCTGTTGTCGCAACCGCAATTGCTCTTGCTCGATGAACCGCTGGCTGGCGTCGATGGCGGCCGCAAGGCGGAGATCCTCGCCTACATCGAAAGACTGCGCGACGAATTCCGCCTGCCCATCGTGCTCGTCACCCACGCGGTCGACGAGGTGGTGCGCCTGGCCGATACCCTGGTGCTGGTCGACGAGGGCCGCGTGCAGGCCTCCGGCGCGGTGGAGGACATCATGGGCCGCCTCGACCTCGCGCCGCTCACCGGCCGGCACGAGGCCGGTGCCGTGATCGACGCCAAGGTTTCCTCGCATGACACCCACTACGAGTTGACCCACCTGTCCTTTTCCGGCGGAACGCTCGCGGTGCCGCGCGTCATCGCCGCGGTCGGCGACGCGGTGCGCGTGCGCATCCGCGCGCGCGACGTCTCGCTCGCCCTCGAGGCCCCGCAGGGCCTGAGCATCCAGAACGTGCTGCCCGCCACGGTTGAATCGATCCGCGACGAGACCGGGCCGATCGTCGACGTGCGGGTGCTGGCCGGCGAATCGCCGCTGATCGCGCGCATCACGCGCCACTCGCTCGATCGCCTGCGCCTTGCACCAGGGCAGCGCGTGCATGCGCTGGTGAAGGCGGTCTCGCTCGATCGGCGCAGCGTCGGTTACTCCTAGGGAATCCCAGGCAAACTCCAGCACTGGCGCGCTTTTCCAGGCACTTTTGGCTGAAAGGCGGCGCCAATGCTGGAGTTTGTCAGGTCGGCGCGTTCCACCCGCCTACTTCGCCGCCGCGTGATTCGGGAAGAACAGTTGCTGCCCTTCGACCTTGTACGCCGCGATGGCCGCTTGTCCCTCGGGCGAGGTTAGCCAGTCGATGAATTGCTGGGCCATGTCCTTCTTCACGTGTGGATGCCTTGCGGGATTGACCAGCATGACGCCGTACTGGTTGAAAAGTTTCGAGTCCCCTTCGACCAGGATGATGAGTTCACCGCGGTTCTTGAACGACAACCACGTGCCGCGGTCGGTGAAGGCATAGGCGTTCATGGCGCTGGCGGTGTTGAGCGTCGGACCCATGCCGGAGCCGGTCTCGCGGTACCAGGTGCCCTTGCCGCCGGATTTGTCGGCGGTGGGGTCAAGCTCTGCAGCTTTCCAGTAGCGCAGCTCCGCCGCGTGCGTGCCGCTTTTGTCGCCGCGCGAGGCAAATGGCACCCTGGCCGCCTCGATTTTTTTCAGCGCCGCGATGACGTCCTTTCCGGCAATCTTCGCAGGATCGCCCTTCGGCCCGACGATGACGAAGTCGTTGTACATCACCTCGCGGCGATCGAGGCCGAAGCCTTCCTCCGCAAACTTCAATTCTGCGGCCTTGTCGTGCACGAGCACGACGTCCGCGTCGCCCCTTCGCGCCGTGGCGAGCGCCTGACCCGTGCCTTGCGCCACCACGCGCACCTCGATGCCGGTCTTCGCCTTGAACAGGGGCAACAGGTGGCCGAACAGGCCGGAGTCCTGCGTCGAGGTCGTGGACGCGACGACGATGAACTTGTCCAGGGTTCCTGCCGGCGCGGCCATACCCGCCGTCAGCGACAGTGCGGCCAATGCAGACCCCGCAATCCTTGCAAATTTCACCACAGCAATTCTCCCCGAATGAATGCCGCCGCCTCGCGCGACAGCGGTTGTTGAAAAAACGAGGTCGCAGGCGCGTCTTCGACCAAGCGACCGTGATGCAGGAACAGCACGCGGTCCGCCAGGCGCCGCGCCTGGCCGAGGTCGTGCGTGCTCATGACAATGGTGGTGCCGGCAGCGTGCATGGCATTCACGGTGTCCTCGATGGCGCGCGTCGCGGCCGGGTCGAGGCTGGCGGTGGGCTCGTCGAGGAACAGCACCTCGGGCGCAAGCGTCCAGGCGCGCGCCAACGCCACCCGCTGCTGCTCGCCGCCGGAGCACAGCCGCGCGGGACGGTCCGCGAGGCGGGTCAGGCCCACGCGTTCGAGTGCCTCGGCGGCTGTGCGCGCCACATCGGCGGCCCCCGCCAGGCGCAGGGCAAATTCCACGTTTTCGCGCACGCTGCGCCGCATCATCACCGGCCGCTGGAACACCATGGCCTGCGCGCGCCGCACGGCAAGCGGATCCGGCTGCGACCAAACGATGCGGCCCGCCGTCGGCGTGAGCAGGCCATGCAGCAGGCGCATGAGCACGCTCTTACCCGCGCCGTTGGCCCCCATCACGATGTTGCGCGTGCCCGGCGCCACGGTCAGCGACACCTGCTCAAGCGCGTTCACCCCGCCCGAACTGAACGCCAGGCCTTCGACGCGCAACGGCAGGATGCGCCCCGCGCCCCCCACGCTAGCCATGCTTCCTCATGGCCAGGGTCTTGATCCCCTGCGCGGCGAGGTTGATCGCCACCACCATGGCGATCAGCAGCGCCCCCAGCGCCAGCGCCAGCGGCAGGTCGCCCTTGCTGGTTTCCAGCGCGATGGCCGTGGTCATCACGCGCGTCACGCCGTCGATGTTGCCGCCCACGATCATCACCGCGCCAACCTCGGCAATGGCGCGGCCGAAACCGGCCAGCACGGCCGTGAACAGCGTGAAGCGCAGGTCCCACAGCAGGGCCTGAATGGACTGCATGCGGCTGGCGTTGAGCGAGAGGAGTTGCTCGCGGTACTCGACCCACGCATCTTCGATCACCTGGCGCGTCAGCGCCGCGATGATCGGCAGAATCAGTAGCGCCTGCGCTGCCATCATCGCCGCAGGCGTGAACAGGATGCCCAGCGCGCCGAGCGGGCCAGCCCGCGAGAGCAACAGATACACCAGCAGGCCGACCACCACCGGCGGCAGGCCCATGAGCCCGTTGACCAGCGCGATGACGATCGAGCGCCCGCGAAACTGCGCCAGCGCCAGCCACGCCCCCAGCGGCAGCGCCAGCAGCGCGGCCACCGCCACGGCCACCCCGGACACCCTCAAGGACAACGTCGCGATCGCCAGCAGCTGGGCATCCGCGTGCAGGATCAGCGTGGCGGCCAGCGCGAAGGCCTGGGAGAGATCGTTCATGCCGGCAGTGTAGGCGATGCCTTGCACGGATTCCGCGTTCCGGAAATAATGCAATCCTCCGCAGAAGAATACAGTCCATTCAACCCCGCATGCGCCCCCTGCTCAGCACCAAGGAAGTCGCCGATTACCTGCGGCTCAAGGAGCGGAAGGTGTACGACCTGGTCGCGCAATCGGCCATTCCGCATTCGCGCGTGTCGGGCAAGCTGCTGTTCCCGCGCGCCCTGGTGGACGAATGGGTCCGGCAGAACACCACGGACCTGGCGCTGCCTTCGATGCGCCATGCGCCGGCAATCATCGCCGGCAGTTCCGACCCGCTGCTCGAGTGGGCGGTGCGCGAGTCGCGCGCGGGACTCGCCACCATGAGCTACGGAAGCCTCGACGGCATCGAGCGTCTGGCGGCCGGCCATGCGTGCGCGGCGGCGCTGCACTTGCCCGCGCCGGCACCCCGGGGCCCGCCGGGTATCGACCGCAACGTTGAGTTCGCGCGCGACCGGCTTGCACACCTCGATTGCGTGCTGATCGAGTGGGCGCGGCGCGAGCAGGGGCTGTTGGTGGCGAAGGGGAATCCGAGGCGCATCCGGGACCTGGCCGGCCTCCAGCGCGCCAGGGTGCGCGTGGCCGAGCGGCCCGCCACGGCCGGCAGTTACCTGCTGTTCCTGAAACTGCTGCAGGAGGCCGGCATCGCGCACGACGCGCTGAACATCGTTGCGCCGGTCGCGCAGACAGAATCCGACGTGGCGGCCATGATCCTCGACGGGCGCGCCGATGCCGGTCTGGCGGTGCGCGCGGTGGCGCAGCAGTTCCAGCTCGAATTCATCCCGCTCACCGTCGAGCGCCTCGACCTCGCGGTGCTGCGCGCAAGTTACTTCGACGCGCCCTGGCAGGGGCTGATGGCATTCACGCGCACCGCCGCATTCGCGCGCTATGCGAAATCGCTCGCCGGCTACGACGTGAAGCAGCTCGGCGCGGTGAAGTGGAATGCCTAGCCCGTCGCGGATGCCCAAGGTCCGCCGCACGACGCTGCGGGCCTCCGCGCGGTGCGCCGCAAAGGCGCGCGTGCTGTTCCTACGCTTATGGCCAGCCCGCCTCCGCGGAGACGCGCGTTGATCGCAAGTCCGCGCGGGCGCAGCCATCTCCCCACGCAGGGCGCGCTGGTGCTGCTGATCCTTCTGGCGCTGCTGGCGATGTGCGTCGGGCAATTTACGCTCGCCCCGGCCGAGGTGTTGGGGGCGTTGTGGGCGCGCGCGAGCGGTGGCGCGGCCACGCTGCCCGGCGGACATGAAGCGGTGGTCTGGCAGATCCGCGCACCGCGCGTGCTGGCGGCCATGCTCGTCGGCGCGGCGCTCTCCGGCGCGGGCGCGGTGTACCAGGCGCTGTTCCGCAATCCGCTGGTTTCGCCGGACATCCTCGGCGTGACCAGCGGCGCGGCGCTGGGCGCGGTGCTGGCGATTTTTCTTGCCCTGCCGCTGCTGGCCGTGCAGGGTTTTGCATTCGGCGGCGGCCTGCTGGCCGTGTTGCTGGTCTACCTGATCAGCAACCGCGTGCGCGGACATGACCCGATCCTTGCGCTGATCCTCACCGGCGTGGTGGTCGGCACCCTGCTTGGCTCGGGCATCGCGCTGATGAAATACCTGGCCGACCCGTACAACCAGATGCCGGCGATCACGTTCTGGTTGCTGGGCAGCCTCGCCTCGATTGCGCCGGGCGATCTCGCGCTGGCGGCGCCACTGATGGCGGCCGGCCTCGCGCCCCTGGTGTTGCTGCGCTGGCGCATCAACCTGCTGTCGCTGCCCGATGACGAGGCGCGCGCGCTGGGGGTGAACGTCAGGGTCCTGCGCGCCCTCGTGATCGCCTGCGCCACGCTGGTGAGCGCGGCGGCGGTGGCCATCGCCGGCGTCATCGGCTGGGTCGGCCTGCTGATCCCGCATGCGGCGCGGTTTCTGGTCGGCCCCGAATTTTCGCGGCTGCTCCCGTTGGTGCTGATCCTCGGCGCGGCGTTTCTCCTCGCTGTCGATACGCTGGCGCGCACCCTGGCGGCGACCGAAATCCCGCCGGGCGTGCTGGCCGCGCTGGCCGGCGCGCCGCTGTTCCTTTGGCTGCTCCTGCGCACCCACGAGGCGCGCAACGCATGAGCCCGGCGCGCCCATTGCTCGAGGTGTCCGCGCTGGAAATCGGACTTGCGCAGCGCGCGCTTTTTGGCGGCCTGTCGCTCACGGTGCAGGCCGGCGACGTGTGGTGCGTGTTGGGTCCGAACGGGGCCGGAAAGACCACGCTGTTCCGCACGCTGCTCGGCATGGTGGCAGCACGCGCGGGACGTGTATTGATCGGTGGAACGCCGCTGGAGGCGCTCGGCCCCGCGGTGCGCGCGCAACGCGTTGCGTACGTGCCGCAGGCCGGCGCGCATGGCTTCGCGTTTCGGGTGCACGAGATGGTCCTGATGGGACGCACCGCACACCTGGGCCTGTTTGCCTCGCCGGGCGCGCGCGACCACGCGGCGGCGGCTGGCGCGCTGCAGAAACTGGGCATTGCACACCTGGCCGAACGCACCGTCGACACCCTGAGCGGTGGCGAGCAGTGCCTGACGATGATCGCGCGCGCACTGGCGCAGGAGGCGCCGCTGTTGATCCTCGACGAGCCGGCGGCGCACCTGGACATGGCGCACCAGGCCCTGATCCTCGGTGTGATCCGGCGCCTGGCCTCGGACGCGCGCGCGGTGATCTTTTCCACGCACGATCCTTCGCATGCGCTCGAGTGCGCCACGCATGCGCTGCTGGTGCGCCAGGGCCAGGTTCCCCTGCACGGCCCGGTGGCGGACGTCCTGACCGAGGCAACACTGTCGGGCCTCTACGACACGCCGATGGCGTTTTTCCGGGATGCACAGGGTCGCGTGGCCGCCTGCCGCGCGCAGGTCACCGCTGGCGCAACTCGATGAAACACTCGCATTGACGCGGGTTTCCGGCCATTTTTGGCTGGAACACCGCGCCCATGCTGGGGTTTGGATGTCGATTTCCTCGTCTGTGCAAGCAATCGGGCATGCGCGTGCGGCAAGGATGCGCGGCACGCCGTTTCCCCGTCGGCACATGCCGGTCACAGCCGGCGGACCGCAGGAGCCCGCGTAGAATCCGCCGCATGAATCCGATACTCATCCTGCGTTTTTCCGCCGATGACGGGCCGGGATATTTCGCAAGTTTTCTGCAAAGGCATGGCGTGCCCTGGACCCTCATCGCGCTCGATGAGGGGCAGGCCCTGCCCGCATCGCTCGACGGGTTCGACGGCCTGGTGTTGATGGGCGGCCCGATGAGCGCCAACGATCCGCTGCCATGGATTCCGCCGATGCTCGACTTGATCCGCGCGGCGCACGAACGCGGCCTGCCGATGCTCGGGCACTGCCTTGGCGGGCAACTGATGTCGAAAGCGCTGGGCGGTGGGGTGAGCGTCAATCCGGTCAAGGAAATCGGCTGGCAGCCGGTGGCGGCCGAGGACCATGCCACCGCCCGCGAGTGGTTGGGGGCGCATGCCGGCAAATCGTTCCGGGTCTTCCAGTGGCATGGCGACACGTTCCTGCTGCCTCCGGGGGCCGAACGAATCCTGGCTGGCGAGGCCTGCACCCAACAGGCCTACGTGCTCGGCGATTCGCTCGGCATGCAGTGCCACGTGGAGATGACGCCGGACATGGTCCGCGAGTGGTGCGCGGATTGGGATGCCGAACGGGTGGCCCCCTCCGCAAGCGTCCAATCCGTGGAGGACATCATCGACGGCATTGAAACCGATCTGGCGGCCATGCGCGAGGTGGCGGATCATCTGTACGCCCGCTGGTTGCGCGGCGCGCGGCAATGGCGCGCCCAGCGTTAGCGTGCCTCCGGCCATGGCCCGGCGCGCGTTAACCCCGATCCCCTGAACCAGGAACCTGCCATTCAATCCAACCGGCGGCTCGGGCCCGCATTTCTCCTGTCGCTGATCGTTCACGCGCTGCTGCTGAGCCTCCAGTTCAATGGCGGGGGCGGGGGCTGGCTGGGGCTGGCCTTCAATTGGCGCGAGCGGCGCGTCGAGGCGCCGCGGTTGCAGGTGACGTTGACGCGACCGAAGCCGGTACCCATGCCCGTTGAATCGCCGGTCCCGGATCCTGCCGTCGCGCCGGCTACCGCTTCACTCCCGGTGCTGCCCAGGCTTGCCGCCTTGCCGGCACCGCGCGCGCCCGGCATGGACGCCGCGTTGATCGCGCCCCGCGAGCCGCGTGCGGAGCCCGTTGTTCCGGTGCGCGCCGACGCGCCGGTTCCACCGCAAGCCCAGGAACGCAAGGCGGCGACTGAGCCCGCTCCGTTGGCGGCCAAAGTGCCGGAACCGAAGCCTGCACCCGCCACGCCACCGAACTCCGTGGAGACGCCGCCCGCGCCTACAGAGCCGCTGGCCGTTCCGATGGCGGTCGCCCCCGGCGCGCGCAAGACATTTGCAGTGCCCGTGCCGGAACCCGTGTCAGACCCACCGGCGCAACAGACCCCGCCGGCAGCCGCGGCGCAGGCCGCAGCGGAGCGGGCCGAGACGGAGCGCCGCGAGGCGCAGCGGGCCGAGGCCGAACGTGTGGAAGCCGCGCGGCTCGACGCCGAACGACGGGAACAGGCGCGGCTTGCGGCAGCAAGGATCGAAGCGCAGCGCCAGGAGACGGCGCGGCAGGAGGCCGCGCGCGCCGAGGCGGCGCGCATTGAAGCGGCACGTGCGGACGCGATGCGGGCTGAAGCTGCAAAAGCAGAAGCGGCACGCGCTGAATCCGCAAGAATGGAGTCCGCTCGCGTGGAAGCAGCGCGCCAGGAGGCACTGCGCGCGGAGGCCCAGCGGCAGGAGGCGGCGCGCGCCGCAGCGGCCAGGGCGGAGGCACAAAGGCTGGGAGCGGCACGTCGCGAGGCGGAGAAGATCGAGGCGGCCCGGCAGGTGGCCGCGCGGGCGGAAGCCGCGCGTCTCCAGGAGGAGAAAGACGAAGACGCGCGCCGCGAGGCGCGTCGCCGCAACATGGCGCGCATCCTCGAGGAGGAAGCCGCCCAGCGCGAAGCGGCCACGTTCGCCGCATCCAAGCCCATCCTGCCGCTCTCGCTGAGCAGTGCGCGACGCGTGCGCCTGTGGGGCCGCGCGGACCCGAATGAGGAGCTGGTCAAATACGCTGAAGCCTTTGCGCGCCGCATCCAGCTCAATACGCTTCCGGACGTGCTCAAGGGCATATCGCGCAGCCGTCACACCCCACCCATGGTGACCGTGGCCGTGCGCAGCGACGGCACCCTCGAGTCGGTGGGCTTCGCCACCTCGAGCGGGGTTGCCGACGTCGACGAGGCGATCCGCCGCATCGTGCATGCGCAAGCGCCCTACCCGCCCTTCCCGCCCGAACTGGCGCGCGACTACGACGTGATCGAAATCCGCAGGACCTGGGTGATCGATGTGGCGGTGCGGTTGCAGTGAAGCGGCACCCGTTTGCGGGCGGCGCCATGCGCGGCCCGGCTCAGGTTGCCCCCGCCCCGAGCTGCGCGGCCAGGAAATCGACGAAGGCGCGCACGCGCGCCGCCAATTGGTGGCGCTGCGGATACACGGCGTAGACGTCGGCGTCCGGCGTCCGATATTGGGGCAGCACCCGCACCAGGCGGCCGGCCTTGACCTCCGCATCCACATCCCACTCGGCGCGCATCAGGATGCCATGCCCCTCGATCGCCCAGCGCACCGCGATGCCGCCGTCGTTGGTGGTCAACGGCCCGCGCACTTTCACCACTTCCGGCCTGGCGGTGCGCGCACCGCGGCCCTGCGCAAGCGTGAACCGCCAAACGCCGTAGCCCTCCTCGCCCTGGCGGATCGTGATGCAGTCGTGGCGGGCCAGGTCGGCCGGCGCTTTCGGGACGCCGCGCGCCTTCAGGTAGCGGGGGGATGCGACGAGCACGCGGCGGTTGTCCGCGAGGTGACGGGCGATCACGCGCCCGTCCTGCGGCGCGCCAAACCGGACGCACACATCGAATGCGTCATCGGCGGAGGACGGCGGATCCACCGTGAGCGTCAGGCGCGCCTCCACGTCCGGGTAGGTACGCACAAAACGTGAAATCAGCGGCGCCACGTGGCTGCGGCCAAACCCCAGCGTGGCGTTGATTCGCAGCAGCCCCTTCGGCGCCGCGCCGGTGTGGCCGATCAACTCGCCCAGGTCGTCGATCTGCCCGAGGATGCGCCTTGCGTGAACCAGAAACACCTCGCCCTCGGGCGTGAGGCTCATGCGGCGCGTGGTGCGGCTGACCAGCATCACGCCGGTGTGCGCTTCGAGTTGCGCGAGCCGCTTGCTCACCGCAGGGGGCGTGATGCCCATCTCGCGCGCGGCGGCCGTCAGGCTCCCACAGGCGGCCAGCGTCGAAAAGAAAGGCAGGTCGGCGACGGGAATGGCCCGCTTCATTGCGATGATTATGCACTTTCAGTTAATGATGAATTCACTTTAGCACCGTTTGGAAAACCGCTCGGGGCGTAAAGTCCCGCCTGTTTGTGAACTTGTCATGCAATCCATCAACAGGAAATTCATGAAGACCTATCGCATCGCAACCATCCCGGGGGACGGGATCGGCAAGGAGGTGGTTCCCGCCGGCCGGCAGGTTCTGGAGGCGCTCGCGGCGCAGCATGCCCTGCACTTCGAGTTTGAGGACTTCGGC
This sequence comes from uncultured Burkholderiales bacterium, assembly GCA_964617435.1. Taxonomy (GTDB): domain Bacteria; phylum Pseudomonadota; class Gammaproteobacteria; order Burkholderiales; family Usitatibacteraceae; genus UKL13-2. The sequence goes on from CAZTYC010000041.1 coordinate 16,152, forward strand.
TGGGGCGGCGATTACTATCGCGCGCAAGGCGTGATGATGCCGGCCGACGGCCTGGACGCGCTCCGCAACAAGGACGCCATCCTGTTCGGCTCCGCGGGCGACCCGCACATTCCCGACCACGTCACGCTCTGGGGCCTGCGGCTCGCCATCTGCCAGGGCTTCGACCAG
>CAZTYC010000042.1:0-12211 GCA_964617435.1 uncultured Burkholderiales bacterium
GCTCCTGAAGCAGTACATCAAGAACTGGCCGGAGTAGCGAGCACGGGAATTCGCGTCATGAACTGCTTCATGGCGCGCCGCGCAAACCGCACGGCCTCTGGCCGAGGCTGGGTCGCAACAAATCAGGGGGTGATCCGTTGGAAAGCTTGCAGGAATGCTTGTAGGCTTCCAATCCCCAGCACTCGCGCGCCTTCCAGGCCGAAAATGGCCCGATCGCCCCGCCCCTGCTGGAGTTTCATCCCAAGAACATGCGATACGCAGGGTTGTCGGTCTCTTCCTCGTAGTCGTAACCCAGCGCCTTCAGTTTTCGGGCGAACGCGGTTTTCTCGCGTGCCGGCACCTGCAAACCCACCAGAATGCGGCCGACATCCGCGCCGTGGTTGCGATAGTGAAACAGGCTGATGTTCCAGTTCGGGCTCATGCTGTCGAGAAAATCCATCAGCGCGCCGGGCCGCTCGGGGAATTCGAAACGGAACACGCGCTCGTCGTGTGCCAGTGCCGTGCGGCCACCGACCAGATGGCGAATATGCAGCTTCGCCATTTCATTCTCGGTGAGGTCCACACTCTTGAACCCCTGCTTGTTGAAATGCGCAACCAATGTGCGCGCTTCCGCACGTCCCTTGACCTGGATCCCGACGAACAGATGGGCCTCCTTTGCATCGGCGATTCGATAGTTGAATTCGGTCACGTTGCGCGGACCTAGCAGTTCGCAAAACTTGCGAAAACTGCCGCGCGCTTCCGGCACGGTGACCGCCAGCAGGGCCTCGTGGTGCTCGCCGACCTCGGCGCGTTCGGCCACGAAACGCAACCGGTCGAAGTTCATGTTGGCGCCACAGCAGATCGCGACAAACGTCTTGCCCTTCACACGGTTTCGCTCGACGTACCGCTTGATGCCTGCCAGCGCCAGCCCTCCCGAGGGCTCCATGATCGAACGGGTGTCCTCGTAGATGTCCTTGATGGCGGCGCAGATCTCGTCGGTGTCCACCAACACCATCTCGTCGATCAATTCGCGCGCCAGGCGGAACGTCTCCTCGCCCACCTGCTTCACCGCCACGCCGTCGGCAAACAGGTTCACGTGCGGCAGCGTCACGCGCTTGCCGGCTGCCAGCGATGCCGCCATGGCATTGGAATCCTCCGGCTCCACGCCAATGATCCGGGTCGAAGGCGACAGCGATTTCACATAGGCCGCAATGCCGGCAATCAGCCCGCCGCCGCCCACCGGCACAAAAATCGCGTCAATGGGGTGCTGGTACTGCCGCAGGATCTCCATGCCGATGGTGCCCTGCCCGGCGATGACCAGCGGGTCGTCATACGGATGCACGTAAGTCAGCTTCTTCTTGGCCGCCAGCTCCTTGGCGTGCAGGCCGGCCTCGTGATAGCTGTCTCCCTTGAGCACCACATCCGCGCCGCGCCGCGATACCGCTTCCACCTTGATCGCCGGGGTGGTGACCGGCATGACAATGGTGGCCTTGCACCCCAGGCGCTGCGCCGCCAAGGCCACGCCTTGCGCATGATTGCCGGCAGATGCGCAAATCACGCCACGCTTGAGTTCGGCAGGGCTCAAGTGCGCCATCTTGTTGTAGGCGCCACGGAGCTTGAACGAGAAGACCGGCTGCAGGTCTTCGCGCTTCAAGAGCACCGTATTGGCGGCAGCCTCGCTGATGCGCGGCGCCAAGGTGAGGGGGCTCTCGATCGCCACGTCATAGACGCGCGCGGAGAGGATGGCTTTGAGGTAATCGTGTTTCATGATGGAACCGGAGGGAATCGGCGAGAATGTAGCAGGAAAACGCGCACTCCCCAGGCCTGCCTCGGCGTTCTCCCGCCCGCTCTGCCAACCTTCTTTGCACACCCATGAATCAAGACGACCTCAAACGCACCGCCGCCCAGGCCGCCATTGCGCATGTTCCCGACGATGCCATCCTCGGCGTGGGGACCGGTTCCACCGTCAACTTTTTCATTGCCGAACTGGCCAAGGTCAAATCCCGCGTGAAGGCGGCGGTCTCCAGTTCGGAAGCCAGCACCAAACTCCTGAAAAAGGCTGGAATCGACGTCCTGTCACTCAACGATGCCGGCCCGCTCACGGTTTATGTGGACGGCGCGGACGAAATCACACCGCACCTCGCGATGATCAAGGGCGGGGGCGGCGCGTTGACGCGCGAGAAGATCGTCGCTGCTGCGGCCGACAAATTTGTCTGCATCGCCGACGAGAGCAAGGTCGTTGACGTGCTGGGCAAGTTTCCGCTGCCGGTGGAAGTGATTCCCATGGCAAGGAGCTACGTGGCGCGCGAATTGGTCAAGCTTGGCGGCCACCCGGAATGGCGCATGAAGGACGGCAAGCCCTATGTCACCGACAATGGCAATGCGATCCTCGATGTGCGCGGCATGACCATTACCGATCCGGTGGGGCTGGAGACGGCCATCAATCAGATTGCAGGGGTGGTTGCGAACGGATTGTTTGCGAGACGGGGGGCGGATGTGGCGCTGATTGCGGGCGCGGCCGGCGTGCGAATCATGCAGCGCTAGCATCAACCCAACCGCGTCCGGGGCCAGTCAAGCCTCGTGGCGACGTTCTTCCAGGATACGGCTTGATGAGCGCGGTCTGCGGGGAAGAGTCGTTCGGCAAAGTACGTCGGTCGACCTCGATGAAGGGGCCGAGGCGACATTCGGCCCACCAAATTCGAAGGCGGCTACTTGGCGACGTTCTTCTTGATGTACCTATTCAATGCCAGGATTATTCCCACACAACACAAGAGGAAAACGGCAATGACAAAGGGGTCACGCACGTCCGTTTGAGTGGAGAGAAAAGCGAATATGCCGACCATTGCAATGGCACCGGCAAGCTGAAAAACGCGGACTTGCCGAAGGGTCAGCTCTTCCCGGTTGGCCACCTTCCGTAAAACACCCATGTGAAACCCCTGCAATTTGTGGTGGCAATCGATTACGCCGGCGGCACGTATCCACTCGCCTGATCCGCGCCCTCGCCAAAGAAGTGGCGCACCATTTGTTCCTCGAGATATTTGCGCGCCTTGATGTCCGCAAGATTGAGGCGGTTCTCATTGACCAGGCGCTTCTGGTGCTCCAGCCATTCCTGCCACGCCTGCTTGGAGACTTTTTCGTAAATCTGCGCACCGATCTTGCCCGGGTACGGCGGAAAATCGAGGCCCTCGGCTTCGGTGCCGAGCTTGACGCATTGGATCATTCGGGTCATTGCGGGTTTCCTAAAGTTGTTTGGTGTACACCTTGGAGCGCCGTTCCTTGTTGTAGGCGGCCTGCTTTTCGGCGGGGAGTTTGGTGATGTCGGATTCGACGAACCCGCGCTCGACAAACCACTGCATGGTCTGCGTGGACAACACGAACAGCGACTTGATGCCCTTGTCCTTGGCGCGTTTTTCAATGTGGGTCAGGATGCGCTCGCCCCGACCGCCATCGCGGTAGAACGGATTGACCGCCAGGCACGCGAGCTCGGCTGCCTTGTCGGCCGGATAGGGGTGCAGCGCCGCGCAGCCGATGATCTCGTCGCCCTCGGCCAGCACGGTGTAACGGTCGATTTCCTTGGCCAGCGCGCCGCGATCGCGCGCCACCAGGATGCCACGCTCCACCAGCGGATCGATGATGGCCATGATGCCGTCGATATCCGCCGGCTTCGCGTCGCGCAGGATGTCTGGGGACTCCAGCACCACCATGGTGCCGATGCCGTGATGGGTGAACAGTTCGATCAGCAACGCGCCATCGACATGCCGGCTGATGAGATGCGCGCGCTTGACGCCCTCGCGCACCGCCTGGATGGCGCACGGAAGAAACACGCGAATGTCCTCCGACTGCCCGCCGTATTTCACGTTGATCAAGGTGTCGGCCGCCTGTTGCGCGGTGAGTTCGGTGAGCAGCTTTTGCCTGGCATCCGTGGCGCCTTGCGTCTCCACCAGGAAAATGAGCTTTTCCGCCTTCAATGCCGTGGCCACCGAGGTGGCGACATCCTCCAGCGTGCAGTTGTAGATGTCGCCGGTCGGCGAAAAACCAATGGGGGAGAGCAGCACCACCTCGTCGTCATCCAGCCGCTTGTTGATGCCCTCGACGTCGACCTTGCGCACGCGACCGGTGTGGCCGAAATCGACGCCGTTGACCACGCCCACCGGGCGCGCGGTGATGAAATTACCGGAGGAGACGCGGATATCCGCATTGGCCATGGGCGAATTCGCCAGCTCGGAGGACAGCGTGGCCTCGATTTCCATGCGCACGATGCCGTTGGCTTCCTTCACGCATTTCAGGGTCGCGTCGTCGGTGACGCGCTTACCGTCGACCAGAGGGGCCGTGACGCCATGTTGCTTGAGCTGCTCCTCGACCTGCGGGCGCGTGCCGTGCACCAGCACCACGCGGATTTCCAGGCTTACCAGCACGTTGATGTCGTGTGCCAGCTGCATCATCTCGCCGTCGGTCAGCACCTCGCCGCCGAACGCAATGACGATGGTCCGCCCGCCAAACTCATGGATGAAGGGCGTGGCGCTCCTGAACCACTTCACGAAGATTTCGAGTTTTTTGAGGTCGTTTTTCATTCAGAAAATCGACAAGGGCAAGCGAACTGCCGTTGTCGAGCTTGTGCAGTAAAAATCGGTGGCGGTGCCAGGCGATTTTCGAGGGGGAAACCCGCAAACCAGGCGCAATTTTACGGGATTCGGCGCTGCGGGCCGCGGTTTAGCCCAGCCCGCCCGCCAGTGCGTTGAGCGCCGCCAACATGGCCATGCCGGCCGTCTCGGTGCGCAACACGCGCGGACCCGCCGCCAGCAGGACGGCACCCGCGCCCCGCGCTGCCGCGATTTCGTCGGGCGCAAAGCCGCCTTCCGGGCCGATGGCCAGCTCGAGGGGATTCTCGTCGCGCAAGGATTTGAGAGTCGCATCGCCTCCCGGATGCAGCACCGCGCGCACGCCCGCGGCCGGGGTGGCCAGCCAACGCTCGAACGACAGCAACGCATGGATGACCGGCACACGGTTGCGGCCGCACTGTTCGCACGCGGCGATCGCCACGCCCTGCCAGTGTTCGCGGCGCAGCGCCGCGCGCTCGGCGGTGAGCTTGACGGTGGCGCGCGCGGTGGACACCGGCTGGACCGCGACGGCGCCCAGTTCCACCGCCTTCTGCACGATGGCGTCCATCTTGTCGCCGGTGGCCAGTGCCTGCACCAGCGTGACGGCCCGTGGCGATTCGCGTTCGACCGCCAGGCTTTCCACCAGGCGCAGCGTGGCTTCGCGCTTGCCCAGCTGCACCAATTGCGCCACACGCTCGCCGCCGCGGCCGTCAAACAGGGCGAGCGCGTCGCCGGCGCCCAGGCGCAGCACCTGCATGTGCTGCACGACGGCGCCGTGAAGGATGATTTCCATTCCGGACGCGTCCGGCAGCGGTTCTGCACAATGAAACCGGGGGGTGAGCACGTGGGCGTGGCGCGGGTCCGTAGCGATGGGGCGTATGATAGCCGCGCTTTTTGCCAGGCCCTTGCGTGAAACATCCCGTTGCAACCCTTCCGTTCGACCCCGCGCCGCTACTCGATGCCCTGCAGTGGCTGATGCGCGACGTCGCGCAGGCGGAACTGATGCCGCGTTTTCGCAAGGTGGCTGCGGAGCGCAAGCACGATGGCAGCCTGGTGACGGAGGCGGATGTGCGGGTGGAGGCGGCGCTGGCCGCGGCGCTGCCTGCGCTGTTTGATGCACCGGTGTTGGGTGAGGAGATGCCGGTTGACCGCCAGCGGGCGATCTGGCGAGAGGCCGAGTGGTGCTGGTGCGTCGATCCGCTGGACGGCACCGGCAATTTCGCGCACGGCAAGCGCTTTTTCGGGATGTCGGTCGCGCTCATGCATCGGCGCCTGTCCCTGCTCGGCGCGGTCTATGACCCGAACGCCCACGAATTCTTCGCCGCCTCGCGCGGCCATGGCGCGTTCGTGCGCAGCCCCTGGGAGGCGCAGGCCCGCCGATTGAAGCCCGCGGCCACGATCCCCTTGGCCGAAGCCCGCGTCGAGGTCGGCCGTTTCAAGCGCCTGGGGCGCGTCACGCATGCGCTGTTTCACCACGCGCCGTTCGCGAAACTCGCCATGAGCGGCGCCTCGGTGCTGCAATGGTGCCACCTGGCCGACGGGCGCTTCGATGCGTTCCTGCACGCCGGCGAGCAGCCGTGGGATTACGCGGCGGGCGCGCTCATTGCCGAGGAGTCCGGCGTGCGCATGGCGACCCTGATGCACGACGACTACTGGCGCTGCGATCCCTCAGCCGACTGGGAGCGCTCGGTCATCGCGGCGCGGCATCCCGCACTCTTCGAAGAATGGAAACGCTGGGTGCGCGCGCACGTCTGAGGAAATCGGCGGCAATCCCGGGTGGCGATTCAGAAACTCCAAGCCTGGCGCGGCGTTCAGGCCAAAAATCCCCCGGATGCCGCGCCAGATCTGGAGTTTGCCAGGTGGCCGCACCCCTCAGCGAATAATTAGGGACAGACCACGATTATTCCCTAACCCCCACCGGCACGCTATCGACCGCAATCAACGCCCTGGGCCAGCGCGTGGCCAAGACGATGCCGGCCGGCAGCACCGCGGCCAGCGCCACCACGCGCTTTATGTACGACGAAGCCGGTCGCCTGATGGGTGAATACGACGCCAGCGGCACCCTGCAGTCCGAACACATCTGGCTGAACGATCTGCCCATGGCACTGTGGAAAGCCACCCCCGTCACCGCCCCGCCGCCGAGCATCGAGAGCTGCTACACGCCCTTTGCCGCCCTCGAGCGCCTGGAAGTGCGCAGTGGCCGCCCCGGCACCGCCGACTGGGAATGGGGGCTGGGCAGCAACACCCAGAGTGCGGGCAGCATGGTCACCATCAACAACATCAACTGGGCGAGCGGCACGCCGGTCAAGTTCCAGTTGAGCTACGATGGCGCAGGACAGGGCACAATCACCCTCATGGACGCCACCACCAACGCCACCTTGGCCACCAGGACCTACAACAACACCACCAACCCGTTGCGGGTGGGCAACGCGATCAAGCTCTACGTGAAGCAAAGTGCCAACATCGGCACCGGGGTGAAGGTCAGAGCCAAGGTCGCGAAGATCAACGGCACCCTCCTCCCAACGCCGCTGGATCTGGAGACGACGGGGGACAACCTGTTCAATGAGAAGTCCGCGTATGCCGAAACCCCGGCCCAGCCGGGGCAGAGCGGGATGGTGATCGAGGGGGAGATCACCATGACCTGGGGAAGCGCTGCATTCCCCAACGGCTCACGGCTGGGGGTGACGATCAATGCGGGGCAGGCGCCGTGTGTGGCTGGTGGAGGGGGAAGTGGTGGAAGCGGCGGAGGGGCGACTACGAATGCGCCGCAGGTTTACTATGTGCATGCCGATCATTTGGGCACGCCGCGGGCGATCACCAAATCTACGGATAACACCAAGGTTTGGGAGTGGAGCAATGCGGAGTCGTTCGGTAACAGTGCACCGAATGAGGACCCGGCGAATTCGGGGACGTCGTTCAAGTTCAACTTGCGGTTTCCGGGGCAGTACTTCGATGCGGAGACGGGGACGCATTACAACTACTTCCGGGATTACGATTCGGCGACGGGGCGGTATGTGCAGAGTGATCCGATTGGGCTCGACGGCGGGATTAGCACCTATGGATATGTGGGCGCTGATCCACTTTGGTATACCGATCCCCTAGGGCTAGCATTTCCAGATGAGAAAGGCATCCCTCCAGGTGGAGGGTCGGCAATTGGTGGAGGGAATATCGTTCGTGGTAATGGATTCGGTTATCCGTCGAATTATGTTCCGCCATCCCCTCCGACGCCGCCCTCTCTGTTAATGCCACGCACCCGCCCGAAGGCTCCAGAAGCGGGGACAACGAATAGTTGCAATGCGTGCGACCCAGTTGTAGGCGGCGGCGCAAGCCTCAATAACATATCAAGTAGTAACGTCGCAAGAATTCAGAACGCCGCTAACCGATCTGGGGCTAGCATTACAGTTGTTGGAAGTCGGGCCAGCGGTACGGCGCGCGCGAATTCAGATTGGGACAATATTCTTAGTGGAGGTCGAGGCACCCAAGTGTGCACTCCGCGAGACGTCAGAAACTCATTGCCGGAAGGCCCGCGAGGGTTGGGCGAACCAAGAAATCAGGATTTTTTGAGGGGCCCCATTGATACGTCAAAACCATACATTACATTTCTGCCGAGATAAGAATGAAAGAAGCTGTACACCTTCTCTCAAGCCCTACGAACTATGCTGTTGTTCAGCTTCCTGGACGACAATTCCCAGGTGTTGTTGTGCAGGGCGATACGCTTCACTCAATAATTGCCCAGTTGCAAAATATTCGTCAGCACGTTGAGGCCGATAAAAAGATTGAAGCGCTTGGAGAGTTGACGGACATTAGTGAGCAACTTTCGATGGCGATCTCACGCTACATAACGACGTGTGAATCCAACAAAATCGAACTGCCATTCCAGCAGCTGCCAAAATAAAGAAAAGCCTCCCGCCTCGAACTGATTTCCGCTGGTATCTGTCTTTAGTAAAAAACGGGAATAAATGGGGTCAGACACCATTTAATTGGCATGGGAAAAATGGTGTCTGACCCCATTTATTATGAAGCCGGTCGCCTGATGGGTGAATACGACGCCAGCGGCACCCTGCAGTCCGAACACATCTGGCTGAACGATCTGCCCATGGCACTGTGGAAAGCCACCCCCGTCACCGCCCCGCCGCCGAGCATCGAGAGCTGCTACACGCCCTTTGCCGCCCTCGAGCGCCTGGAAGTGCGCAGTGGCCGCCCCGGCACCGCCGACTGGGAATGGGGGCTGGGCAGCAACACCCAGAGTGCGGGCAGCATGGTCACCATCAACAACATCAACTGGGCGAGCGGCACGCCGGTCAAGTTCCAGTTGAGCTACGATGGCGCAGGACAGGGCACAATCACCCTCATGGACGCCACCACCAACGCCACCTTGGCCACCAGGACCTACAACAACACCACCAACCCGTTGCGGGTGGGCAACGCGATCAAGCTCTACGTGAAGCAAAGTGCCAACATCGGCACCGGGGTGAAGGTCAGAGCCAAGGTCGCGAAGATCAACGGCACCCTCCTCCCAACGCCGCTGGATCTGGAGACGACGGGGGACAACCTGTTCAATGAGAAGTCCGCGTATGCCGAAACCCCGGCCCAGCCGGGGCAGAGCGGGATGGTGATCGAGGGGGAGATCACCATGACCTGGGGAAGCGCTGCATTCCCCAACGGCTCACGGCTGGGGGTGACGATCAATGCGGGGCAGGCGCCGTGTGTTGCTGGTGGAGGGGGAGGATCGGGAGGGGGCGGCACCACCTCCAATACGCCGCAGCTCTTCTACGTGCACAGTGATTTGCTTGGGACGCCGAGAGCCATTACGCGACCGTCTGACAATGCAGTCGTTTGGCGGTGGGACAACAGTGATCCGTTTGGGAACAATGCGGCGGAGGGGAATCCAAATGGCATCAATGGCACCACGCCGTTCGTCTACCACTTGCGGTTTCCGGGGCAGTACTACGATGTGGAAACTGGCACCAGCTACAACTACAACCGGGACTACGATTCTTCGCTGGGAAGGTACATCCAGAGCGATCCCATCGGGTTAGGCGGTGGCCTCAATACATATGGGTACGCGCTGGCAAGCCCGCTTGAGTACAGCGATCCGTTCGGGCTCAAGTCTTTTCAATGTAAGACGCCGCTTCACGCGCTAAATGATGCGTTCGGCCCGAATGCTGCCCAATTCGCCCTCAAGTACGTTCCTTACGGCTATCACCAGTACTCATGTGTGGTGGATTCCAAAGGCAATTCGTCGTGTGGCGGACAGGATCGCTCCGGCAACCCGTTTTGGAGTCCAGGGAAGCCAAGCGACGACAAGTTCGACCCTGAGAACTGCAAGCAAACTCAGCCAGACAACGAGTGCTTTGAGACATGCTTGACGGATGAGTGGAAGAAGAAGCGTCCGCGGTATGGAATTCCTCTCGCCAAGGACTGCCAGGACTACGACGACGACGTCAACAAGTTCTGCCGCAAGAAGTGCCGTCTTAAATGAGCTCGCATCGATACCGGAGGGGCGCCTGGGTTTTGGCTGCTGCGCTCATTCTGGCCGTAGTGTTGTTCGCCTACGACGGCAAGCCAAATAGCGATGTCGGCCAGCTCTTGTTGGGGGCAATGGTGCTCATCGCCTTTCCGGCTGCCCTGATGGGTGCAGCCGCGATCGGCGCGGCCTATGCAATCGCCGAGCTTTGCTGCGGCGTCGTCGTCAAAACGTCGTACTTCAGCCCCCTCATTGAGTGGCTCGTGCTCGCCGCGAGTGGGTATCTGCAGTGGTTCGTTTTCATGCCCTGGGCTTCACGGAGGTGGGCAGCCCGAAAGGCAAAGATGCATCGTGAGACCGCTTCTCCCTAAGGCTGATTGCGAGCGACGCTCATCGGGGCGATGTATTACAACTACTTCAGAGATTACAGCCCGGCAGAGGGACGCTACATTCAGTCGGACCCGATTGGGCTTGAGGCTGGGGAATAATAAATAATTGGGGACAGACCACGATTATTCCCTGCTAGACTTGCCTCGTTCAAATCCTGAGGCAACCACATGCCCCGCCGCGCCCGCCTGTCGCTTCCCGGCATTCCCTGGCACATCATCCAGCGCGGCAACAACCGCTCAGTCTGCTTTCATGCTGAGGAGGACTATCAGTTCTACTTGCATTACCTGCGAGAATTCGCCGCAAAGTTCGGCTGCGCGGTCCACGCCTACGTGCTCATGACCAATCATGTCCACCTGCTGCTCACCCCGGAGAAATAATTGGGGACAGACCACGATTATTCCCTGCTAGACTTGCCTCGTTCAAATCCTGAGGCAACCACATGCCCCGCCGCGCCCGCCTGTCGCTTCCCGGCATTCCCTGGCACATCATCCAGCGCGGCAACAACCGCTCAGTCTGCTTTCATGCTGAGGAGGACTATCAGTTCTACTTGCATTACCTGCGAGAATTCGCCGCAAAGTTCGGCTGCGCGGTCCACGCCTACGTGCTCATGACCAATCATGTCCACCTGCTGCTCACCCCGGAGCGCGCCGACAGTGCCGGATTGCTGATGAAGCACTTGGGTCAACGCTACGTTCAGTACATCAATCGCAACTACCGGCGCAGCGGCACGCTGTGGGAAGGGCGGTTCCGATCCTGCCTCACGCAAAGCGAATCTTATGTGCTCGCCTGCTACCGGTACATCGAACTCAATCCGGTGAGGGCGGCCATGGTGGTCAAGCCGCAGGACTATCGCTGGTCCAGCTATCTGGCCAACGGGCTGGGCCGTGCCAACCCGCTGATCACACCGCATGATGAGTACCGCCGACTAGGCCGCACCGAGACCGAGCGGCGCGAGGCGTATCGGGCGCTGTTCAGAGCGCATGTCGATGAAGCGCTGGTCGGCGAAATCCGCAGCGCGACCAACGGCAACTATGCGTTGGGTGGAAACCGGTTCCAGGCGCAAATCGCCAAGGCGCTTGGGCGGCGCGTGACGCGCGGCACCGCCGGCCGGCCCCGCAAGGAGGAGGGAAATGGTGACCTCCAGCAGACCATACTATGAGGAAATCGTGGTCTGTCCCCTATTATTAGAAGAATGGAAACGCTGGGTGCGCGCGCACGTCTGAGGGAGTCGGCGCCAATCCCGGGTGGCGATTGAGAAACTCCAAGCCTGGCGCGGCGTTCGGGCCAAAAATGCCCAGGATGCCGCGCCAGATATTGAGTTTGCCAGGCAGCCGCACCCCTTAGTAGGTCATGCACGCTGCGTTTAGCACGCCGCCGGCGATCGAGATGATGCCGAGGAAGAAGCCCGACGCGGTCTTGCCCGCGGGGATGTCCTGGACAATGTTGGGCAGCGCGATGCGCGCCAGTACAAAGATGATCAACTGGATCGCCAGCGCGATGAAACCCCAGATCGCCATGTCCACCGGGTTCACGCTGAATTCCACCGCATTGGCCAGCGGGATCACCATGCCCAGGATGGTGCCGGACAGGCTGAACGCGGCCGCCATGTTGTTTTCGCGGATGAGCTGGATTTCGCGATACGGGGTGATCTTGACGTAGAGCGCCACGAAGGCCGACAGCAGGACGCCCGAGATGGCGAGGTAGAGCAGGAAGTCGTCGAAGCCGCCAAAGGATTCCAGGAGTTGATCTTTGTCCATGTGCGTTCCTTTATGGGGTC
>CAZTYC010000042.1:12221-15986 GCA_964617435.1 uncultured Burkholderiales bacterium
CCGCTGCCCGCCGGTGTGGGGGTGGTTTTGCTGTACTTGGGCGATGCCGCGTATGTTTTGTTGTTTTTTTTTTTTGTCCATGTGCGTTCCTTTATGGGGTCCGGGGGTGGGTGGGCGTTTGCAAATTCAAACGAAAAAATGCGGCACAAAGCGGCTGCTGTTCTTGGTCACTGGCGATTCATCCTCGCGGATCCCCATGCCGGCCGCTTCGTCGCCGACGATCCAGCTGCCAATCACGGTGTGGCTGCCCGAATACACCGGCAAGGGGTGGTACCCCTGGTAGATGAATCCCTCCGCGCCGTATTCGCCGGGAATGGCGATCTCGCCCTTGTCGGTCTTGATGGTGACGTTCGCGCCCTCGCGCGAGAGGATCGGTTTCTTCACGAAATCGGCGGCAAAGCGCTGCGGTTCGTAGTACGCCGGCAGCAGGTTGGGATGGTCCGGATACAGTTGCCACAGCACCGGCAGGATGGCCTTGTTGGACAGCAGCATCTTCCACGCCGGTTCGATCATCCGGATGTCGCAATCGAGCAGGTTCATCCCGAACGGCTCGCGCACCAGCCACTCCCACGGGTAAAGCTTGAACAGCGTGCGGATCTCGTTGTTTTCCAGGTCCGCAAATTTCTTGGCCACGGCATCCCAGCCGACGTCGCTGATGTCGAGGTACTTCGGCACCAGGCCCGCCTGCGTGGCGACATCGCAAAGGTAGTCGAGGTTGCCGACATCCTCCTCGGAGTCGCCTACGCAGGTGAAGTGCACCGTCTTGTCCGGCAGCCCCGCGCCGATCTCCTGCCAGCGCGCGATGAGCTTTTCGTGCAGCGAATTGAACTGGTCCGCGCCGGCCTCGCCGGGGATCACGGCCTCCTGCAGCCAGTACCACTGCGCGACGGATGCCTCGATGAGCGACGTCGGGGTGTCGGCGTTGTACTCGAGCATCTTGGGCGCCCCGCGGCCATCCCAGGAAAAATCGAAACGCCCGTAGAGCGTGTCCTCGTCGTTGTTCCAGGATTGCTCGACATACGGGATGAAGGCGTCGGGGATCGCAAACTTCTCGTAGGCGCCGGTCTTGATCACGTGGCCCGCCGCGTCGACGCACATCTGGTGCAGCGTATGGGTCGCCTCCTCAAGCGTATCGATTTCCTCGCGGGTGAAGCGGTAGCAGACGCGCTCGTCCCAGTACACGCCGTCGATCGAATGGAACTTGAAGCCCAGCGCCTCCATGCGCTGGGGCCAGTCGGGGCGCGGAATGCGGTCCAGGCGCTTCATGCGGCGCGGTCCAGCAGCTTGTACATGTAGGTGGTGGCCACGAAGCCGCCGCGATTGCCGCGGGCGAATTCCGGGATGTGCCCGGACACCACGTAGCCTTCGCGCTCGTACAGCGACTGCGCGCCCGAGCCGGACTCGGTGTCCAGCACCAGCAGGTGTCGGCCGCGCTGCCGTGCCTCCGCCTCGGCCCGCCGCATCAGGGCGCTGCCGATGCCGCGCCGGCGCATCGTCGAATGCACCAGCACCTTCTGCACCTCCGCGCGATGCGTGCCGTTGGGCTTCATGCAAAGGTCGAGCTGCGTGGACCCGACGATGCGGCCGCCTTCGCGCGCCACGATCAGCACCTTGGTCCCCTGCGCGACGTCGCGCGCGACGCCGTCCCAGAATGCCGCCAGGTCGGCCGGGTCAAACGGCACGATGTAGCCCACGGACGCGTCGTGTCCGACGGCGTCGGCGAGCAGTTCGGTAAGTCCGGCAAGATCGGCGTCGCCGGGCGGGGCGAGGAGATCGATCATCACGCTCAGCCCGACGAACTGTGCCCGCTGCCGCCAAAGCCGCTGCGGCTCACTGTGGAGGAGCCGATCGTCTTGCCGGTCCGCGACGGCGAGCGCGATCCCTCGCTGTACGAATAGGGGCGGCCGTAATAGTGCGTGGTGGTGGCGCTGCCGGTGCGCCGGTCGTACGCGGGTTCGCAGTCCTTGGGGTCGTTGCCCCAGTCCGCGATGCAGTCTTCCTTGCTCGCGTAGACATCGCGGCGCGTCTCCTCCTGGCCGCAGCCGCCAAGGGTGGCGCCCAGGGCGGCGGCGCCGATCAAGACCAGGGTCACGCGGGTACTCGACTTGCGAATGCGCTTCAACATGTTCGTTCCCGTGGGGAAGGGAGCAGGGATGTTAGCAAACGCGCCATGAAAAAGCGCGCGCGGGGATCATCCGTGCGACGAACGCACCAGCGGCGCGACGTATGGCGGAATCGCGAGCATCGCCTCGTGCATCGCACCGTCGTAGAGTTGCAGATCGGAGATCCGGCGGGCGGCCAGCCGGGCGTCGATGGCGGCGCGGCCGAGACGGATTTCCAGGCTGTCCGACGCCACGGCAAACCCCCAGGTCGCCCCGTAGATCGGAATGTGCACGAAGTACGGTGTCACGATGCGATAGATCGCGCGCAGGCTGTCCAGGGTGCCGCGCACGCGCTCCGGGTGCGAGAACGGCGAACCGATGTGCAGCACCAGCGCGCCGCCCGGCGCCAGCGCGCGCCGGCAATCGGCAAAGAACGGCGGCGCATACAGCGCCTCGGCAGGGCCGATCGGGTCCGTGAGGTCCAGCACCACGAGGTCGTACCGTTCGGCCGTGTCGCGCACGTGGGCCATGCCGTCGCCGAGGCGCACGGCAAGGCGCGGGTTGGAGAACACGCCGCGGTGCACGCGCTGGAAGTGCGCCTTCGCCATGTCGATCACCGCCTCATCGAGCTCGGCCAGCACGCAGCGCTCCACGCCGGCATCCTTGAGCACTTCCTCCGCGGACCCGCCGTCGCCGCCGCCGATGATGAGGACCTGCCGCGGGCCCGGGTGCGAGAGCGCGGCCGGATGGATGAGCGCCTCGTGATAGAAGAATTCGTCGACCTCGCTCACCATGTTGGCGCCGTCGATGCGCATCAGCTTGCCCAGCGCGGGGGTGTCGAAGATCTCGATCAGTTGGTACGGCGAACGGATGCTGTCGATCAGCGTGCCGTCGAAATAGACCCCCGAGGCGTCAGTCAGGCGCTCCAGCAGGTGCTGCATGGGCGCCTAGGCCGCCTTGGCCGGTTTCACGACCGGCAGGTCCTTTCCGCGCCAGACGTGGTCGGTGACGATGTCGCCGGGCTTGAGCGCGTCGATCAGGAGCTGGTAGAGCCGCTCGGCCTTCTGGCTGTTGTCGCCGGTGACGTTGCACACGTAGACGTCGAGCGTGGCCTGATTCATCTCCGGCCAGGTGTGGATTGCGAGGTGGGACTCGGCGAGCACCACGGCGCCGGTGGCGCCGCCATCCTGGGTCGCGTCAAAGCCGTCGAACTGGTAGAAATGGTCGCCGAGGACCGACAGGCCGGCGCGCTGGCAGGCGTCGATGCACAGCACCTTCAGCTTCTTGGCCGAGATGAGGTAGTCGCTGGGGGTGCAGTTGTAGAGATCGCCGGTGATGTGCAGGCCTTTCATGGCGCCTCCTGGTGGGTTTCAAGCGTGGAAATCATGGGGTTTTTCCCTCGGAAATGCCGGGAAAACCGGGTCGTCAATTATAATCGCGGCTCCCTCCCGTTGTCCTCCTTTTCCGCATTCCTCCTTCCTGAATCCACCGCCATGACCGCCTCGACGACCGTGCCCCGCGCCGACCTTGCCAATGCCATCCGCGCCCTGTCCATGGATGCCGTCCAGAAGGCCAATTCCGGTCATCCCGGGGCGCCGATGGGCATGGCCGAGATCGCCGAGGTGCTGTGGCGGCACCACTTGAAACACAACCCGAAGAACCC
>CAZTYC010000043.1:0-15783 GCA_964617435.1 uncultured Burkholderiales bacterium
GACGAGGTGGTGGTCAGCAGCCGCGCCACGTCGATCACCGGCCATTTCTCGCGCGGGGCGGGTCGTGCGTCCTTCTTCTCATCCGGCCTGGCGTCCTGCTTCTTGTCCTGGGATCCCGGCGGGACGTCCGCCTTGGCGAGCATATCGAGCAGCCGCGCGCGGCTGACCTCGACCTTGGCCGCAATCGCCTCCGGCGTCAGCCCGCCGTTTTCCGGTGTCGCCGCATCCTTGCCCGCGCCGGCCTTCGCGCCTTCCGCCTCTTTTTTCAGCCGTTCTTCCTCGCGCGCCTTCTTCTCCTCCGCGCGAAGTTCCAGGGACCGCTCGCTGCCTTCGGCCTCGATGTTGAACGCCATGAGGATGGGCGACACATCCACGGCATCGATCGCCGCCTTGAAATCCTCGTCCCCGCGCTTCTTGAACGCCACGGACCTGAGCAGGATGCGGTTGTCCACGCGTTCGAAGCGCAGCACCTTGGCCCCCAGCGGCAGGCCGTTGAAGATCTGGTCCGACGATGACTGCGCCACTTCCGCCGACCAGAACAGGTCGCGACCGAGGAGGGATTCCGGAATCTCGAAGTAATGCCGGTCCTTGACCTTGTGATAATGGAACAGGCCGCGAGAGGTCTTCGCGTCCTTGGTGATGACGGTCTCGTACTTCTTCGGCTCACCCGGCACTCCAGCCGCCGCAGCTGCGGCGGGCGGAGGCGTCGCGCTTTCCCTACCGGAGGCCTCGGGCTTGGCGGCGGCGGGGCCGGCTTTGGCGTCCTGGGCCTGGGGTGGCAACACGACGCAGGACGCCGCGAAGCCGCCGGCCACGAGGGCCGTGAAAAGAGTGCGTGAGCGCATGGAGTGCGATGTATGCAAGGTGCACCCATTCTACGGCGCGGCGGCGCTTGTCATTTAGTTGCCAGGCCGAACCACGCACCTCGCTACCGCACCCATGTGAACCCGCGTTCCTGACGCGCGGAGCGGCTCCACCCGCCGCCGACTCAATCGGGGTCAATCGAACCGGTAGGCATCCATCGCCAGCGCGCTGCCCTCGAAACCGTCGAACACACGGGTCGGGGTGGCGTCCGGCCCCGCTGCGCCGAGCGCGACGAACAGGGGCAGGAAATGTTCCTCGGTGGGATGCGCGCGCACCGCATTGGGCGCTTCGCTGCGATAGCGCGTGAGGCCCTGGACATCGTGCGCGTCCAGGTGCTGCTTCACCCAATCCTGGAATTCGACCGCATACGGTGCGCGGCCCTGTGCGCCCCGCGACATCATCCAGTCGCGCAGGTTGTGCGTGAGATGGCCGGACCCGACGATCAACACGCCCTCGTCGCGCAGCGGCGCAAGGGCGCGCCCGACTTCGACGTGGTGCATCGGGTCCGTGGAGGGCTGCACCGACAACTGCACGATCGGCACCCTGGCGTCCGGATAGAGGCGCAGCAACGGCACCCAGGTGCCGTGGTCAAAGCCGCGGCAGCCATCGATGCCGGCGGTGATGCCCGCCGCCTTGAGCAGCGCCTGCGCGCGCTCGGCGAGTTCCGGTTTCCCGGGCGCTTCGTAGCGGATCTTGTACAGCGCGTCCGGGAATCCGCCAAAGTCGTAAATCATTTGCGGCGCGGGATTGCCCGACACCATCGGCAACTGCGTCTCCCAATGGGCCGTGACCATCAGCACGGCCGACGGCGTGGGCAACGCCTTCGCCAGCGCCGCCCACGCGTCCCCCGCCGCGCCGGATTCAATGGCATGCATGGGCGAGCCGTGGGACAGGAACAGCGTGGGAAGCGTTTTCATGGCAGTCTCGTTGGAAGGGTGTCGGGGTCCGGCGCGGCGCGGTTGACCCGGCTACTTTGCCAGACCTTCCGCCTTCAGGGCCTCCTGGACCTTGGGACGCGCGGCCACGCGCGCCTGGTAGGCGGCGAGCACCGGCCACTGCGCTAGGTCGATGCCCAGCCAGCCGCACCAGTTCAGCACGGTGAACAAATAGGCATCGGCGACGGTGAAACGCGCGCCCATGAGGTAGTCCTTGTTGGACAGCTGCTTGGTCAGCCAGTCAAAACGCGCGGCCGCCTTCTTCTTGAGATTGGCCTTGGCGTTGTCGTCGAACCCCGGGTCGAACAGCGCACCGAGGGTCTTGTGGACTTCGCTGGTGATGTAGTTGAGCATTTCCTGGAGCCGCACGCGCTCGAGCGAGCCTGCGGCGGGTGCGAGGCCGGATTCCGGCTTCAGGTCCGCCAGGTATTGAACGATCGCCGGACCCTCGGTCAGCACTTCACCGTTGTCCAGTTGCAGGGCCGGAACGTATCCCTTGTCGGTGACCGCCCAGTAATCGCCGCCGCCGACCAGCGTCTTGGTCTTGGTGTCCACGCGTTGCGTCTCGAACGGAAGGCCCGCCTCAAGCAGAACGATGCGCGGGGAGAGCGAGCAGGCGCCGGGGGAGAAATACAGTTTCATGGGAATCCTTGGATGTGACATTGGTTGATGACCCCTGAATTTTGGGGATGCCTCGAGCTGAAGTAAATGGGGCTGGATGCCACATATTGTTGCGACCAGTGCAATAATTGGGGCATGTCCACCGACCGGTTCCAATCCATCAGCGTGTTCATCAAGGTGGTGGAATCCGGCGGCTTCGCGCGCGCGGCGGAGAAACTCGACCTGTCCACGTCGGCGGTTTCGCGCCAGGTGGCGGAGCTGGAAAGCCGGCTGGGCGCGCGCCTGCTGCACCGGACCACGCGGCGCATTTCGCTCACCGAAGCCGGGCAGGCGTTCTATGAGAGAAGCCTGCAGCTGATGGCGGACCTGGAAGAAGCCGAGGCCATCGCCACGCTGGCCACCGCCAAGCCGCGCGGCACGCTCAAGCTCACCTGCTCCATCAACTTCGGGATGCACCACCTCGCCCCGGCGATCGGGGCCTTCCAGCGCGAGTATCCGGACGTGCACTTCGATGTCGCGCTTTCGGACCGCTTCGTGGACCTGGTCGAGGAAGGCCTCGATCTTGCCATCCGCATCGGCGACCTGGGCAACCCCACGCTGGTCGCCAAGCGCATCGGCGACATGCGCCTGGTTCCCTGCGCCTCGCCTGAATACCTGAAACGCCACGGGACGCCCAAACATCCGGACGACCTCGCGCAACACAACTGCCTGGTCTACGAATATTCGCCCGTCAAGGGCATGTGGCGGTTCATGGGCAAGGATGGCGCGGAGCATCGTGTCAAGATCGCCGGCAGCGTGCATTCGAACAACGGCGACATGCTCGCCGCCATCGCCGCCGAGGGCGTGGGCATCACGCTCGAGCCCGACTTCATCGTCGACCCGTTGATCGCATCCGGGCGCCTGGTGCCGATCCTGAAGGATTTTCCCGCGCCCTCGGCGGGCATCTTTGCCGTGTACCCGAGCCGCCGCCACCTGTCTGCCAAGGTGCGCGTGTTCGTGGACTTCCTTGCGGCGCGTTGGGCCTCGGCGCGCAGCGCCCCGCGCCGGCCCTGAGCAGTATTCAGGCCGCCGGCGCCCCGGTTGCGGGCCTGGCCTCGAGGGTGGCCAGCGCGGCGTCGAACGTTGCGACCACATTGGCGCTGCCAAGCCGTTCAGTGAAGCCGGTCCTGCGCATGATCGACAACGGCTGTTCATTGGCGCCCGCAATCACCAGCCGGCCGCCCTGGCGCGAAAGACGCTGGTGCAGCCCTTCCAAGATTTCCATGCCGGTCGTATCGACATTGATGAGCTGCGACATTTCCAGGATCACCACGGGCGGCAGCGCGCGATGCGGGTCGGCCAGGAATTCGAGCTTGTTCACCGAGCCGAAGAACAGCGAGCCGAACAGCCGGTAGGCGCGCACCTGGCCCGGGTTGACGCGCGCCGCCACGGCGTCGGGCAGGGCCAGGTCGTCCACCCGCGTGATAGAGGAGATGCGGAAGATGAAGAACAGGCTCGAGAGCACCAGCCCCACCTCGATGGCGACCACGAGGTCGAAGATCACCGTCAGCAGGAAGGTCGCGACCAGCGTGACGCGGTAGAACATCGTGTACCGGCGGAGCCGGGAGAAGGCCGCCCAGTCGCCCATCTTGGCGGCCACCCAGAGCAGGATGGCCGCGAGCGCCGCGAGCGGGATGCTGGCCGCCAGCGGCGCCGCGACGAGGACCACGAGCAGCAACGTGGCGGCATGGACGATGCCGGCCACCGGCGTGCGCGCGCCGCTTCGCACATTGGTGACCGTGCGCGCGATGGTGCCGGTGGCGGCGATGCCGCCGAAAAACGGCGCCACGAAATTGGCGATGCCCTGCGCCATGAGTTCCTGGTTGGGATCGTGCCGGTCCTCGATCAGGCCGTCCGCCATGCGCGCGCACAGCAGCGATTCGATCGCGCCCAGCACGGCGATGGCGAGCGTCGGGGCGACCAGGTTCTGCGCGGTCGCCCAGTCGAAATGCGGGATGGCGATCATCGGCAATCCGCGCGGCAGGTCCCCGTACCGGCTGCCGATGGTCTCCACCGGCAGCGCCAGCATGTGGACGGCCAGTGCCCACACGGCGAGCACCACCAGCGTGGACGGCAGCTTGGCCAGCATGCGTCGCCACGGCGTGGCCTGGTGCTCGTAGGACACCGGCCAGAAGTAGATCAGCGCGAGCGATGACGCGCCGATCATCAGCGCATGCGGATTGAAGCGGTGCAGTTCCTGCCCGATGACCCCGGCCTGGGAAAAGAAGTTCGAGGGCAAACGCTCGATGGGCAGCCCGAGAAAGTCCTTGATCTGCGAAAACCCGATGATCACCGCGATGCCGGCGGTGAAACCGATGATGATCGAGACCGGCACGAATCGCACCAGGTTGCCCAGGCGCGCGGCGCCCATGACAAACAACAGGATGCCGGCCATCGATGTGGCGATGAGCAGGTTGGCCACCCCGTAGCGCTCAGCGACCGAATACAGCAGGGCGACGAACGCGCCCGCCGGGCCGCCGATCTGCACCCGCGAGCCGCCGAGCGCGGAGATCAGGAATCCGGCGATGATGGCCGTCACGATGCCCTGGTCGGGCCGCACGCCGGACGCGATCCCGAACGCCATGGCCAGCGGCAGCGCGACGATCCCCACCGTGAGCCCCGCGCCGACGTCCTGGCGGAAGTCGGTGCGATCGTAGTGGCGCAGGTGCTCGAGCAGGCGCGGCCGGAATTGCAGGTGATGGATCAGCGGAAACACCACGGCGGCCGGACGTGAAGGGCGGCGCGGGGTCGGTCTGTCAGCAAAAAACAGGTCACTCGGTCACGTCGCAATCGAAGAAGTAACCCGCGCCCCGCTCGGTGCGGATCAGCGCCGGTTCGTTGGGATCCGCCTCGATTTTGCGCCGCAGGCGCAGGATTTGCACGTCGATTGAGCGGTCGTACACATCGTCGTGCAGGCGGCTGGACTCCAGCAGGCGGTCGCGCGAGAGCACGACGCGCGGCGCCTGGAGGAAGGCCAGCAACAGGGCGTATTCGCCATTGGTTAGTTCGACGCGTTCGCCCGAGGGCGAAACCAGGCGGCGCGAGCCGGCGGCGAGGTGCCAGCCCCCGAACCGGTACTGTCGTGATTCTTCGCGCCGCTCCCCGCCGCCTGCCGCAGGGACACGCGGCGCGGCCTCGTAGCGGCGCAAGACCGCCTTGATGCGGGCGAGGAGTTCGCGCGGGCTGAACGGCTTGGTCAGGTAGTCGTCCGCGCCCAGTTCGAGGCCGAGGACGCGGTCCACCTCATGCCCCTGGCCGGTCAGCATGATGATGGGGACCGACGACGCCTGGCGCACGCGCCGCGCGATGGAGAAGCCATCCTCGCCGGGAAGCTTGACGTCGAGCAGCAGCAGGTCGATCTTACCGTCGGAGATCAACGGCTCGAGTGCGCGGCCGGAGCTGATCGTTTCAACCTCATATCCGTGCTCCCCGAGGTATTCGCGGATCAGGTCGCGGATCGCGGCGTCGTCGTCCACCGCAACAATGCGCGGCTTTACCGTTTCGTTTTGGGCGGCCATGTTGGAAGCATACAATAGCCTTCACACTTAACCACAAATGGCACACCCGCCTGCGGGACGCCTCGTCCACCGCAAGAATGAGCCCCGTTCCCGGCCGCGATTCCGGCGCCGCGCCCCGTTGGGCCGTGGGCGAGCGCACGCGACTGCTGTTCTGGGTGCTGGCGTTCGGCGCGGTGTATGTGCTGCTGTTCCGGTTTGCCGTCTCCCTTCCCTATCGCGCGGGGATCGCCGCTTGCGTCTGGCCGGCGGACGGCCTCGCGCTGGCGGTGCTGATGCGGGTCCGTTACCGCGAGTGGCCGGCCTATTGCGCCATGATCCTCATCGCCAACACCGCCGGGGGCCTGCTGAGCGGCTACTCGGTGCGCATCGACGGATTCGTCGGCATGAACGTGGCGCAGCCCGCGCTTGCGGCGTGGCTGATGCGCAAGTATTTCGCACTGCCGCAGATGCTCGACACGCTCAAGGGCATGGCGTCGTTCCTGCTGGTGGTCACGCTCGTCACGCTGCTGATGTCCTTTCTCGGCGCGTTTGACGAGCAGTTGTCCGCAGGCGAGCCGTTCGAGGTGCTGTTCCGCGCGTTGTTCATCGCCGACATGCTGGGGATCCTCTGCGTGGCTCCGCTCATGCTGGCCTTCTCCAAGGAGGGGCGCCAGCGCCTTCCGCAAACGCTGTCCGGCCGCACCGCCGAGGCGGTGCTCCTCTACGCGACGCTGGTGGGCGTCACGCATGCGGTCTTCGGTCTCGCGCCGGACGCCAAGGGCTGGGTCCCGCAGGTGCAGTACTTCACCATCCCCCTGCTGGTCTGGGCCGCTTTGCGCTTCGGCCTGCGGGGGGCGTCGCTCGCGCTCACCACCTACGCGGCGATTGCCATCTGGCACACCACCGGCGGTTTGGGGCCGTTCGTGGTCGGCTCCAGCGGCCAGCGCGAAACGGTGCTTGCGCTGCAGCTTTACATCGGCATGGTGGGCATGATGGTGCTCGTCGGTGCCGCGCTGATGACCGAATTCCAGGATGCGCTGGCCGACAACGAGTCCTGGCGCCACCGGTTCGCGGCGGCCATCGAGGCGTCCGGCAACGTGGTGTTTGAAATGGACACCGTCGGTGGCAGGATCGTCTGGGGTGGCGACACGCGGCGCGTCATGGGGCTCGACGCGCACGACATGGCCGACACGGCCCGGTGGACGGCACGCATCCATCCGGAGGACCAATCCCACCTCCTCGACATGCGCCGCCGGCTGGCCGATGGAAGCCTGTACGCGGCCGATCTCGAATACCGCGTGCTGCGCGGCGACGGGCAATGGATGCGCGCCAGCGTGCGGGCGTATTCGGTCGAAGCCCCCGCCTCGCCGTTGTCCCTGGGGCGCGCCCATGGCCGGCGCATCGTCGGCTTTGTCGAAGACATCACGGAAAAGCGCCGTGCCGCCGCCGAGCGCGCGCACCTGGAGGCGGAACTCCGGCAGGCCCAGAAGATGGAGGCCATCGGCAGCCTCGCCGGCGGCATCGCGCACGACTTCAACAACATCCTGGCTTCCATTCTCGGTTACGGCGAAATGGCGCGGCGACGCGCGGGCGCGGACGACAAGCTGGCCCGCTATCTCGACACCCTCCTCACCGCGGCCGAGCGGGGCCGCCAAATGGTGGCGCAGATCCTGGCGTTCAGCCGCAAGAGCACCAGTGAGCGCATGCCCGTGATGGCCGTAGACCTGGTCGAGGAAATCGCCGCGCTGCTGCGCGGTTCGACGCCGCATGAGGTGGCCGTGACAGCCCCCGCGGCGGAGGAGACCCGCGTGCGCGGCAACGCGATCGAGCTGCACCAGCTGTTCATGAACCTTGCGACCAACGGCCTGCAAAGCATGGAATCCGGCGGCCGGCTGGACATCACGATCGACCGCATGCTTTTGCACTCACCCCTGACCCTGGTGCAGGGCCCGGTGCCGGCCGGCGACTACGTACGCATTGCGTTCACCGATCACGGATCCGGCATCGACGAGCAAACCCAACAGCGCATGTTCGAGCCGTTCTTCACGACCAAGGCTGCCGGGCGCGGGACCGGATTCGGACTGCCGTTGGCGCTGTCGATCGCGCGCGCGCACGGCGGCGGGATCGAAGTCGCCAGCGCGCCGGGACAAGGCAGCACATTCCGCGTATGGCTGCCGTACTCGACGCTCGAGGCAGAGGCGCTTCCGCCGCGCGCGCCGGATCTGCCGCGCGGGCGCGATGAGCGCATCCTGATCATCGACGACGAACCCGCGTTGCTGGAATTGGCCGAGGAAATCCTGGCCGGCCTGGGCTACCAGGTGGCCGGCTTCACGTCCAGCGAGGCAGCGCTCGAGACGATGCTCAGCGCACCCGATCGCTTCGATGCGGTGTTGTCCGACGAGGTGATGCCGGGGCTCACCGGGACCCAGGTGGCCATGCGCTTGCGGGAGGCCGGCATCGACCTGCCCGTGGTGATCGTCACCGGCTACGGCGGGCCGGGATTTGAATTGCGCGCGCAACAAGCGGGGGTCACGACGGTCCTGCGCAAGCCCTACGCCGCGCACAGCCTGGCCGAAGCGCTGTCCAAGATTTTTTTGCGCCCGCTGGAAACTTCCGGCGACACAGAATTTAACCATTGACGCCTGGCGTGCTTGCGGTCGTAACCATGCAAGCCCTTGATTCATATGGGCCACCCTCACGGCGACGCGCGCCTGTGTTTCAAATGTAATTCGCAGATCGGGGGATTGAAATCAACAGTTAACAGTGAAAACGCAGCATGGGGGCCTTGTTCAACCCGCCGGTGCCGCACGCATGAACGCAGCTCTCCGCCGTTTTCCCGTCATCAGTTCCTCGATCGCGCTCGACGAGCGCGCAGGGCTCGACGCCAGTTATGAACGGATCGCGCGCGCGGTGCCCGCCGGAACCGGTTGGGCGCATTGCGATCACCGGCAGTTCTCGCTGTCCTCCCATTTCCAGCCGTTGTTCAACGTGGCCGAACAGCGTTGCGTGGCGTATGAGGCCCTGCTGACCGCGCGCGGCAGCACCGGCATGCTGACCAACCCGCAAACGGTGTTCTCGCTGGCCGAGCAGGAGGGCAGCAGCCTGTACCTCGATTGGCTGTGCCGCGGACTGCACCTGCGCAACTTCGCCAACATCGACCGCGACAACCCGCTGCTGTTCATCAACGCCTACCCGGAAGCCGCGATCGAGGATCCGCACCACCCCGACGTGTTCCGGCGCCTGCTCGCAGCCTATGGCGTGCCCGCCGAGCGCGTGGTCATCGAAATCCTTGAGACCGGCGTGTCGGACGAGACCAAGCTGGCCGACGCAGTGGACCTGTACCGTTCGCTCGGCTGCAAGATCGCGATCGACGACTTCGGCATCGGCTATTCCAACTTCGACCGCCTCTGGCGCCTCAAGCCGGACTTCGTCAAGATCGACCGCAGCGTCAATGCCTCCGCCGTGCGCGACGCGCACGCGCGGCGCGTGATGCTCAATACCGTCAACCTGATCCACGAATGCGGCGCCAAGGTCGTCGTCGAGGGCATCGAGAGCCGCGACGAGGCGCTGCTGGCGCTCGAATCGGGCGCCGATTTCGTGCAGGGATTCTATTTCGCGCGCCCGGGCCTGGCCGCCGTGCCCAGCGGCCTTTGCGACGCGATGTTCAAGAGCCTGTTTGCCGATTACCTCACGCGACAGCAATGGCGCCAATCCACGGAGGAGGCCGGCGAACTCGACGTGTTCTCCCACGCGCTCAACCTGGCCGTGCGCGATCTTTGCGCCGGCACGAGCTTTCATCGCGCGACGGAAAAATTCCGTTCGCTGCCTACGGTGCTTCGCGTGTACCTGGTCACCAGCGAACTGGCCGGACGCGACGCCGACGAGCATGAGCGCATGGTCGTGGACCTGATCGACACGCGCAGTTTCGAGGCGGCCAGCTGGTCCGCGGACGGCACCGCGTCGCCGCTCACGGCAATGCGCGGCGTGCTGACCGCCGCCCTGGCCGCGCCCAAGCAGGTGCATGTATTCCGTGCCCTCGAAGCCTCGCACGCCATCGGCCGCGCGGTCACGCTGTCGTGCGCCTTCGAACTCGAAGGGCGCATGGTGGTGCTGGTCGGCGAAGTCGTGGACCGCCGGCGCCCGGGCCTGCGCCGATCCGGCGAAGATGTGCCGGCCGATGCCGGGACCCACATCCTGACCACGCTGCCGCTTTACTGATTCAACTTCGCCTCATCGGCCGCGGCTCCCTGCGCCAGCCACCGGAGTAGGGCGTCCTGGGCGCTTTGGGCGAGGCCCGCGTTGGGGTGCTGGATCATGAAGGCCACGATCCACCGGCGGCCCTGCGGGTCGAGCACGTAACCGGCCACGGCGCGAACATCGTTGAGGGTGCCGCCCTTGATGTGCGCCTGGCCCGCCACCGATTCGCTGCGCAACCGCCGCCGGAAGGTGCCGTCGACGCCGAGCACCGGAAGCGAGGAGATGAACTCCGGCATGACCGCCGACTTCCACGCCATTGCCAGCAGCGAGCCAATCGTGTGGGCGCTGAGGCGTTCCGTTCGCGACAGGCCGGACCCATTCTCAACGACCAATTCAGGCGCGGCGATGCCCTTCCTGGCGAGCCATTCGCGCACGCGCTCGGTCGACCGGGCCACGCTCGCTGGACCATTGCCGTCGGCTGAAAGTGCGAGGTAAAGCTGGCGCGCCATCGGATTGTTGGAGTTCTTGTTGATGTCGCGCACGATCTCGGCGAGCGGCACGCTTTCGGTCACCGCGAGAACCCTGGCCTCCGCGGGCGCCGGCGCGACACGCACGGCGCCCTGCCAGGTGCCGCCCAGCGCCGACCAGGTCTTGGCGAACGCGCCGCCCACAAATCGCGCCGGGTCCAGCAGCGCGATCGGCCAGGCCTGTTCAGCGCACGATTTCGGGTAGTTGCCGGTGAACGCCACCTTCAGTTGCGTGGGTTCGGGCGTGCGCACATCGAGCACGATGCGGTTGCGCCAATCGCCGCAGGCCCCTTCGGTCAGCTTCAGGCGGTTGTTCACTTCAAGCTGGGCCAGGCGCGGTTCGGTCCAGATCACAACGCCACTGCCGTCAAACCGCGGCGCGAAGCCGAAACGGACGGCCTTGCCCTGCAGCATCAGCGCATCGGGGCCGGCGTTGTAGGCCTTGAGCGGCTCGCCGTCGAAGGCCGCCGGATCGTGCGCGATCGGCTCGAAAAGGGACGTGTCGAGCACCAGGTCGCCGCGAATATTGTTGATGCCACGGTCGATGATTTGCTTGAGGAGCTTTTCAAATCGCTCCGCAGTGAACTTCGGGTCGCCACTGCCCTTGAGGATGAGATCGCCGGTCAGCGACGGCCCGCGCAGGTCGGCTGTGGTGAGCACTTCCGTCTTCCAGGTGAAGGCGGGGCCGAGCATTTCCAGCGCCGCGTAGGTGGTGAGCAGCTTGATTACCGAAGCCGGGTTCATCGGCCGGTCCGCATTGTGCGACCAGCGTGCCTCCGCCGCGCCAACCTCGCGGATCACCAGCGCGACACTCTCCGGCGGCACCTGCGCACGCGCGAGAACCTCGGCCACCGGCGGCGGCAACCGGGACGCCTTCGGCTCGCGCGGCGTGTCCTGCGCCCAGACGATCGCCGCCATCAAGATCAGCGCGACCAAGCCTGTTCGCCAAATCGCCTTCACGAAGGCAACCCGTCGAGGATGTTCAGGCTGACGTCGACGAGCCGCGCGAAGTCTTCCTCGCGGGTGACGTACGGCGGCATGAAGTACAAGGTGTTGCCGATCGGTCGAACCAGGATCCCGTGCTCCAGCGCGCGCGAAAAAAACGCGCGCGAGAAGGCCGGGTCTTGCGTGTTGATGTCAAATGCCCAGATCATGCCGAGGTGCCGGGCGGCGCCAACCCGCTTGTGCGCGGCGAGGGGGGCGCACATTGCCGTGAAGCGCGCGCTGCGCTCGCGGTTGGCGGCCACCACGTCGCCCTGTTCGAACAAGTCGAGCGTGGCCAGCGCCGCGCGGCAGGCCAGCGCGCTGCCCGTGTAGGAATGCGAATGCAGGAAGCCGCGCACCGTGGCATCGTCGTAGAACGCGGCATAGATGTCGTCACGCGTCAGCACGCACGACAGTGGCAGGTAGCCGCCGGTCAGCCCCTTGGACAGGCACATGAAGTCCGGCCGCACGCCCGCCTGCTCGACGGCGAACATCGTGCCGGTGCGGCCAAAGCCGGTCATGATCTCGTCGGCGATGAGGTGCACGCCCAGGCGATCGCACAGTGCGCGGGCACCTGCGAGGAATGCCGGGTGGTACATGCGCATGCCGGCCGCGCCCTGCACCAGCGGCTCCACGATGAGCGCGGCGATTTCCGCATGTCTCTCGAGGAGCAGGGCCTCGAGGTCGCCGAGGGCCGCCGCGGCGGCATCCTCCGGCGCAGGACTGAAACCCGAGGACTGGTGCGGCGTTTGGGACGAAATTGGCTCGAAATGCCCGCCAATGCTGGGGTTTGTCGTGAGAATATTCTCCGCCAGCAGCGGGCCATAGGCGTCGCGGAAGATCGCCACGTCCGTCACCGCCAAGGCACCCAGCGTTTCGCCGTGATAGCTGTCGCGCAGGCTCACGAAGCGCCGCTTGCCCGGCTTTCCGGCATTGCGCCAGTAGTGAAAACTCATCTTGAGCGCGATCTCGACGGCCGACGCGCCATCGCTGCCGTAGAACGCATGCCCGAGGCCGGTGAGCGCCGCCAGCCGTTCTGAAAGCTCGATGGCGGGCGCATGCGTGCAGCCGGCCAGCATGACGTGCTCGATCTTGGAAAGCTGGTCGCGAAGCGCGGCGTTGATGGCCGGATGCGCATGCCCGAACAGGTTGGTCCACCACGAGGAACAGGCGTCGAGGTAGCGCGTGCCGTTGGCGTCGATAAGCCACGGCCCCTCGCCCGCGACCACCGGCAGCAGCGGCAGCGTCTCATGGTGCTTCATCTGCGTGCAGGGATGCCACACCGCGGCGCGCGAACGGCGCACCCACGGGGCATTGCGGTCTTGCGGGGGTGCTTCGGTCATTGCGTGGAATCTATCACAGCGGTTTTGCCTCCCCGCGTCGCTGCATTCGGGAGGCTCTGGCAACCACCATGGGCGGTGGCTAACAACACGGGCGATGAAATTTTCGGCGAAATGTGAACTGCGTCATCGACGCCTTGCGCCGCCGAGCGTTCACTGTTCATGGGCATCTTGATTGGAGGAATTCACCGTGAATCTTCTGGACTTGATCGAAACGCAACTCATCGCCAACCGCCTGCCGCTGGTGGCCATTTCCCTGGCCGCGATTCCCCACTCGAACACGCCGACCGTGCTCACCCTGCACTGGCACGGCTTTGTGGAGGTGAAACTGCGCGAGGATTCCGAAGCCGTGGGTTTCCAGCCGGTGCCGAGCTCGGCCTTGCAGGTGAACGAGCGCTGGGATCAGTTGATCGATCTGGAAAACGACACGCTTGAAACGGCCTGGGAACTCGGGGCCTGGAATCTCGAGCGTCACGCCCAACGTCCGTTTGCGCGCGCCGGCGCGGATGCCGCCGAGACCATCCGTGGCATGCATGCGTTCGGCGCATCGCCCCTGACCATTGAAGGCGATTCCCCATTCGTGGCGGATGTCCCGGATGGCGACGAGCTGATCGAAGCTGCCGGCCGGCAAGGCTACGTGCAATGGCTGTTCCGGCCGGTGCGCGGCGGCCTGTGGTCCGAACTTGCCGACGACTCGACCCTCGAGCCCGGCGGCTATCGAAATCCGCCCTGCCCGATCATCGCGGATCCGTCGTTGGCGGAGGATCAACTTGCGGCCCGCCGCGACTTGCGCCGGGTTTTCCAACTCGGGCGCCCGCGCGGCCTGTCGAGCTGAGTCCTTCTGCAACTGGCATTTCCGGACCTGACTGTAAACATTTGTCGAGTTGACAGTTCTTTAGGTGAATTCCCGAGGCAGTTGTCCTAGAGTCCCGACGTGAACAATTCATGAGACGGGAGCGTATCCGCGGAGCCAAACGCCGATACGGGATGACATGCAACAAGATTCAGTTTCCACAGGGGCCGGCCCCGAGCGCAAATTCTCGGTGGCACTCGTCGAAGACGATGCGGCGATCCGCGAGGCGCTCGAGAAGTGGCTGTCCGATCTGGGCCTCCGGGTCGAGGCGTTTGGTTCGGGGGAACAACTGCTTGAGTCCTCGCCGCTGGCGCGATTCGACCTCTTTGTCCTCGACTGGGGCCGGCCGGGCATGCAGGGCATTTCGGTGCTGCGCGAATTGCGCGTCACGCGCAACCTTTCCGCGCCGGTGATCTTCTGCACCTCGCGCGAAGCCGAGAAGGATGTCGTCGAAGCGCTGACCGCCGGCGCGGACGACTTCATCGTCAAGCCCATCCGCAAGGTGGAACTTTCCGCGCGCGTGACCGCCGCGCTGCGTCGCAGCTACCCTGTCGTGCAGGAGAAGGGACATCTGGATTTCGGCCCCTACCGGTTCGATTTGGTCGCCCGGGTCATCACGCGGGGCGGGACGCCGATCGACCTGCAAAACCGCGAATACGAACTGGCCCTGCTCTTGTTCCGTCATGTCAACGGCGTGGTCCCCCGCGAAAAGATCATCCACGAGCTTTGGGGAAACGTGCCGCTGGACGGCTCGCGATCGCTGGATACCCATGCCAGCCGCCTGCGCCGCAAGCTGGGACTTTCCAGTGAAACGGGGTACACGCTGCAATCGGTCTACGGTCGCGGCTACCGGCTGCACGCCCTGAGCGAGTAGCACGGAATTCGGCCCAACCGGGCCGGTCAAAGGTGAGCATATGCTCACTCTCATATTACTCTTTCCCCCGCAATGAGTTGCGTCGGTCTTGAATTTCGGCCGAACCGGCTCCATAATTAGCACTCCATTCGGTCGAGTGCTAACAAAGGCAGGGTTGGCAGCAATTGGCACCCTGCGGCACTCACCGTCGATTTCCGCCCGTCCTGTGGCATTTGCACCGGGCGGGCAGTTTTGTCAAACCCAGTCAATCGAAGGAGTGAGTCATGAAATTGCGTCCGTTGCACGATCGCGTGATCGTCAAGCGTCTTGAAGAAGAGCGTAAAACCGCCTCGGGCATCGTCATCCCCGATACCGCCGCCGAAAAGCCGGATCAGGGCGAAGTCCTGGCCGTGGGCCCGGGCAAGAAGAACGAAGACGGCAAGATCAGCCCGGTCGACGTCAAGGTCGGCGACAAGATCCTGTTCGGCAAATATTCCGGCACGACCGTCAAGGTCGACGGCGACGAACTGCTGGTGATGCGCGAAGACGACATCATGGCCGTCGTGGGCAAGTAACCCGAACGCCGCAAACGCACCCTCAACCATTGAACTGAAACGAGGAAACAATCATGGCAGCCAAAGAAGTCAAATTCTCTGAAAATGCGCGCGTGCGCATGGTCAACGGCGTGAACATCCTGGCCAACGCGGTCAAGGTCACGCTGGGCCCGAAGGGCCGCAATGTGGTGCTGGAGCGCAGCTTCGGCGCCCCTACCATCACCAAGGACGGCGTCTCCGTCGCCAAGGAAATCGAGCTGAAGGACAAGTTCGAGAACATGGGCGCGCAGATGGTCAAGGAAGTCGCTTCCAAGACCTCCGATGTGGCCGGTGACGGCACCACCACCGCCACCGTACTGGCCCAGGCGATCGTGCAGGAAGGCATGAAGTATGTGGCCGCCGGCATGAACCCGATGGATCTCAAGCGCGGCATCGACAAGGCAGTGGAAGCCATCGTCGCCGAGCTGAAGAAGATCTCCAAGCCCACCACCACCAACAAGGAAATCGCCCAGGTCGGCT
>CAZTYC010000044.1:0-15674 GCA_964617435.1 uncultured Burkholderiales bacterium
GTCAGGACCAGGTCGTCGCCGGCGCCGGACGCCTTGAGCACCAGGTCATTGATCTGCGCGCCGATCTCCTTTTCCGCCTTGGCAAGCTCCGCGCTTTCCTTGAAGCGCACCACCACCTTGTCGCCATCGCGCGAGATACTGTTGTAATAGATCTTCTTGTCGCGCAGCGCGGTGCGGATTTCGCCCGCGTAGCGCTCCACCGCCTTGTTCATTGCGGCCTTCATGTCCACCTGCATCAGGAAGTGGACGCCGCCGCGCAGGTCCAGGCCCAGGTACATCGGCAGGGCGTTGATCTTGGCGAGCCAATGGGGCGAATTGGACACCAGGTTCAGCGCGGCGATGTAGCCGTCGCCCACCTTCTGCTGGATGACATCGCGCGCCTTCAGCTGGGTGTCCGTGTCCTTGAAGCGGACGCGCAACGCCTCGCCCTCGAGCTCGATGCCGGCGTGGCTGATCTGCGCGGCCTTCAGTGCCTCTTCAACTGCTTTGAGCGTCGCCGCATCGGCCTTCATCGTGCGCAGGCCGGAGACCTGCACGGCGGGCACTTCGCCGAAGAAGTTGGGGATGGTATAGAGGAAGGCGGTGACCAGCGCGAGGCCGATGACCACGTACTTCCAGGCGGGATACTTGTTCATGGAAAAACCCTGGCTCTGCACGCCCGCGGGGGCGTGACAATCATTTGACGACGTCGTTGAAGGTGCCCTTGGGGAGCAGGGTGGTGACCGCCTGCTTCTGGACATGGACCACATGGCCTTCGCCGGTGTCGACACCCACATAGGCGTCCGTCACCTTGGTGATCCTGCCGATCATGCCCATGGCAATCACCTCATCGCCCTTCTGCAAGCCTTCGACCATCTGCTTGTGTTCCTTCGCGCGCTTCTGTTGCGGCCGGATCATCATGAAATACATCAGCACGAACATGCCGATGATGAGGAAGAAGCTGAACGTCGGGTCGCCTTGCTGCGCGCCCCCCGCGGACTGGGCGTAAGCCGTGCTGATCATGTGGAAACTCCGGAGTCGCCCGCAGGCTGCGGGCGGATGCATGGAAATGGCGGCGCCGCCAGGCTCTTTCAAGCCGCACGGCGCCCTTCATTGCAAGTGTTGAAGCGCCCTGCTGCCTGCAAGGCGCGCCTCATTGCTCAACCCCTGAAAATTCAAAGGGTTAGCCCGCGATTATAGCAAATCAGCGGGGCCCGCTCTGGCGGTCGCGATGGAAGCCGCTGCGCCAGGCGCTGAAGGCCCCCTGGGCAATGGCGTCGCGCATCTCGCGCATGATTTCCTGGTAGAAGAACAGGTTATGGATGGTATTGAGGCGCGCGCCGAGGATCTCGTTCAAGCGTTGCAGGTGGTGGAGATAGGCCCGGCTGAAGTGGCGGCAGGCATGGCAGCCGCATTGTTCGTCCAGCGGGCGGGGGTCGTCCTTGTAGCGCGCATTGCGGATCTTGATGTCGCCATGGCGGGTGAACAGCCATCCATTGCGCGCATTTCGCGTCGGCATGACGCAATCGAACATGTCCACGCCTTCGCTGACGGCCTGCACGATGTCCTCCGGCGTCCCCACGCCCATCAGGTAGCGCGGCTTGTCGGCGGGCATCTTCGGTGCGGTGTGGGCCAGGATGCGCATCATGTCTTCCTTCGGCTCGCCGACGGACAGGCCGCCGATGGCATAGCCGTGGAAATCGATGTCGCGCAATCCGGCCAGGGATTCCTCGCGAAGCGGCTCGTGCATGCCGCCCTGCACGATGCCGAACAGCGCGTTGGGGTTTTCCTGCGCGCTGAACGCGGTCTTGCAGCGCGCCGCCCAGCGTAGCGACAGACGCATGGACGCCGCCGCCTCATCGAGCGTGGCCGGATACGCGGTGCACTCGTCGAAGACCATCACGATGTCGGAATTGAGGACGCGCTGGATGCGCATGGACTCCTCGGGCGACAGGAAACACTTGTCGCCGTTGACGGGCGACTGGAAGGACACGCCTTCCTCGGTGATTCTGCGCAGTTCGCCCAGGCTCCAGACCTGGAACCCTCCCGAATCGGTGAGGATCGGCTTGTCCCAGGCCATGAAGGCATGCAGCCCGCCGAATTTGCCCAGGATGTCCAGCCCGGGCCGCAGCCACAGATGGAACGTGTTCCCCAGCACGATCTGCGCGCCGATGCCGGTCAGTTCTTCGGGGGACATCGCCTTGACCGACCCGTAGGTTCCCACCGGCATGAAGACCGGGGTCTCCACGATGCCATGGTTGAGCGTCAGCCGGCCGCGCCGTGCCGCACCATCGGTATGAACTAATTCGAACTTCAAGACGATTCCTTGATCTTCGGGAGGCGGCAGGATAGCGGTCGGTGGGGCGCGCCGCAAGCCAACGCTGCCCAAAAGGCAAACAAACGTGCCGGGTTGTGCGCACGTGTTGACACCCCTCTACAATGGACGCCCAGGTTAGGCCAAGTCATGCAACGCAAATTCTCCGTCCAGGATCTCGCCATCGGCATGTTTGTCGAGGATCTTGACCGTCCGTGGATCGATACCCCCTTCCTCATCCAGGGTTTCCTGATCGAGGACGAGGAGCAACTCGCCCAACTGCGCCAGCACTGCCAATGGGTGCTCGTCAACGTCATGCGCTCAACCGGGGATGCGGTCGCGCCGGTGGCGTCGGGCGCGCCGCGCGCCAAACCCCCGCAAGCCTCTCCGGGGCCAGGCGCGTCTGATCCCATCGTGCGGCGCGTCGTCACCTCATCGGGAGCGGCTCCGGCCGATGCGCATCGC
Organism: uncultured Burkholderiales bacterium; assembly: GCA_964617435.1. Lineage (GTDB taxonomy): Bacteria > Pseudomonadota > Gammaproteobacteria > Burkholderiales > Usitatibacteraceae > UKL13-2. The sequence continues at coordinate 2,759 of CAZTYC010000044.1, forward strand.
GCCGACCCCGCGGCCCGCGACAAAGCGGCGGGAGCGCCGGCGGATGCGCCCGAGCGCGAGTTGTTCATCCAGTACCAGGACAAGCAAACCTATCGTTCCGGCGACAGCGACGTTGCCGAAGCCCGTTCCCTGCCTCGCCCGGACCGGCAGAGCCTCTGGGGCCAATTGCGCAACAGCGTCTCCGGCCTGTTTGCCAAGCCGGAAGACGGCGGACCGGAACCGGAGGCGCACGACGGTCCCGCGCCTCCGGCAAAGCCAGCAGCGCCCAAGCGCCCGGACTTCATCCCCGAGGCCGTGGTGCTGACCGTGTATGAGGATGTGGTGAGCGTCGAAGAGGAATCGCGCGTCGCCACGGGGACGTTTGATCGCGCGCACCGGGTGCTCGAGTCCGTGCTGGACGACATCCGTGCGGGCAAGGCGCTGAGCGCGGAGACCCTGCAGCCGGTAATCGACGACCTGGTCGACAGCATGACGCGCAATCCGGACGCCATGATGTGGGTGGCCAAGATGCGTGAGAAGGATATCGATCTTTATGGCCACGGCCTCTCCGTGGCGGTGAGCCTGGTGGCCTTCGGCCGTCACCTGGGCTACCCGAAAGACCAGCTCTCACAGCTGGGCATGGCCGGATTCCTGCTCGATGTCGGCAAAGTCAAGTTGCCGAAGCCGATCCTGGAGAAGAATGCGCGGCTCAGCCCGGCGGAGTACTCCATCATGCGCGAGCACGTCGAGCTGGGACTGAAGATCCTGGCCGACATGCCCATGCTCCACGGCAACATCGTGGACGGTGTGGCGCAGCACCACGAGCGCCTGGACGGATCCGGTTATCCGCAGGGACTTCGCGCCGGCCAGATCAGCGTGTTCGGGCGCATGGCCGCCATCGCCGACACCTATGCCGCGTTGACCCGCGAACGCCCCTATGCGGAGGCGGTCTCCCCGCACGAGGCACTGCAGAAGTTGTCCAATTGGGGCGGCACCCAGTTCCAGATGGAGATGGTGGAACAATTCATCCAGTCGATCGGCGTCTTTCCGGTGGGCAGCCTGGTCGAGCTCTCGACCGGCGAGATCTCGGTCGTGGTGACCCACAACAAGCACAAGCGTCTGCGCCCCAAGGTCCTGGTGATCAGCGATGCGGGCAAGCAAATCGTGCCCCAGCCGAGAATGCTCGACCTGATCTACGACGTGTCCGACCGCCCGGTGTACATCCGCCGCGGCCTGCCCACCAATGCCTTCGGCATTGATCCCCGCGAATACTATTTGGCGTGATTTTGCGCGCGCACATCACCCCCGGGCGCGCACACCGCTCTGACCCCTCGGCCCCATGACGCCCGCGCAGGAAATCAGCCGGCCCGCACTCCGGGAGCGATTGAACGCCGAGATCGGCAGCGCGTCGCGCGGACATCAGCGCTTGGCGGTCCTGGTGATGACGCTGTCGCGCACCGACCGGCTCGATGAAATCTTTGGCGCATCGGCGGGCGAAATCCTCCAGGCCGCGCGCGAGGCCCTGCCATCGGCGTTGCGCGAGGCCGACTGGTTCACGTGCCTCAGCGAGCATCAGTTGTGCCTGGTGCTTCCGGCGCTCAAGTCGAACGCCCAGGCCATGCTGGCGGCCGCAAAAATTTCCGCCGTCTGCGGCGAACTGCTGTCCGCGGCGGGACCGGCGTTCCGCGTGCGGCCGGTGGTCGGCATTGCCTGCTTTCCGGACCACGGACACGACGCCGGGCAGCTGGTGGTCAATGCCGACATCGCCGAGCGCATCGCGCGGTCGCGCGACCTTTCGCAGTACCTGTTCGAGCCGTCCGATCGCGGCGAGGTCCACGCCTACCTGGGCCTCGAGGCCGCACTTCGGGAGGCGCTCTCCACCAACCAGCTGGAGGTGCACTACCAGCCGCAGGTTCACCTGGCGCACGGTTCCTGCGTGGGGGTCGAGGCGTTGTTGCGCTGGAATGTGCCGCTGCGCGGGCCGGTGTCCCCGCCCATCGTGGTGCGCATCGCCGAAGAGTGCGGCCTGATCGGCAGCCTCACTGCATGGATTGCCAATACCGTGATCCGCCACCAGTCCGAATGGCGGCAGGAGGGCATCGACGCGCCGGTCAGCATCAACCTCTCGACGGTCAATCTCGTCGATCATGACCTGCCGGAAGTGTTCGCGCAGATGATCGGCACCTGGGGGGCGGACCCGTCCCGGATCACGCTGGAAATCACCGAAAGCGCGTCGATCAGCGATGCGGACAAATCCTATGCCGTGTTGAAGCGGCTCAAGAGCCTCGGTCTGAAACTGTCCGTGGACGACTTCGGTACCGGCTATTCATCGCTTTCGTATGTGCGCAGGTTCCCGCTGGATGAACTGAAGATCGACAAGCTGTTCGTGCAGCACATGCGCCAGTCGACCGCGGACCAGGCCATCGTGCGATCGGTGATCGACCTGGCGCACAACTTCAACCTGCAGGTGGTGGCCGAGGGGGTCGAGGACGAAGACACCCGCGATGAGCTGCGAAAGATGGGCTGCGACGTGGCCCAGGGGTATTTGGTCGGACTGCCGATGCCCGCGCGGGAGCTCGCGGGATGGCTGGCGTCGCCGGCTGCCGCCGGTTGACCCCTTGACTTAACGAACGGTCGTGCTATTATGCGGCCATGCCCAAAGCCGCGCAGCCTTATCCGTCCGCCCGCCTGCGATCCCCCGCGCCCGCCAGCAAGGGGGAACAGACCCGCGCGCTGATCCTCGACCAGGCCATCCGCCACGCCGCGGTGCATGGCTTCGAGGCCTTGACCATTGGCGGGCTGGCCGAACAGACGGGACTCTCGAAGTCCGGCCTGTTTGCGCATTTCGGCTCCAAGGAAGACTTGCAGATTGCCGTGTTCGACGAGGCCGTCCGCCGGTACAACGAGGCGGCCTTCCTTCCCGCACTGTCCGCACCACGCGGCCTCGCCCGGCTGCGCCGCCTGTTCGATCATTGGCTTGACTGGACCGAGCGCAGCGGCCTGGCGTCCTGCCCCCTCATGGCGGCTTCCGCCGAGTTCGACCGGCGCGACGGCCCGGTGCGCGACGCCATCGAGGCGCATATGCGCCGCCTGCATCTGGAATTGGTGAAGGCCGCCGAGATGGTGAAGGCGAGCGGCGAGTTCGCGCCTTCTACGGATGCCGGTCAGTTCGCCTTCGAACTCTTCGGTATCTTCATGGCCTACTACCGCGCCCGCAACCTGTTCCGCGACGATCTCGCCGCGCACCATGCGCGCCTTGCATTCGAACGCCTCGTGCGCGATGCCGCAACCCCCGTCCCGCTCGCCGCGCGTTCGCGCCGACGCGCAGCCTGATTCCCACAGCTGACTGGAGCACGCCATGCACTCGCTTGCACTTCCCCTGTTCAAAAATAGCACGATCGTTCGACACACGATCGAGGCCGCAGCGCGACGGATGGCGGTCCGCGCCGCCGGCTGGATCGCCCCGGCCTGGACCGTCCAGCGGGCTGCAGAATGGTTCATCACACCGCCCCGCCACCGAGCCCCGGCTCGCGAGAACGCCGCGCTCTCCGGCGCGCAGCCGTTCCAGGTTCGCAGCAACGGGGAAGTGCTGCAGGCCTGGCGGTACGGATCGCCACACCGGCCCGCCATCGTGTTCAGCCATGGTTGGGGCGGACGGGGCGGCCAGTTTGCGTCGTGGACGGCAGCCTGCATCGCCGAGGGATACCAGGTGGTAGTGTTCGATCATGTGGCGCACGGCAAGTCGAGCGGCCGGCAAGCGCCGATCACGGCCTTTGCGGACGGCGTCGCGGATGTCGTGCATGCACTCGAAAGCGACGGGGTGAGGGTCGCCGCCCTTGTCGGCCATTCCTTCGGGTGCCCCGCAATCGGCATCGCGCTGAATGGACGACTGCGTCATTTGCACGACACCTGCGTGATCATGCTTGCACCCCCCGCATCGCTGATCCGGTATTCGCGCTTCTTTGCCCGAACGGTCGGCCTCAGCGAGCGCCTTCGTGCAGCGATGCAGTGGCGCCTGGAACAGCGCATCGGCGTCGCGTGGCGGGATCTCGAACTGCCCGACGCGGTGCGCTGCCTGCACCAGCCGGCGCTCGTCATCCACGATCAGGACGATCGCGAGGTCCGCATCGACAGCGGGCTGGCCGTGGCCCGCGCCTGGCCGGGCGCGCGGTTCAAGCGCACCGCCGGCCTCGGACACCGCAGGATCCTGCGCGACGCGGCCGTCATCGGTGCGGCCATGGATTTCCTCGCCGGCCGCGTGACGTTCTCGCCGCCGCCGCAGCCTGATGAATGGTCGCTGGCTTTTGCGTCGTTGTCCGGACTCTCCCCGCTTTACTGAATATTGCCGCAGTCCGGGACTCCGCCGGTTGCGCGCCGGCCATGAAAGGCAGCGCGCCCGCCCACATCAACACCCTGCCGTTGATCAAGCGTCGCATGCTCTCTCCGGTGGCCATTGCGATTAAACTTTGCCGACTCGTCAGCCGGAGAACAGTTCCATGCAGCACGGCATGCAGCGGCACCCCTTGCTCATTTCATCGCTCATCACGCATGCCGAGAACGTGGCGGGCGACTCGGAAATCGTGTCCCGGCAGGTCGAGGGCGGCACCGACTTCCGCATGCACCGTTACACCTACAAGGATGCGCACCGCCGCTGCCGCCAGCTGGCGCGTGCGCTAGTGCGCCTCGGGGTGTCCGCGGGGGACCGGATCGGCACGCTGGCGTGGAATACACATCGCCACTTCGAGCTGTATTTCGGCGTGTCGGGAATGGGCGCCATCATCCATACGGTCAATCCACGCCTGTTTCCGGAACAGCTGGTTTACATCGTCAACCATGCGCAGGACAAGGTGCTCTTTTTCGACATCACCTTTGCGCCCCTGGTGGCCAAGCTGGCCCCGTCCCTGCCGGAAGTTCGCACCTACGTGGCCCTGACGGATCGCGCGCATTGCCCGTCGATCCCCGGCATTGAAGTGCTGTGTTACGAGGAGCTGATCGCGGCCGAGGACGACGCCTTCGAATGGCCGCACCTGGACGAGCACACGCCCTCGAGCCTCTGCTACACCTCGGGCACCACCGGCCATCCGAAGGGCGTGCTGTACGCGCACCGCACCACCCTGCTGCATACCTACGCCGCCATGTCGGCGGATGCGTTCTGCCTGACCTCGCGCGACGCGGTGCTGCCGGTGGTGCCGATGTTCCACGTCAACGCCTGGGGCCTGCCCTACATTTGCGCAGCCACCGGCGCCAAGATGGTGCTGCCGGGCCATGCGCTCGACGGCGCCAGCCTGTACCGATTGTTCGAGGATGAAGGCGTGACGCTGAGCGCCGGCGTCCCCACGGTCTGGATGGGGCTCCTCAACCACGTGCGCACCAACGGGCTCAAGTTTTCCACGTTCAAGGAAACCGTCATCGGCGGTTCGGCGTGCCCGCCGGCAATGATCGACGGTTTCGAGGATGAGTTTGGCGTCACCGTCCTGCACGCGTGGGGGATGACCGAATTGTCGCCGCTGGGCACCCTGTGCCGGCTCAAGCGCAAGCACCTTGCCCTCCCCAAGGCGGAGCGCCGTGCGATCCAGGCCAAGCAGGGAAAGCCGATCTACGGCATCGAGATGAAGATCGTCGATGGCGAAGGCCGCGCGCTGCCGCACGACGACGTCGCCTTCGGCGACCTGATGGTGCGCGGCCCCTGGGTGGTGGAACGCTACTTCCGCGAGAACCACACGGCGCTCGTCGACGGCTGGTTTCCGACCGGCGACGTGGCGCGCATCGACGCCGACGGCTACCTGACCATCACCGACCGCTCCAAGGATGTGATCAAGTCGGGCGGCGAGTGGATCAGTTCGATCGACATCGAAAATCTCGCCATGGCCCACCCCGCCGTTTCCGAGGCGGCCGTGATCGCGGTGCCGCATCCGAAGTGGGACGAGCGCCCGCTGCTGATCATCGTCCTGCGCGCGGGGAAGACCATGACGCGCCAGGACATGCTCGACCACCTGACCGGCAAGATTGCCAAGTGGTGGATGCCCGATGACGTGGTGTTTGCCACGGAGCTTCCGCATACCGCAACCGGCAAGGTGCTCAAGACGGCGCTGCGCGACACCTACCGGCATCACGTGCTGCCGGACGCCTCGCTCAGGTGACGGACAACTGCTGGTTGGCGGCCTCCAGCCGCTCGACCAGCGTTTCGAGGAATTTGCGGTCGAACAGGCGGCGGCAGGTTTCGCTCGCAGCCGACAGGTCGTCCGAGCGGATCTTCATGATCATCGCGTCCGTGGACGTGGTAACCGACGCGGAGCGCGGCGTCGCCTTCTTGGCGAGGTAGGACATTTCGCCGATGCAATCCCCCGGGCCGAGCACATTGAGCAGGCGCTTGCCGCGCGTCACGCGCACCGTGCCGTTGGCGATGATGAAGAACGAATCGCCCTGGTCCCCTTCCGCAATCAGCACGCTGCCGGGCTTGAAGGGCCGCCACTTTGAAATTCGCAGCACTTCCCACAATTCGTTTTCCGGAAACTCGGAGAAGAACGCCAGCTTTTGCAGCAGGCTGAAACGCTCGGTGTCCGATACCTCGGTCTTGTTGACCTGCGGCGACTGCTCGCCGGTCCACAACGCCTGCAGGTCCTTGCCGAACGCCTCCCAGGATTGGTAGCGGCGCGCGGGATCCTTGGCCATCGACTGCTTGACGATGTCCTCCAGCACGGCTGAAACGCCGTCGCGGAACCGCGACGGCGGGTCCGGCTCGTGGTTGGCGATCTGGTACATCAGGCTGGCGTGGCTGGACGCCTCGAACGGCGCGCGGCCCGACAGCAGCATGTACATGACCACGCCCAGCGCGTAGATGTCCGACTGCTGCGTGGCCTTGGCGCCGTTGAGGATTTCCGGCGACATGTAGAGCGGCGACCCGATGGCAGTGACCTGCGTCTTGTCCGAGATGCGGTCCATCGCCGCGCCGAAATCGCAGACCTTGATCTCGCTGCCCGCCTTGTAGAGGATGTTGCCGGGCTTGAGGTCGCGGTGGATGAGGCCGCGCGAAAACGCGAAGGCCATCGCCCGCACGCACTTGAAGATGATTTCCGCCACCGTCATGGTGTCGAGCAGGCTGTCCTCGCGGCAGAACCGCTCGAGCGTGCCGCCTTCGACGTACTCCATGACGATGTAACTCATCTTTTCGTCGACCACGGCATCGTAGATGCCGACGATGTGCGGGTGCATGATCTTGCCCGCCAGCGAGGCCTCGTTGAGGAACATGCGGCGGTAGTGTTCGCCGTCCTCGGCGTCCTTGAGCACCTCGGGGAACATCATCTTGATGGCCACGTTGCGGCCGCGGAAGCTGTCTTCCGCAAGGTACACGGCGCCGGTGGCCCCGCGGCCGAGCTCACGGACGACCTTGTACTTGCCGATCGATTCTGGAACCTGCTCAGCCTGGGTCATGACGGGGAACGCCGAAGGGGTTGCACCGCCATGACATTACCCACTCGCCCCTGTGGCGTCAAGGAAACATCACGCCAACCAGCGCGCGGCAATCAGCAACTGCTGCCTTTGGGCTTCCTGCTTGAAGGACGAGTAGTCTGCGGCCGCGCGTTGCGCCTCCTGGCTCCAATGCTCGACACGGCGGGCATCGCCCTTGCGCGCGCTCACCTGCCCCAGCAGCTTGCACAAGGCCTCGCCCTTGGCGCTGGGCCGGTACAGCCGGGCCTCCTCAAAGGCGGTCATCAGGATGCTTTCCGCATTCTCCAGCCGGTCCATCGAAAGGTAGTGGGGCGCGAGGCAGGTTCCCAGGAACGGCAGCAAGGCGCGATGGCGATGCGCCACCGCAAGTTGCCAGGCGGCTTCGAAGCGATCAACCGCGGCGCCCTGCTGCCCGTGGGCGGCCAGCAGCATGCCGCAAATGTTGATGGCGTCGAGCTGGATCGGCAGCTTGCCATGCCGCTCGCAATGCGCGCCGGCGCGCACCGCCAGATCAAGTCCCAGCGCGACGAACTCGTCGCAACGCTCTTGCTGCCCCGCGCGGGCGGCGGCCTCGGCGCGCTTGCGGAACAGGTTGGCCTGGTTGGCAATGATGCGCCAGGCGTCGAATTGCACGGCCCCCAGATTGATGGACGTGAGGACGGTTTCAAACTGGAGGGTCGCCGCGTCGAAGTGGCCGAGGTCTCCCTGCACGATGCCCATCACGTTGCGGGTGCGCGCCTCGAGCAGCGGATCGTCGAATTCGATCGCGGCGTAGAGCGCGCGCTCGAGCATGTCGAGGCCCTCGGTGCCGGGCTCCATGGGCGTCAGGGATTGCACCAGCATGGTGACGGCGCGCGCGGCGGCCAGGCGGTCCCGCGCCTGTTCGGCCGCTTGGAAGGCATCCAGGCTCGCCGCCATGGCGGACCAATAATCGCCGCGCATCAGGTGCAGCACCGCCGCGCCGTGGATGGCCGAGGATTTGCCGCTTTCATCGCCGGTTTCGCGCGCCGTGGCCAGTTCTTCCTGGACCAGCGTGAACCCCTGCCGCGAGTTGCCCACCGCGCCCTTGCCGACGGCGGCCTCGGCGAGGCGATTCCAGAAATGATCGGATGATGAAGCCCGCTTTCCGCAGGCGAAAGACTCGTGGGTCATGGTTGCGTCCGTGCAAAACAAAAGGGACATGTGCAACATCGCCGCATGGCTCACGGCGTCATTGCCAATGTCCCTAATTCAACTGCCTGGTGTGCCCTCGGGGGCCCACTTGTTTGACGCAATTCTCCGCGAATTGGCATACCAGATCAATACCACCTTCGCGGGATGCAAATTGGTTCGCGGTATGCACGAAGCGTAAAGGTCCTTGACTGACGGGCGATTCCAGCCATTTTTGGCTCAAGAGGCGCGCCAGGCTTGGACTTTCATTATCGCCCCAGTCCGCCGAAGGTCAGTGCGCAACAGATCAACAACGCACCCTGCGTTGGGTGCAAGTGCGTGAATACGCGAAGGCTTCAAAGAGAGTCACCACTCACCGACACAAGCCGCTCGGCCGAACTCTGACAGGGGCGGGAAATGGCCATCATCACCCGCTGTTGCGCAATCCGGCGGCCAGACCGTTGATGGTCAGGTGGATGGCCCGCTTGGTGCGCTCATCGGATTGCCCGGCGCGGTACCGGCGCAGCAATTCGATCTGCAAATGGTTGAGTGGGTCCAGGTACGGAAAGCGATTCCGGATGCTGCGCGCCAGCGCGGGATTGTCTGCGAGGAACTCCTGGCTTCCGGTGATTGCAAAGAGCGCATCGCGCGTCCGGCGCCACTCCGCCTCGATGGCGTCGAAGACATCGCTGCCGCCCGGAACCGCGTGCGCGAGGGCCGCATAGCGGCGCGCAATGCCAAGATCGGTCTTGGCAAGCACCATGTCGAGGTTGGCCAGCACCGTCCGGAAGAACGGCCAGTCGCGATGCATTTGGGCCAGCAGTTCGAGGCCGGCATCGCGACCGCCGGGATGATCGGCAAGCCAGCCGTCAACCGCGCTCCCAAAACCGAACCAGCCCGGGATCGACAAGCGCGCCTGGCTCCAGCTGAACACCCAGGGAATCGCCCGCAGGTCGGCGATGGAGTTCGACGCCTTGCGCGATGCCGGGCGGCTGCCGATGTTGAGCCCGGCGATTTCGCCGATCGGGGTCGCCGCGCGGAAGAACGCATTGAAAGCGGAGGTCTCGAACACTAGCGCGCGGTACGCCGCGTTCGCCCGTTCGCTCAGCTGTTCCATGGCGCCGGACCAACTCGCATCTTCACGTGTGCGCGTGGCGGGAAACTGCGCCAGCAGGGCGGCGGACACCAGGGTCTCGATGTTGCGGCGGCCCACTTCCGGGTCCGCATATTTCGCGGCGATGACTTCGCCTTGCTCAGTGAGCCGCAATCCGGCCTGGGAAATGCCGTGCGGCTGCGCGAGGATGGCCTCGAACGTCGGCCCGCCGCCGCGCCCCACCGTGCCGCCGCGACCGTGAAACAGCCGGATGCGGATGCCGCTGTTCTCGGCCAGCCTGGCCAGCGCGGACTGCGCGCGATACAACTCCCAGTTGGCGGTGAGGTACCCGCCGTCCTTGTTGCTGTCGGAATAACCGAGCATGATTTCCTGCAGGCCGCCCTGCGCATCGATCCAGCGGCGGTATTCGGGCAACCCGAACGCGCGCTGCATCACGTCGATGCACTGCCGCAAATCGATGATGGTTTCGAACAACGGGATGATGCGCAAGGACGGCACCGGGCCGCAGTCGGTCGCGCGAATCGACCCGGATTCCTTGAGCAGCAGCGCCACCTCGAGCAGGTCGCTCACCGATTGCGCCTTGGAAATGATGGCGTGCGGAAGCGTCTCCGCGCCGAAGCGGGCGTTGATGGCCGCAGCAGCGCGGAAGATCGCCAGTTCCGACTGCACCGTCTCCGAATACGCCACCCCCGGCACCGCCAGCGGGCGCGGGTTCTGCCACTCCTGCAACAACAGCGCCACGCGGGCAGGTTCATCAAGGCTTGGGTAATCGTCGGCCACGCGCGCCTGCGCGAACAGCTCGGCCACCACGCTCTCGTGGACGTCCGAGTTCTGCCGCAAATCCAGCGTGGCCAGGTGAAAGCCGAAGATCTGCACCGCCCGCTGCAGGTGGGCGAGACGCCCGTCCGCCAGCGCCTGGCCCGCGTGCGAGCGCAGCGACGCATTGATCACCTGCAGGTCCGCGGCGAACTCGCTGGCATCCGCGTACGGTGCGAGTTGCGTTTCCGGCCGGCGCACCGGCTCGACGCCGGTGAGCGCGGCCAGCGTCGCGGCAAGCCTTGCATACACGCCGACCAGCGCCTGCCGATACGGTTCGTCCCGGCGGTGCACCGAGGCGTCCTGCGCGCTTGCAGCAAGCACCATCAGCTCCGGCGTGGGCATCACCAGCCGGCTTGACATCGACAACTCCGCGCCCAGGTGGTGCACTTCAAACAGGTAATGTTCCAATGCGGCGGCCGACTGCCGGCGCACCGCCTCCTGCAGGGCGTCCGCCGTGACAAACGGGTTGCCGTCGCGGTCGCCGCCAATCCACGAACCCATGCGCAGGAAAGGCGGCACGCTGCCGGCTCCGAGCTCGGCCTCGATGTCCGCCATGACCTTCGGCAGCATGGGAAGGAATGTGGACCGGAAGAACGACAGGCCGTTCTCGATTTCATCGATCACGCGCAGCCGCGACAAGCGCAGCATGGCGGTCAGCCACAGTTGCAACACCGAGCGCTCGAGCGCCTGCGCGGCCTGCGTGCGCTCCTCCTCGAGCAGGTCGTCGCGCGCCAGCTGCTCGAGCGCGCGCGCAATGTCGCGTTCGCAATCGAGCACGCTCTTGCGCTGCACCTCGGTCGGGTGCGCGGTGAGCACGGGACTCACCCGCGCGGACCCGAGCCACGCGAGGATCGCCTCGGGTGACACCTGCCGTGCGTCTAGCGTCGCAAACGCGTGGCGCAGGCTGCCGGTCTGCGGCGGGGAGCCGGCCAGCCGGTGCGCACGCCGCCGCCGGTTCTGGTGACGGTCTTCCGCAATGTTGGCCAGCAGGGAAAAATAACTGAACGCGCGCACCAGCGGCAGCGTCTGCTCGATGGGCAGCGCATCCAGCATCGCTTCCAGCGCGCGCCGGGCCTCCTGTTCCTGGCCTGCGTCCGCGCCCTCGGCGCGGCGGAATGCCACCGCAAGTTGCCGCACCGATTCCACCACGGTGAAAGTTTGCTCGCCATGCACCGCGCGAATCGATTGCCCCAGCGAGCGGCCCAGTTGCTGGATTTCCTGTTTGAGGAGGCGGTCTTTTTCCATGCGGTGTCCGGGGAAAGGGGCCGCCCCATTATGCGCGGGGCGTCGCCGGTGCGGTCGTCTCGCGACGGCAGCCGGATCAGGCTATCAGGCCGCCAGCGGTCTCACTGCATTCCGGCCGCCCTGCTTTGCCGCGTAGAGCTGGTGGTCCGCGCGATGCGCGGCATCCTCGTCGTTGCGGTCGCTCTCGTCGACCTGCGCCACGCCCAGGCTCGCGGTCACGGCGCCGACCCGCTCGAAGGTCGCCGCAGCGATGGCGCGCCGGATTTTTTCGGCCACCTCGAGCGCCGACGCGAGTGGCGTGGCCGGAAGGATGATCATCAACTCCTCGCCACCGACGCGGCCGACAAAGTCCGCCTCACGAATGGCGGACCGCACAATGGTGGCCGCCTGCCTGAGCACCGCGTCCCCGGCGGCATGCCCGTGCTGGTCGTTGATCTGCTTGAAGCGGTCCATGTCAAGCATGATCACCGCATGCGGGACGCCGCTGCGCTTAAACCGGCTGAATTCCTCGCGCAATTTCTCATTCGTGCTCAGGCGATTGGGCAATCCGGTCAGCGCATCGGTGCGGGCCAGCCGTTCCAGCTCGGCGTTCAGGGTTTGCAGTTCCTGCGTGCGCTCCGCCACCTTGGACTCCAGCGCCCGGTTGCTCTGGGCAAGCGCCTCCTTCTGGCTCACCAGCGTTTCCGCCATGTTGCGCAGGGCATCGGCAAGCCGCTGCAACTCGCGCGACCTTACCTGCGTATTGAATGAAACCGCGCCCTCGCCTTGTGCGATGCGCCGGGCCAGATCGGTCAGGCGCTCGACGGGTTGGCTGAATTGGGCGGCTGCAATCCATGCCAGCAGCAGGAACAGAATGAACGCACCGCCGCTCACGGCCAACACCGCCCTTTGCAGTTTGTGCACATTGCTGCTGACTGCCAGCGCAGGCTGGCGAACCACCACGCGCCACCCGAGTGGCAACGCGGATACCGGATCCTTGATGGGCGCGGTAGCCGCCAGGAATTCAACATCGCCCTCCCAGCGACTGAACGGATTCCCCCCGAGGCCGCGCAACTCCTCGATTGGCGGCAGCCTGACCTCGTTCGCCAACTGCTCGGGGAAAATGATCTTGTATTGCTGATTGACGATGAAAAGGTCGAGGCCCAAGTCGTCGGATTGTCT
>CAZTYC010000045.1:0-15646 GCA_964617435.1 uncultured Burkholderiales bacterium
CGTCCCGGCGACATCGTGCCCACGCGCAAGGGCCTGCACATCGAGATTGGCAACACCGACGCCGAGGGCCGCGTGGTGCTTTCCGATGCCATCGCTTTTGCCGCCGAATCCAAGCCGCAATTGCTGATCGATTTCGCCACGCTGACGGGCGCGGCGCGCGTGGCGCTGGGCCCGGAATTGCCGGCCACCTTCGCCAACGACGACGCGTGGTTCGCAAGACTGGACGCCGCCTCGAAGGACACGCGCGATCCCTTGTGGCGCATGCCGCTCTGGCAACCCTACAACGCCATGATCAAGAGCAGCATCGGCGACATCGTCAACACCGGTGGCCCGCAGGCCGGATCGGTGACGGCGGCGCTGTTCCTCGAGCATTTCGTGCCCAAGGGCCAGCCGTGGATCCATATCGACCTGTTCGCATGGACCCCGAAGGCGAAGCCCGGCCGCCCCGAAGGCGGCGAAGCGCAGACGCTGCGCGCCGTGGTGCGCATGCTGGAGGCGCAGTTCAGCGCCTAACGCACCAAACCCCAGCATTGGCGCGTGGTTTGAGCCATTTTCGCCCCAAACGGCGCGCCGGTTATGGAGTTTCAGTTGTTGCAGAAGTTGCGCGCGGACACCGCGAGCGCCGCGTCGCGCGCCACCAGCCGCAGCATGCGCTGGGTTTCCGCATCCACGGCAATGCCGGGCAGCGCGGGCAAGGCGTCGATGGGCCCGGCGTCAATGGCGGCGTAGAGCAGCAGCGCGGCGAGGAACGCACCCGCCGGCGCGGAGTGATTGCCGTCGACATCGTGCAGGACCATGCCGGGATGGCGGGACAGCGCAAGGTCAAACGCCTGCGGAATCGGCGGCAGGCACGCCGGTTGCACGCGTGCGATTGACGCATAGGTTTCATAAATGCGCGCCGATTCATCGATGCCGCGGCGCGGCCACTCGGCGAACAGCACCGGCTTCGCGCCCTGCTCGCGCGACAGGCGCACCAGCTTTTCAGCGCCGGTGGTGGGGTAGATGAACTGCCCGCTGGAACTGTAGTCCTGCGCCTGCAGCACCACGTGCGTCCACCGGCGGCTGGCCAGCAAGGCCAGCGACGGCGCGTGCTCCCCGCGCGCGTTGAGCAGCATCCAGTCCGGCGATTCCGCCGTCTCCACCGTCTTGCCCGGATTCGCCGCGCGCAGCAGCGCACCGACCATGCCGGGCACGTTGTTCACCGTGGTGTGGCTGTTGCCGAAGAACACGAGGTTGAAGTCCGCGCTGCCGCCGGCCGGCGCGCCGGGCGGATTGGCTGCGGTGTTCGCGCCGGTGGCGGCGGCACCGCCTCCGCCGCTTCCGCATGCGGCCACCCACAGGCACAGCGCGATGTGGGCCGCCACGGCCAGGCCGCGGATCCATATTGCCGAATAAGCCCCACCGTTCATGCGCCTCCAGGAATCATCGCGCCCCCATCGCGCCGCACGCGTCATCGCACCCATTATCGTGATTGCAGTGCATGCCAACCGCGCGGATACGCGTTGCTACATTCCGGTACCTTGCGCCACGTTCACCGTCTTGCTGCCGTTCCGGGAATGGCGGTCTTTGCATTTCCGGCGAAACGCATCAGGCCGTCGGTCAAACAAGGCGCACAAACCGATTGACATGCGCGTGCGGACTCTTCTAAGGTTGATCAACCGCCGCCGCAAGGATGCCCCTGATGATTCGCACCACAGGTTGTGCCCATCGCGTCCAGTCCGCCGTGATCTGCATGGCGCTGCTGGCGGGAGGCTGCTCCGGGGGCGGCGGATCCTCCGCGCCCGCGCCGGCACCGTCGCCCACCCCAACGCCCACGCCGCCGACCAATTCGGTCGTGGTGACGGCAGTCAACGGATTGATATCAACCAACAGCCTGTTCACCGCCGGCTGCGGCGTGCCCAACGGCGGCACGCTGTACACCAACGCGGAAGTGGAGCCGCACATCGCCATCAATCCGGCCAACCCGATGAACCTCATCGCCAGCTGGCAGCAGGACCGCTGGAGCAACGGCGGCTCGCAGGGCAACACGGTGGCCGCCACGCTCAACGGCGGGCAAACCTGGACCTTGCAGACGGTCAAGGCCTCCATGTGCGGCGGCGGCACCGCCGCCAACGGCGGCAATTACGAGCGCGCCACCGACCCGTGGGTGGCGTTCTCCCCGAACGGGACGGCGTACCAGATGTCGCTGGCGTTCATCGGCGCCTCGCTGGCCGCGGGGTCGTCCTCGGCGATGCTGGTGTACCGCTCCGCCGACGGCGGCCTCACCTGGGGCACCCCGGCCACGCTCATCCTCGACGGCTCCAACTTCTTCAACGACAAGAACACGATTACCGCAGATCCCACCGATTCCCGCTTCGTGTACGCGGTGTGGGACCGGCTGACCAATGACAATCGCGGACCGCTGATGTTTGCGCGCACCACGGACGGCGGGCAAACCTGGGAACCCGCGCGCGCCATTCTGGATCCCGGCACCAATGCGCAGACGCTGGGCAGCGTGATCGGCGTGCTCCCGAACGGGACGCTGGTGAACCTGTTCGCCACGCTGCGAACGGTGGGCAGCGTGACCACCGCCGAGCAAACGGTGATGCGCTCCACGGACAAGGGCGTGACGTGGTCCGCGCCGATCAAGGTGGCGGACTTCTTCGGCATCGGCGCTCGCGATCCGGAGACCGGGCAAGCCATCCGCGACGGCGGCCTGCTGCCGCAGATTGCCGTGGGACCGCAGGGCCAAGTTTACGCAGCCTGGCAGGACGCGCGGTTTTCCAGCGGCACGCGCGACGCCATCGTGATGGCCACCTCCGCCGACGGTGGCCTCACCTGGAGTGTGCCGCAACGCGTCAGCGCCAATGCGGACACGCAGGCGCTGATCGGCAGCGTGAACGTGCGTGCCGACGGCGTGGTGGGCGTGTCCTACTTTGATTTTCGCAACAACACCGCGGACGCCACCACACTGCTGACCGACCACTGGCTGGTGACCTCGCGCGACCTTTCCAACTGGACGGAAACGCGCATCACGCCGGCGTCCTTCAACTATGCGAACGCACCGTTTGCGCGCGGCCTGTTCCTGGGCGACTACATGGGCCTGGTGAGCAGCGGCAACACGTTCTATCCGCTGCATACGCGCGCCACCAACGATCTGAACAATCGCACGGATGTTTTTGTGCAGCCGGTTTCCGTCACCGTGCCGCAAGCGGCGGGCACGGCATCCGTGGCGCTTCGTACCCCCGCCATCGAAATGCCCGAACCCACCCGGGCGATGGTCTTGCGCACCAGCGAGCACTTGCAGCGAATCCTGGAAGCGCGCACACCCGGCTGGCGCGCCCGGCATGGGCTGCCGGCGCCGTAACCAGCCGTCGTGTTGGGCGGCGGCGTCTTGCGGCGCGCCGGATGGATTGGTACGAAGGTAACGCCGGCATGGGCGAACCGCGGCGTGTGGGTACGCTTTTCGCGGATTGCGGGTACCATGCCCGAATGAAGCCCTCACACCTCCCGCGCGTCCTGCACGTCTTTCTCGCCGTGCTGCTTGTCGGCCTTGCTGGCTGCTCGTCGCTGCAGCCGTCCACGCAACCAGCGGACCTGGTCGTGGCCAACGCGCGCATCCTCGATGGCACGGGCAACCCGTGGTATCGGGGCCACATCGTCATTCGCGACGGCAGGATCGCCGCCATCGCGCGCGGCGCGGCGCCCGCGGCCGCGCGCATCCTCGACGCGAAGGATCGCATCGTCACGCCGGGGTTCATCGACGTGCATGGTCACATCGAATTCAGCATCTTCACCCAGCCGACGGCGGACAACTACATTCTCGATGGCGTGACCACCGTGGTCACCGGCAACTGCGGTGGCTCGGCGGACAGCCTCAAGGAGTTCTTCGCGCAGGTGGATGCCACGCGCACCTCGATCAACGTGGCCTCGCTGATCGGCCACAACACCGTGCGCCGGCAGGTGATGGGGCTGGTGAACCGGCATGCCAGTGCGGAGGAGCAGGCGCGCATGGAGGCGCTGGTGGAACAGGGCATGAAGGACGGCGCCGTGGGCCTCGCCACCGGGCTCATCTACATGCCGGGCATGTACAGCAGCACGGATGAAATCGCCGGCCTGGCCCGCGTGGCGGCGAAACACGGCGGCCTGTATTCCACGCACATGCGCAACGAGGGCACCAAGGTGGCCGAGGCCATCCGGGAGGCGCTCGACATCGGCAAGCGCGGCGGGTTGCCCGTGCAGATTTCCCACTTCAAGATCAGCGGGAATTCAAATTGGGGACGCTCGAAGGAAACCGTCGCGCTGGTGGACGCCGCGCGCGCGGCGGGCCAGGATGTGACCATCGACCAATACCCCTATACCGCCAGCAGCACCACGATTTCCGCGTTGTTGCCGGATGCAGACCTGGAAGGCGGCTTCGAAGCGGTCAAGAAGCGGCTGGCGGATCCGCCCACCCGGGCGCGAATTGCGGCGGAGATCCTGCAAAGCGCGCGCAACACCCGGCGACCCAGCTTTGCATATGCCGTCATCGCCAGCAAGGGGGCGGACCCCCGGCTCAACGCCAATAAAATCTCCGTGGCGCTGGTGCTGCGCGGCCGCGCGCCGACGATGGAAAACGAAGTCGAAACCATCCTCGAGATCTACCTGGCCGGCGGCGCGCAGATGGTCTTCCACGGCATGAGCGAGGAAGACGTGCGCACCATCATGAAGGTGCCGTACAACATGATCGCGGCGGATGGCGGCATCCAATCCGGGCGCGGCATGCCGCACCCGCGCAGCTACGGCACCAATGCCCGCGTGCTGGGGAAATATGTGCGCGACGACAAGGTCATCACCCTCGAGGAAGCCGTGCGGCGCATGACCTCCCTGCCGGCGCAGAAGTTCGGCTTCCAGGACCGCGGCCTGCTGCGCGAGGGCTACGCAGCGGACCTGGTGATCCTGGATGAACGCACCGTCAGCGACCGCGCCACCTTCGCGGAACCGCACCAGTACTCCGCCGGCATCGAGGCGGTGATCGTCAACGGGCAACTCGTGGCCGAGGGCGGCAGGCACACGGGGGTGCGGAGCGGGAAGGCGTTGCGCAAAGACAGACTCGCGTTCTAGCGCCCCCAGGACCGGCGGGTTCCCCGCTGCCTTTATTTCGCGAGCAACTCACCAAGCTTCGACTTCTGCGCCAGACTTGCCTAGGTTCGCGAATTCCTACCTAAAAAGGTGGGTTGCGCCTTGTACAACTGTGTTAATTTTTAGCTTAACTCGCGCAGGTATTTTCAACGCCTTCACGCTTGCCCTCCGTGGCTCCAATGAGCCGCCGCGCAAGCGACACCAACCCTAATGGACAAGCTTCATCGAACGTTTGAACTCCTCTCTCTATTGCGCGCCCGCCGGACACCGATGACCAGCGGTGCGATTGCGGATTCGCTTGGGATTTCGCCGCGTAGTGTCAAGCGCTACATCACTGAACTTCGCCAAATCGGTGCGCCCGTGGAAACTACCTCTGACCCGGCGGGTTACAGGCTGGTGCCTGGAGCAGCCTTCGAACTCCCCGGAATATGGTTTTCGCACAGCGAGTTGACCGCCTTGCTATTTGCAAATGAATTGCTGGAGAGTGCCGAACCAGGCCTCATGCGCGACAAGTTGGGCCAGCTGCGCTCAAAGGTCGAGCGACTCATGAATGCGGAGCAGTTGGGTGCTTCTGGGTTGTCGAAGCGCGTTCGCATCTTGCGAGTGGCCGGGCGCGGAACCGGAAATTACTTCCTTGCAGTTGCGGAAGCTATGGCATCCCGGAAACGCCTTCGCATCGGTTATCTAGGCCGTACTCGGAAAGACGACACCACGCGAATTGTCTCCCCGCAACGGCTGGTGCATTACCGTGACAATTGGTATCTGGACGCGTGGTGCCACAGCCGCAAGGACCTGCGCACCTTTGCGCTGGAGCGGATTTCAAGCGCAAAACTCCTGCCCACTGCCGCCAAGGACATTTCCGATTCAAAGTTACACGAAGTGCTCGCGACCGCATTTGGCATTTTTTCCGGTAAACCCCGTGGCACGGCGGTGCTGGTGTTCAGCGAATATCGCGCACGATGGGTTTCTGAAGAAACGTGGCATCCGGCGCAGCGCGGTCACTTCTTGCCGGACGGACGATACCAACTTTCCTTGCCCTACTCCGATCCTCGCGAATTGACCAGCGAGATTCTCAAGTTCGGCGCTGGGGTGGAAGTCATCGCTCCTGAGGAATTGCGCGAATCTGTCCGTCACGAGATCGAACGAATGCACGCCCAATATCAATCGTCCTGAACCCCGCGCCAGTCATAGCGCTTGGCGGTGACAGGTTTTGGCACTGTGTTGAGATAAAAAGTCAGTATCGAGGAGTTGCGGGTTGAGGCAAACCATGGAGCGCAGGTCATTTCTTGGAGCGATGGCGCTGATTGGCGCGGCATTCGGATTGCCGTGGCCGAATCGCTCGCACACGGCAGAAGCGACGATGGCCGCCAGTACAAAAGCCGCGCGCCGGATTCACTTGCAGACTTCTCCTTTGGCCGGTTTCCAGTACTACGCAGGTGAAGAGGTTTGGGACCAATTGCGTGTTGGAGATTCGTTATCGCTACGCCGTGAACCTGGGAACGCGCATGACGCGAAGGCCATCATCGTGGAATGGGAAGGCACCAAATTGGGCTATTTGCCCCGTAACGAGAACATCACGATCGCGGGGCTGATGGATGCGGGGGAGGATGTGACGGCGGGGGTTGGGTATTTGCGGGAGGATCAAAGGCCTTGGGGGCGGGTGGGGGTGGAGGTATTGTTGTGGATCTAGAGCCCCTTCTTGCGGCGAACCAACCAACCTCGAGCGAGGCGCTTGCGCACTGGCGCGCTAAAGACAATACGCCTCATCTGGTCAAGGACCATCTGGTTGGCGTATCCACGCTTTCGGCACGTTTCGCGCAAAAACTTGGCGTCGGCGTTGCTGGCGAACTGATAGGACTGCTTCACGATCTCGGCAAATACAGTAGGGAATTTCAGGACTACATCAAGTCTGCCGTAGGATTGGTGAACTGCGACGAAGACGACTACGTAGACGCCAACGCACAGCGTGGAAAAGTCGATCACTCCAGCGCCGGTGCTCAGCACCTATGGCATGCGCTATCCGGAATGGGCGCGCTTGAATCGCGGGTCGCACAAGTGCTTGCAATATGCGTGGCTTCCCATCACTCGGGTTTGATCGACTGCCTTGATGTTGAAGGTGAAGACACGTTTTCGCGACGTATGGAAAAGGCCACACAAAAGACACACCTTGCCGAAGTACGTCAATTCGCAGACTCTCAGATTCTTGCGCGCGCGGATGAGCTGCTCAAGAAGCCCGAATTGCTCACCGAGCTGCGGAAAATGATCGGCAGCATAGTCTCCGAGAACCAAGAAACCTACCGGGGAAAGCAACGCAATGCCCAACAACAAATAGGCCTTGCGGTGCGCTTTCTGTTCAGCTGTTTGATTGACGCAGACCGCATCGATACCGCCGACTTTGAGCACAAGCAAGTAAGTCAGTTCCGCCCTATCGGCGCCTACACTAATTGGACGGTATTAATTGAAAGACTTGAACGCAAGCTCTCCCTGATGCCGCCAAAGCGACCCATTGATCATTTGCGTCAGGATATATCGCAGCACTGTCTCGATGCGGCAGTCCGCCCTCGCGGCGTCTACACGCTGACCGTGCCAACCGGTGGTGGAAAGACGCTGGCCAGCTTGCGTTTCGCCCTGCATCACGCAGCCCAGCGCAAGCTGGACCGCGTCATCTACGTCATCCCCTTCACCTCGATCATCGAGCAAAACGCGCAAGTCGTACGCGACATCCTAGAGCCTGCTAATACTCCTTCGGATTCTGGAAAAGTCGTGTTGGAACATCACAGTAGCGTCACGCCCGAGCAACAGACCTGGCGCGAGAAGGTTCTATGCGAGAACTGGGACGCACCCGTTGTCTACACCACCATGGTTCAGTTTTTGGAAACGCTATTTGGCACCGGGACGCGCGGTGCCCGGCGCATGCACCAGCTCGCCAATGCTGTGCTTATCTTCGATGAAGTACAGACTCTGCCGATCAAGTGCACACACCTCTTCAACAACGCGGTCAATTTCCTCGCTGAGCAGTGCAACAGCACGGTCGTGCTTTGCACGGCAACTCAGCCTTTGCTACACGAGGTAACGGCGGAAAAAGGCGCGATCAGGCTGGCCACGAAGCACGAAATCATGCCGGATGTGCACAAACTTTTTTCCGATTTGAAGCGTGTTGACGTCCACGATCAGCGCAAACCCGGTGGCTGGGCAGCTGCCGAAGTGGCGCAATTGGCATTGGAAGAACTGGCGCGTGCCGGGAGTTGCCTGGTCATCGTCAATACCAAGCGTGCCGCACAAGCCGTTTTCGCACTCTCCCGTGCGCAACTGGCTCAAGTTGAGGCCTTCCACCTCAGTACCGACATGTGCCCGGCCCATCGCAAGGCTGAGCTTGCCAAGGTGCGTGCGCGACTAGCAGATGGATTACCTTCGCTGTGCGTCAGCACACAGCTCATCGAGGCGGGCGTGGATGTCGATTTCGGCGTGGTCATCCGCTATGTCGCAGGATTGGACTCCGTCGCCCAGGCGGCGGGGCGATGCAACCGGCACGGGCGTCCGGAGCCTGGCATCGTGCATATCGTGAATCCCCGACCAGAAGATGAAGAGCTAAGTTCGCTGCCAGACATTGCCAATGGCCGGGATATTGCACTGCGCGTATTAGACGACTACGCCGCTACGCCCGCGCGCTACGACGACAATCTGTTCGGACCTAGAGCATTGGAGGAGTTCTACCGCTACTACTTCTTTGAGCGTCAGAGTGAAATGGACTACACGGTTCCAAGAACGACGCTTGGTCGCGACGACACAATCGCCAACCTTCTGGCCGAGAACACCGCTGCGGTCGCGGAGGCACACCGCAAACATGGCCGGGCACCTGAGCGCCTGCTCAACCAGTCCTTCATGGTCGCAGCCAAGGCCTTCAAAGCCATCGACGCCCCGACGCAGGGCATCGTTGTGCCTTATGGAAATGAGGGTGCTGACATCATCGCCCGGCTTCATGCCGCCTATGACGTTGAGCTGGATGTGCCACTAATGCGTCGCACCCAGCAGTTCACAGTCAACGTCTTTCCGCATGTGCTGGATACACTTAAGCAAGCCGGTGCGGTCACTGAAGCCAAACCCGAAACGCGTATCCTGACCCTCGATCCCCGCTATTACAGCCCGCAATTCGGGCTTTCAACCGAACCCGTATCAAGGTTGGAGACGCTCCATGTCAACTGAGCATCGCAACAGCATTGAATTCAAGGTGTGGGGGCGCTACGCCTTGTTCACGGACCCGCTCACCAAGGTGGGTGGCGAGAAGTTCTCCTATCAGGTGCCCACCTACGAGGCGCTGAAAGGCATCTGCAAATCCATCTACTGGAAACCGACGATTGTCTGGGTGATCGACGAGGTGCGCGTCATGAAACGCATCCGCACGCAGACAAAGGGGACCAAGCCACAGGAGTACAGCGGCGGAAACACGCTGGCGATCTACACCTTCCTTTCCGACGTGGAATATCAGGTGCGCGCACATTTTGAATGGAACATGGCACGGTCTGAACTTGAAGCCGACCGCAACGAACACAAGCACCACAACATCGCCCGGCGAATGCTAGAGCGCGGAGGGCGGCAGGACATCTTTCTCGGCACGCGCGATTGCCAAGGCTACGTCGAACCCTGCGGATTTGGCTCTGGTACGAGCGAGCTTGACGGTGCTGGCGAGCTGTCTCTAGGTCTGATGTTCCACGGCTTCGATTATCCGGACGAAGTTGGTGGCGACGATCTGCATGCGCGCTTCGCTCACATCGTTATGCGCGACGGAGTGATCCGCCTTGAGCGCCCGGAGGCGTGCACCGTCAAGAAACGCGTGCGGGCAATGAGTGTGAAAGCGTTCGGCCTGAGTGACAGCGTGCATTGTGCGGATGAAGAGTGGGCTGAATTGGAGAACCAGGCATGAGCTGGATTCAGAAGCTGTACGAAACCTACGATGCATGTGCAGGCAGGGAGCAGGAAGGTGCTGAACCGTTGATGCCGATATGCCACACTACACAACAGGCGCAGATCGAAGTGGTTCTGGATCAAGATGGTGCTTTTAAGCGCGCATCGGTGATTGACAAGGCGTCTGCGACAACGATGATTCCTTGCACGGAGGCCTCCGGTGGACGTGCTGGAGCCAAGCCTGTCAATCATCCTCTTGCAGACAAGCTGCAATACGTCGCTGGAGATTTCCTGGAATTCGGCGGGGAGGTGACTTCTGGATTCTCAGCCGCACCGGACGAGCCGCACTCGTCGTTCCTGCGAGACATGCGGGCTTGGGCTGAATCGGAATGCACGCACCCAAAACTTCGTGCAGTACTTCGCTACGTGGAGCGTGGGACTCTGATCTCTGATCTGGTTTCGGCGGGCGTCCTTCAGGCGCAGCCGGACGGCATGCTGATGAAATCGTGGCCGGGCGACAAAGATTCAGCCCCCGCCATTTTCAAAGCAATCCAGAGCACGCAAACGCCTGAAGATGCTTTTGTGCGATGGCGCGTCGAGGAAGTCGGCAACCCTGTATCGGCCACATGGGAAGACGCCGGACTGATCTTGGCCTGGGTCAGGTACTACCAGAATGCGCAGAGCATTCAGGGGTACTGCATGGCAGTCGGTACTGAAATGCCCTTGGCCATTCAACATCCGGCAAAACTCCGGCATGGCGGAGACAAGGCGAAACTGATTTCGTCAAACGACACTGCAGGCTACACATTCAGGGGGCGCTTTCTGGATGCCGACGAAGCCGTTTCTGTGGGATTCGAGGTCACACAGAAGGCACACAACGCCTTGCGCTGGCTGATTCCGCGACAAGGGTCGCGCAATGGCGAGCAGGTGATCGTGAGTTGGGCTGTGACGGGTCAGTCCGTGCCTGATCCATTTGCCAGCACTTTGGACCTATTTGATATAGCGCCTGCTGACTCATCCGTGCCTTCAGGCGCTGCCGATACCGCCCAGGCCTTTGCCCTACGGCTCAAGCGCGCCATTGCGGGTTACGGGTCGAAGCTCGATCCTGGCACAGACATCGTTGTCATGGGCATCGACTCTGCGACCCCCGGACGCATGAGCATTACGTTCTACCGCGAGTTGAAAGGCTCTGCGTTTCTTGAGCGCATCGAAGCTTGGCACACAAACAGTGCGTGGCCTCAGCACTTCGGTAAGAACAGGAAGTTTATCGGCGCACCTGCGCCACGCGATATTGCAGAAGCCGCTTTTGGCCGCAGGCTCGATGAGAAGTTGAGCAAGGCCACAGCTGAGCGCCTTTTGCCTTGCATTATTGATAGCGCACCTCTACCTCGCGATCTCGTCAATGCATTGGTACGTCGTGCCAGCAATCGGGTTAGCTTCAAGGAACATTGGGAATGGGAGAAGTGCTTGGGCATAGCCTGCGCCCTTTACAGGGGATATCACAAGGAAAGGAATTACCAAATGGCACTGGAACAAGATCGAGTTACCCGCGACTACCTTTACGGTCGCTTGCTGGCTGTGGCCGAGGGCATCGAAAGCCGCGCACTTTATGTTGCAGGCGAGAAACGCGACACCATGGCGGCACGTTTGATGCAACGCTTTGCCGACCGGCCCTATTCCACCTGGAAAACCATCGCGCTGTCTCTCACGCCGTACAAATCCCGTTTGCGAGTCCATAGAGCAGGTTTCCTTTTTGCAATGGAAAAACTGCTTGACCAGTTGATGTGCCAATTCCAGAGCGGTGATTACACCAAGGACTCGCCACTTACCGGTGAGTTCTTGCTGGGATATCACTGCCAGCGATCTATGTTGCGCGCTGGTGACATCACCAACGCGGAAGAACAATCCATTGATGAAACCGAAGCTGGCTAAGGAGGCCGCCATGAATACACTGAATCATAAGATCGACTTTGCCCTCGTACTGCGAGTGAAGAATGCCAATCCGAACGGCGATCCGCTCAATGGCAATCGGCCACGCACAGATTACGCTGGTTTTGGCGAGATCACGGACGTTTGCATCAAGCGAAAGTTGCGTGATCGGCTGCAAGAGTCCGGACAAGCAATTTTTGTGCAGTCCGACGATCGCAAGAGTGACGGCGAAGCCAGTCTTCGCAATCGCGCCGAGTCGGACGCGAATGGATTGGGCAAAGACAACTGGAACCCGAGGAAAACCAAGAAGGACGATGCAGCGAAAAAGGCTTGTGAAAAGTGGTTTGACGTACGCGCCTTCGGTCAGGTCTTCGCCTTCGGCAAAGAAGGGGATGCCAGTGGTGTTTCAATCCCGATTCGTGGGCCTGTGACGGTGCAATCCGCGTTCAGCAAAGAGCCAGTTAGTATCACCAGCACGCAAATCACGAAAAGTGTCAGCGGTGAGGGCGACGGCAGCAAACGCGGCTCGGACACGATGGGAATGAAGCACCGCGTCGATGGAAGCAGCATCTACGAGTGCTACGGCAGCATCAATCCGCAACTTGCGGAAAAGACAGGGTTCAGCAATGCCGATGCGGAGGTCATCAAGTCCATCCTGCCAAAGCTCTTTGAGAATGACGCCTCATCCGCACGGCCAGACGGCAGCATGGAAATCGTCAAGGTGATCTGGTGGAAGCACAATTGCAAGCCGGGACAACACTCTTCCGCAAAGGTGCATCGGAGCTTGCGCGACCTGTTGCAAGCTGACGGCACATTTGACGAGGAGAAACTGAAGCTCGCACTGCCAGGGTTGGTGCCGGAAATCATCGACGGCTTTTAGGACGCCTGGCGATCCCGTCCCTTCCAATACCCAGGCTTTCGCCGATGGGCTGCCACCGCGACGATGAGAATGCGCTGCGTTTCAACCTGATAAATCAGCGAATACGGAAACTTCTGGAGCACCAATCGTCGCAATCGCGGCGATACGCTTTGCCCTATTGCCGGATAGGCGGCGAGTTGCGCCGCCGCCTCTTCGAGCGATTCCACAAATTTCCGGGCAATCCTTGGCGAGGCATTCTCAAGATAGTGCGCATGAACGGCACCAAGTTCTGCGCGCGCGGCCTCGGAGAGTTCGATGTTCACGCCGCGTTTCTGGCATTTAGCTCCGTGATGACATCACTGAACGGGACTGTCTTCATTTCACCCCGGTCAATCGCATCCAGCCGTCGTTCCGATTCGTCAATCCATGCTTGCAGCATTTCGTCGTCGGTGTCCAGGCTTTCGAGCAGTCGTTCAGCCAAATGTACGCGATCTGCGCGAGGCAGTTCGAGGGCGGCCGCTTCTATCGCAACCACATCGGTCGAGTTCATGTTGCCCTCCAAAATTGTTTTATATCACCCAACAAATCATAGCAGGATGTAATCGGGCGAACTAGGCAGGAGGCCCCGCACTATGGATCCGCTACTCGACCCAATCCCCATTTCCGCCCTTCAGCACTGGAGCTACTGCCCGCGTCAGTGCGCTTTGATTCATCAGGAGCAGGTGTTTTCAGAGAACGTCCACACGTTGCGTGGGCAGGCTGTGCATGCGCGGGTGGATATGCCTGGGTTTGAAAATCGCGCGGGCTGTCGCACCGAACGCTCGCTGCCGCTTTGGTCTGATCGGCTGGGCCTGATTGGCAAAGCCGATGTGGTGGAGTTCGCGCCAGATGGCACGCCCTACCCGGTGGAATACAAACACGGGCGGCTGAACAAGAGCAAAGCCAAACAAGCGCACGATGAGCTCCAGCTTGCCGCGCAAGCGATCTGTCTGGAAGAGATGACGGGGCAAAAGGTGATTGAGGGTGCGATTTTTCAAGCCAGTTCGAAAAAGCGGCGTGTCGTTCCGATCACTGCTGAGCTTCGCGAGTCGGTAGCACTCGGCGTTCGCCAGATTCGCGACATGCTGGCTAGCGCGGTCATGCCGCCACCGCTAACCGACACCGCACGCTGCAAAGAATGCTCACTGATCGACCATTGCCAGCCGCGACTCCTGAACGGCCTTGCGAACTACTCGATCCACGCCATTTTTGACCCAAACCTATAGACGCACTGGCCAGCGATGCAGCTACTCAATACGCTCTATGTCACCCAGCCCGAGTCCTATCTTCGGCTGGAAAACGACACGCTGCGCATTGAAGTGGAGCGTGAGGTTCGATTGCGCGTTCCCATGCACCACTTGAGTTCTGTGGTGTGCTTGGGCAATATTGGGCTTTCCACGCCGTTGATGCACCGGCTTGCGGGCAGCGGTATCGCACTGGTGATGTTGGATGCCAATGGCCGCTTCCAAGCCAGACTTGAAGGGCCCATCAGCGGCAATGTGCTATTGCGCCAAGCGCAATACCAAGTTGCATCAGATCCACAAAAATCGCTTGAGACTGCGCGATCCTTTGTTGCCGGTAAGGTCAAGAACTGCCGACACGTGTTGCTGCGCGGTGCCAGGGAGGCGAAATCTCAAGAAGATCAGGAACAACTCACCCGTAGCGCAGACAATCTTGCGGCAACACTGAGGGCGCTACCCACTTCAGCCGGCTTGGACGAAACCCGCGGCTTGGAAGGGGAGGCCGCCAGGCAGTACTTCTCGGCGATCAATCAGTTGGTGCGTGCCGACCTGCGCGGTGACTTTCGACTTGATGCCCGTACGCGCCGGCCGCCACGTGATCGTTTCAATGCCTTGCTTTCGTTCATCTATTCCATGCTGATGAACGATTGCCGGTCCGCCTGCGAGGCCGTTGGCCTTGATCCGCAGGTGGGATTTCTTCACGCGGTGCGGCCCGGACGCGCGGCCCTGGCGTTGGACCTTCAAGAGGAATTTCGTCCCGTGGCGGATAGGCTCGCATTGACGCTGGTGAACCGTGGCCAAATTTCCGCTGGCGACTTCGAGGAACGGGAGGGCGGTGCCGTGATGCTCAAGGGGGATGGCCGGAAAACCGTTGTCGTTGCCTATCAAGAGAGAAAGCAAGAGGAACTCACACATTCGCTGCTCGCGCAGCCGCTTGCGCTGGGGTTGATTCCGCTCGTGCAGGCAAGGCTTCTGGCACGCGCCATCCGTCACGAGTGCGAAGGCTACGTGCCGTTTACGATGCGATAGGAGCGATCATGCTGGTCATTGTCTGCTACGACGTCAATACCGAGACGCGGCAAGGCCGCCGCAGGCTCAGGCGCGTGGCGAGAGTCTGCGAGGGAACTGGCCAGCGTGTGCAGAAGTCTGTCTTCGAGTGCCAGGTTACGTTAGCCCAGATGGAAGAATTGGAACGCAGGCTCCTTGCAGAAATCGAATTGACGGAAGACCGGTTGCGCCTATATCGTTTGGCCGATGTGCGTGGCTGCGAGGTACGCGAATATGGCGAGTTCAAAGCAACGGATTTTGAGAAGCCGATTGTTTTTTGAGGTCTGCGCGGACCAGGCGCGGACGTGGATGGCCCCAGAGGTTCGCGCATCCATTAAGCGCTTGAAAACACAACGCTTTTCTATTGATGGTTCAAGCCTGCGCCATCATCCGCGTGCGCACATTGTGGGGTTCGCGCAAGTCAACCCTAACCGCATCCTGAATCAGTCACTTACAATCGCGGAGTCGCGCGCGGCGCGGGGGGGGGGGGGGGGGGGTGGGTGCGCGGCTGGGTGGTCGACGGCTAGAG
>CAZTYC010000046.1:0-15562 GCA_964617435.1 uncultured Burkholderiales bacterium
CGCGCCAAGGTCATTGCCTGCTGTGCCGACAAGAGCGTCTATGACCCGGCGCAGGGCGCGCGCGTGGTCAGTGGCCCCGCGCCCCAGCCGCTGGCCTCCATCCTGCTGGAGCATGATGCGAAGACCGACGAGCTGTATGCGATCGGCACCCTGGGCGGCGAGAAGTTCGACGCGTTTTTCGAGAAGTACGAATTCAAGCTCTCCCTCGAGATGGGCGCCAGGGCGCGCGACAAGGTGGCGGGCACCGCCGTCCTCTCGGACCTCACCGCTTTTTCCAGCCAGACGGCGCAATGTTGAGATGATCCCGTGGCTGGCGGCCCCGGCCGCGTTTCCGCCGGTGACACTCGCGCTGGAAGAACCCAACGGGCTGTTATGCGCAGGGGGCGACCTGTCCGTCCGCTCCATCGTGACCGCCTATGCGCGCGGCATTTTCCCCTGGTATAGCGACGGCCAGCCGATCCTGTGGTGGAGCCCCGATCCGCGCATGGTGTTGTTTCCAGACGACTTCAAGGTGTCGAAGTCCCTCGCCAAGACGGTGCGCAGCGGGAAGTTCGAGGTGCGCTTCGACACCGCGTTCGAGCGCGTCATCACCGCCTGTGCCGCGCCGCGGCGGGGGGACGGCGGCACCTGGATCGTGGAGGCCATGCAGGAGGCGTACGGCGCCCTGCATCGCCAAGGGGTGGCGCACTGCGCGGAAAGCTGGCAAGGCGGGGAACTGGTGGGCGGGCTGTACGGCGTGGCGCTGGGCCGGGTGTTCTTTGGCGAATCGATGTTCGCGCGCGTGACCGACGCCTCGAAAGTGGCGTTCGTCGCGCTGATCGAGAAACTGAAGCGCGACGGCTTCCGGCTGGTCGATTGCCAGCAGGAAACCCGCCACCTGGCCAGTTTTGGCGCGCGGCCGATTCCGCGCCGGGCGTTTGTGCACCACTTGGGCGAGTTGATAAACTCCGGCGAAACCACTTCCGCGTGGTCGAGCGTCCATGTCGAAACTTAACGACCTGCCTTTCGCCAACCTGCAGTTCTACGCCACGGCGCCCTACCCGTGCAGCTACCTGCCCGGCCGGCTGGCGCGCTCGCAGGTGGCCACGCCAAGCTACCTGATCGACACCCCCACCTACGGCCACCTGGTGAAAGCCGGGTTCCGGCGCAGCGGCGCGTTCACCTACCGGCCGTATTGCGACCACTGCCGCGCGTGCACGCCGGTGCGCGTCGTGGCCGGGGAGTTCGAACCCAACCGCGCGCAGCGCCGCTGCACGCGCCTCAACGCGGCGCTGGCCACCCGCGTGATGGACCTGAAGTTCTCGCACGAACACTACGCGCTCTACCGCCGCTACCAGGCGCATCGCCATCCGGGCGGCGGCATGGACCACGACAGCCGCGAGCAGTACTCGCACTTCCTCCTGCAGTCGAACGTGCACACGCGCCTGGTGGAGTTCCGCGAAAAGGGCTTCCTGCGCATGGTGAGCATCATCGACGAGCTCCCGGACGGCATCTCATCGGTCTATACCTTCTTCGACCCGGAGAAGCCGAGGCAATCGCTGGGCACCTACAGCATCCTCTGGCAGATCGCCGAGGCGCGGCGGCGGAACCTGTCCTATGTGTACCTGGGCTACTGGATCGCCGAAAGCCGCAAGATGAGCTACAAGACCGTCTTCCAGCCCATCGAGGGCCTGGTGCACGGCCAGTGGGCGCGCCTCAAACCCGGCACCGCGAGCCTAGATTAGCGCGGTGACCGTGCCCGCCTGTGCGAGCCAGCGCGTGGCATCCGCCGCGCGCATGGGCCGGCTGAAGTAATACCCCTGCCCTTCGTCGCATCCCATGGCCGCCAGCCGTTCCAGCGTGGCGCGGTCCTCGATGCCTTCCGCCACCACGTTGTACCCGAGGTTGTGCGCCAGGCCGATGATGCTCTCGACGATGACCGCATCCTGGTCGCTTTCGAGCATGTGGCGCACGAAGGACACGTCGATCTTCAGCGCGTGCAGGGGCAGGCGTTTCAGGTGCGACAGCGACGAATAGCCGGTGCCGAAGTCGTCGATGGCGATGCGCACGCCCTCGGCGAAGATTTCCTGCAGCGTGATGGTGGCGCGCTCCGGGTCCGCGATCAGCGCGCTCTCGGTGATCTCCAGTTCCAGCGATGAGGGTTCCAGCGCGTGACGCTTCAGGCATTCGGCGATCGAGGCCGCGCATTCCGGGTCCGACAGGTGCCGCGCGGACAGGTTGACGCTGACATCGACCGCATGGCCGGCATTCCGCCAGCGCACCAACTGCGCCAGCGCGTCATCTAGGATCGACAGCGTGAGCGGCCGGATGTTGTCCGACAGCTCGGCCAGGTGGATGAACTTGTCGGGCGACAGCAGTCCCAGTTCCGGGTGGTTCCACCGCACCAGCGCCTCGAACCCGAACGGCGCGCCGCTTGCCAGGTGCACGCGCGGCTGGAAATACACCTCGAACTGGTGCGCGCGGATGGCGGCGGGCAAATGGCTGATCAGGCTCAGGCGCGCCGGGGAATATGGATCATGCGCCGCCTCGTAGGCCGCAACCCCGCTGCCGTTGCGCTTGGCCACATAGAGGGCCACGTCGGCGCAGCGCATCAGCTGGCTGGCATTGGCGCCGTGACGCGGATGCATGGAGAGGCCCACGCTGGCGCCCATTTCGAGCCGGTACCCTTCGATTTCGATCGGTTCGGTGAGCACCTGCTTGGCCGCGCGCGCCAGGCGTTCCGCCTCCGCCGATCCTTCCAGCGCGGGCAGCCAGACCGCGTATTCGTCGCCACCCATGCGCCCCAGCAGCGTTCCCGCCGGCGCCCCGTAGGCTTCCGCCCCCATCAGGCGCTCGGCCATGCGCACGAGGATCTTGTCCCCCACGCCGTGCCCGAGCGTGTCGTTGATTTCCTTGAAGCGGTCGAGATCGAACAACAGCAGCGCGTTGTGCTGGTTGGCCGGGCTGGCGGAAATGGCCTGGTCCACCGACTTCTCGAAATTCACCCGGTTGAACAACCCGGTCAGCAGGTCGTGATTGGCACGGAACTCGAGCGCGTTGAGTTGCCGCCGCCTTTCGATTTCCACCGCCGCGCGCGTCCCGAAAATGCGCATCAACTGCACGGCCATTTCGCTTTGCTCGATGGGCCGCTCGCGCAGCACCACGATCAGTCCGAGCTTGCGCCCGCGCGAATCGACCAGCGGCGCGCCCACATAGCCCTCGATGTGCCGGCGCGCCAGCGGCTCGTCGCGCGGGAACATGGCGGTCACGCCGCGCGGATAGATGCAAACGCCCTGCGAGAGCACCGTCTGGCAGGGCGACCCCTCCAGAGGGTAGGTGAAGTTCTCCGCCGGCCCGCGCGTGGAATGCACCGCCACGGTGTTGACGCGGTCGCCGTCCTTGTCGAGTTCACCGACGAAGGCGAGATCGGCATCGAGCGCGCGCAGCAGGCGCTCGACCAGCGAGCGGAAGAAGTTCTCGCCGGTTTCCGCGGCAACGCCCTGCGCGATGTCGAACACCAGCCGTTCGTGGCGCTTGGCGTCGCTGATGTCGCGCCCCACCTGGACGATGCAGGCCTCGCCGTCCACCGTCATGCACTCGGCCGAGAATTGCATGGTGCGGATGTCGCCCGACTTGAGGCGCACATCCGCTTCGATCGACATCAGCCGCGCACCCGAGGCCACCTGGCGCAGCCAGCGGCTACGTTGCTCCGGAATGGCCCACAGCCCGATTTCCTGCGTGGTCCTGCCCAGCACCTCGTCGCGCGCGAACCCCGACTGCTTCTCGAAGCTTGCATTGACGTCCACGATCGCGCCGTCGCCGGCTCGCACCACGATCATCCAGTCGGCCGACAGGCGGAACACCTGCGAATAGCGCTGCTCCGAATGCGACAACTGCTTTTCCGTGGCGCGGCGGCGGTCGTGCGCGATGGCCATCACCGCCATGTCCGCGATGGACCCGGCAAACTGTTCCTCGTCCGGCATCCATTCGCGCCGCTGGCCCACCGACTCCAGGCAGATGACGCCCTGGCTTTCGCCATCGAGCCAGATGGCCGCGTCGAGCATCGACTCGATGTTCAGCGGCTCGAGGTAACCCTCGCGGAACTCGCGCGTGCGCAGGTCGCGCTTGGCATCGGGGGCGCTGATCACGCGGTGGACCTTGAGCGCCTCGAAATAGTTCGGATAGTCCGTCGCCTGCAGGTTCAGGCCCGTGGAATGGCGGTCCGCGTCCAGTTCATACAGGTCGTCGAGGGTGAGCGCATTGCGCGCCGCGTTGAAGCGCCAGGCCGAAACGCGCGACACCGAGAGCGTGCGCGCGGTGGCCTCCGTGAGCGAAGCCAGCGCCACCGGCAGGCTCTGTCCGGTCACACCCGCCTTCATCAGGTCAAGCAAGGTGGCCTGTTCGCGGCGCACGCGGTCTGCAAGACTCTCGGCCCACGGGCGGCTTTCGCTCGCCGGGCCGCTGGACGTCGTGTTTCGACTTACCAGCCGCAAAGTCTCTGACATGAGGGTCTCCGCCCGCACACCTTCCCAAGTGCCGCATTGAAAGGCGTGGGGCGTCGTCAAAGCCATGCTACTCCCAAAGCCGGGTTGCGCACTAGGGGGTTGTCCCCAACGGCACGACTTCGCATGAAAAGCGATTGCCGGGGCATGCCGCAGCCGGGAGGAGTACCTGCGCTCGGATACAATCGCCCATCTCCTGCAAGCCCCTGTAAAGCCTTGATTTATCCGATCGCCCGTTCACTGCTGTTCAAGCTCGATCCGGAACGGGCGCACCATTTGGCGCTGGGTGGCCTGTCCCGGATGCACCGCGCCGGCCTGAGTGCGCTGGTCTGCAAGCCGGTGTCCCGGCCGTATTCGGCGCTCGGCCTCCAATTTGCCAATCGCGTGGGCCTGGCCGCCGGGCTGGACAAGAACGGGGAATACATCGACGCCCTCGCCGCGCTCGGCTTCGGTTTCATCGAGGTGGGCACCGTGACTCCGCGACCGCAGCCGGGCAATCCCAAGCCGCGCATGTTCCGCCTTCCGGAGCACGAAGCCATCATCAACCGGCTGGGCTTCAACAACGGCGGGCTGGATGCGTTCATTGACAACGTCAAGCGCGCCCGCTACCGCGGCGTGCTGGGCCTGAACATCGGCAAGAATGCCGACACGCCGACCGACCGGGCCGTCGATGATTACCTCACCTGCCTGCGCGGCGTGTTTCCGCACGCGAGCTATGTGACGGTCAACGTCTCCTCCCCCAACACCAAGGGCCTTCGCGACCTGCAGGCCGCCAAGCAACTCGACCAGCTGCTCGGCACGCTCAAGGACGAGCAGCGCGTTCTGGCCAAAAAGTACCGGCGGGAGGTGCCGCTGGCGCTCAAGATCGCGCCGGACCTGGATCTCAAGTCGATCCGCGAAATCGCGCAACTGGCGTTGGATCACAAGTTCGATGCGCTGATCGCCACCAACACCACCATTTCGCGGGACGCGGTGGCCGGGCACCCCGCAGCAGGCGAGGCGGGCGGATTGTCGGGCCGGCCGTTGTTCTCGCCGTCGACCGAAGTCCTGCGCGAATTGGCCCGCGCGCTCAAGGGCAACCTCCCCTTGATCGGCGTGGGCGGGATCCTCTCGGGCAAGGACGCCCGGGCGAAGATCGACGCGGGCGCCGACCTCGTGCAGGTGTACACCGGCTTCATCTATCGCGGCCCGGCGCTGATCGCAGACGCCGCGCGCGCCATCGGTGACACACCCGCCGGGAGTCCCGCGTGAGAATCGGCGTCCCGACCGAAATCAAGCTGGGGGAGCGCCGCGTGGCGCTCACGCCCGATGCCGTGGCCTCCCTGATCCGCGCCGGCCATGCGGTGCGCGTGGAAGCGGGCGCCGGAAGCCAGTGCGGGTTCACGGATATGTCCTACGCGGAGGCCGGCGCCACCCTCGTCGGCGAGGCCCGCGACGCGTTCGACGCGGACGTGGTGGTCAAGGTAAAGGAGTTGCAAGCCACCGAGTGGCGCCACGTCAAGGAGGACTCGGCGTTGGTCGGTTTCCTTTTGCTTCCCTATCACCGCAACATAGCGCACGAATTGCGCGCGCGGCGCGTTACCGCGCTGGCGGCCGAAGCGTTTTCCGACCAGTCCGGCCGGCTGCCGGTGCTCTCGCCGATGTCGCGCATCTCGGGCGCGCTGGCCATTTCCGTCGGCGCGCATTGGCTTGCACGGCCCAACGGCCCGCGCGGCGTGGACATCGCCGATGCGCGCGTGGTGGTGCTGGGCGCGGGCAGTGCGGGTTCGGCCGCCGCGATTCGCGCCCACGCCCTCGGCGCCAATGTGAGCGTGCTTTCGCGCGTGGGGCCGCGGCTGGCGGCGCTGGCGCACCGGTTCGGGCTCGAGGCGCGCACCATGGCCATGCAACCGGAGGCGCTGATGGACGCGCTCGACGGCGCGGACCTGGTGGTGGGGGCCATCAATGCACAGGGCGGCGCCACGCCGAGGCTCATGGACCGCGAGCACTTGCGGTCCATGGGCGCGGGCGCGGTGCTGGTCGACATTTCCATCGATGGCGGCGGCGTGGCGGAGACCTCGCGCGAAACGAGCTTCGACGCGCCCACGTATCTTGAGGAGGGCGTCATCCATTACGCGGTGCCGAACATGCCGTCCGCGGTTCCACGCTCGGCCTCCCTGGCGTATTCGGCGGCACTGCTGCCCTACGTGGCGGCGCTGGCGGACCTGGGTGCCAAAAGGGCCATCCAGCACAACGACGGGCTGGCGGCCGGCGTGCAATTGTTCCAGGGGCAGGTGGTGCACCGCGGGCTCGCCGAGGCCCTGGCTTGCGAGGCACGCAGCCTCACCGAACTGGCCGCCGCGCCGTGAATCCGACCGCTGTTGACATCGACGCGCTGCTGCCGCAAACCCAGTGCACGCGCTGCGGTTATGAGGGTTGCATGCCGTATGCGGAGGCCATGGCCGCCGGGCAGGCGCCCCTCAACCGTTGCCCGCCGGGGGGCCAGGCCACCATCGACGCGCTGGCAACATTGCTGGGCCGGCCGGCCCTCCCGCTGGACCCCACGTGCGGAGAACACACGCCGCATCGCGTGGCGGTGATCGACGAGGCCGCCTGCATCGGCTGCGCCAAGTGCCTCGCGCCCTGCCCCACGGATGCCATCGTCGGCGCAAACAAGTACCTGCATCGCGTGGTGGCGAGCCTGTGCACGGGCTGCGAGCTGTGCATCCCGCCTTGTCCGGTTGACTGCATTGCGATGACCGAAGACCCGGCGCATCCGGCCATGATGGACAAGGACGACGCGCGCGAACGCTTCCGGTCCCACCAGGCGCGGCTGGCGCGGCGCTTGTCCGATCGCGAGGCTTTGCTGGCCGAACGCGAGCGTGCGGTGCTGGGAGAATCCTGATGCCGCGCGCCAGGCTGATGAGCGCGGAAGAACGCCACGAATTCTTCCGCCGGCTGCGGGAGGTGAACCCCCATCCGCAATCCGACCTCGCCTACGCGTCCGCCTTTGAACTGCTGGTGGCGGTGATCCTGTCCGCGCAGGCCACGGACAAGAGCGTGAACCTGGCCACGGAGAAACTGTTTCCGGTCGCCAACACGCCGAAGGCAATTCTGAAGCTCGGCGAGGCCGGCCTCACGCCGTACATCCAGAGCATCGGCCTCTACCGCACCAAGGCAAAAAACGTCATCGCCATGTGCGCGCAATTGCTGGAGCGCCAC
The DNA here is from genome assembly GCA_964617435.1 of uncultured Burkholderiales bacterium. GTDB lineage: Bacteria > Pseudomonadota > Gammaproteobacteria > Burkholderiales > Usitatibacteraceae > UKL13-2. The sequence goes on from CAZTYC010000046.1 coordinate 7,683, forward strand.
GGGGGACAAGTGCCCGACACGCGCGAAGCCCTCGAAGCCCTGCCGGGCGTCGGACGCAAGACCGCGAACGTGGTGCTCAACGTGGCGTTCGGCGAGCCGACGATGGCGGTGGACACGCACATCTTTCGCATCAGCAACCGCATCGGTCTCGCGCCGGGGAAGGACGTGCTCGCCGTGGAGCAGCGCCTGCTCAAGAATGTGCCGGCGGAGTTCATGCAGCACGCCCACCACTGGCTGATCCTGCACGGGCGCTACACCTGCATCGCCCGCAAGCCCAAATGCGGCGCGTGCCCGGTGTATGACTTGTGCAAGTTTCCGGACCGCGAAGCATTCGTCGAATAGATGTTCAATCCGTCCCGCAACGAGGTCCGCGACTTCCTGTTTGAATCCTGGCGCAAGTACCGCGCCCAGGCGCCTTTGAGCGGCCTGGAAACCGAAGCCGCGGCGGTGATTGCCGCGCATCCGGAATACCACGCCATGCTCGCGGACCGCGCCGGCTTCCTGGAGCGATTCCGGGACCGCGACTATCCGCCCGAATTTGGTGAAACCAATCCGTTCCTCCACCTGTCCATGCACCTGTCGATCCGCGAGCAGGTGTCGATCGACCAACCCGCCGGGGTGCGTGCCGCGCATGTCGCGCTGGCGCGCGCGCTGGGCGATGTCCTGGAGGCCGAACACGAAATGATGGAGTGTCTTGCAGAAATGATCTGGCAATCGCAGCGCCACCAAACACCACCCGATGCGGACACCTACGTGCGCGCCCTGCAGGCGCGCGTGCAGGCGCATGGCGGAAAGCCCTGACCATGGCGGCCAATGATCTGAAAGCCAAACACAAGCAGGGACAAGGGTTTCCAGCCATTTTCGGCCGGAACGCCGCGCCAGTGCTGGTGTTTGCCCTTCCGGCGCTGATGGGTTCCGAGGGCGTGGCCGCGCAAGCCACCGCACCAACGGAACAAGTCGAGCGCGTGATGGTGACCGGCGAGCAGCCGGGTCCGGGACTCTGGAAAGTGACCCAGGGCGATCACGTGTTGTGGATTGCCGGCACCCATGCGCCGGTGCCGAAGCAACTGGTGTGGAAATCCAAACGCATCGAGGACGCCGTGCGCAGCGCGCAGGAGGTGCTTGCCCCGGCTTCCATTGCGGTTACTAGCAGCCAATTGGGCTGGTGGACCACGCTGTCGCTGGTCCCCTCGGCATTCAGCATGCCGTACAACCCGGACAACAAGCTGCTGCGCGACGTGGTGCCGCCCGCCCTGTACGCGCGATGGGAAGCGCAGCGCGACAAGCACCTGCAGGGCTACAACGACACCAACAACGAGGTGGACCGCTGGCGGCCTTGGTTTGCCGCCTCGAAGCTCTACAGCACCGCGCTCGACAACGCGGGCATGACCGGCAGCAATCCGATGTGGGCGCGCGTGACGGAGGTGGCCAAGCAATCGAAGATTCGCATTACTGAGCCGCGCTTCGAACCCAGGATCGCCAACGCGCGGGCGGCCGTCAAGGCATTCTCAAACCAGCCGATGGATGACATCGAGTGCTTTGACAAGACGCTCAAGCGCCTGGAGACGGACCTCGACGCCATGCGCGTGCGCGCCAACGCCTGGGCACGCGGCAACGTGGACCAGATTCGCAAGCTGCCCGAGACCGACCACTCGTACGCCTGCAATGCGGCGTTTCTCGGCTCGCCGTTGGCCAAGGCTGCGGGCCCCCTGGACCTGCGGCAGGAAATGGATCGCGTTTGGCTGAAGGAGGCCACGCGCGCACTGGCGTCCAACAAGGTGACGGTTGCCGTGGTGCCGATCACCCGCCTCACCGCCGCGGATGGATACCTCCCGGCGCTCAAGGCGCAGGGATTCCAGGTGGAAGAACCGGAATAGCGCCCGGCGAACCGATTGCGGCGCACCACGCCCGGGACGTGCTGCGCCGCGCGCGCGGGCCTGGCCGCCACTGCAGCCCGCCCCCCGCCCTCATTTCGTCCCGGCCATCCCCACTCCGTCACATCCGGCGTGACTTTGGCGGCCGGCTTGATAATCTGGGCGGCATCGTATCCTGTTGCCTGATTCCGCCATGAGAACCACCCTCTTTTTCCACTTCCGCCGGCTGTTCGCCTGGACCCTGCTGTTCATGGCCATGATCGCCATCTGGTCAACAGTCACGCACAACGGCCCTCCGTGGCCGTTCGGCATGCTGGCCTTGTTGGCGTTCATCTACGTGATCGTCAGCTCGGCTTCGCATGTGCGGCGCGTGCGGCTGATTTCCGATCACGTCGATTCGGCCACGCTGGCCAACCGGCAGCGTCGGCAGATCGAGATTCCCCTGGAGTCCGGCGACGCGTTCGCCCTCGTCGATTCGGCCATCCGCGAACTGCCGCACGTGCAGGACATCGCCTCCGCCCGGGACAGCCTGCAAACGCGCGCCAAGGTCGAGCGCATCGATCCCTATGGTGCGTCGATTCCCGTGTTCCGCAGGGCGGCGGAGCACCTCGGGATCGCGCGCAACCAGATTCTCGCCACCGTCACGCCCCGCGACGGCACCAGCAGCGTCGTGCTGGTCTGCGAACCGGAAGGCCGCGCATGGTGCGACTGGTTCATCGTGGACGACGGCACCAACCTTGAAAACGCCAATGCGCTGACCCGCGCCATCTCGCGGCGCATCGCCGAGCGCCGCAAGGCGGAGACCGACACCGTGAAGGACACTGCCACGCAAAAGGAACTGGCGGTGGCCAAGCTCGGCCTGCTGCACGCGCAGGTGGAGCCGCACTTCCTCTACAACACGCTGGGCAGCGCCAAGTACCTGATCCAGAGCGACCCGGTGCGCGCGGAGGCGATGATCGACAACCTGATCGCCTACCTGCGCAATTCGCTGCCGCGCACCGAATCGAACGCGTCGACGCTGGGCGCCGAGGTGGAACGCGCGCGCGCCTACCTTGAAATCCTGCAGATCCGCATGGGCGCGCGCCTCACGCCGCACCTCGATGTTTCGGCCGCGCTGCATCACATCCCTTTCCCCACCATGATGCTGCAGACGCTGGTCGAGAACGCCATCAAGCACGGCCTTGAGCCCAAGCCGGGCGGCGGCAATATCTGGGTGATCGCGCGAGAGACGGCGGGCCAGCTTTCGGTCACCGTGGCGGATGATGGCCTGGGACTGCAACAGGGCGAGGCCGCCACCCAGGGGACCGGCATCGGGCTGAAAAACATCCGCGAGCGCCTGTCGCTGGCGTACGGCCCGGCGGCGGCGTTCACGATCACCTCGAACTTTCCCAGCGGCGTGGCCGCCACGATCTCGGTCCCGGCGGACGGGCCGAAGGAGAATGCCCATGAGTAAGCCGATGACGGCCATCGTCGCCGAAGACGAGGAACTGTTCCGCAACGCCCTGCTCAAGCTGCTCAACGAGTGCTGGCCCGAGCTCACCGTCCTGGCCATCTGCGAGGACGGCGGCAGCGCGCTCGAGGCCATCGAGGAGCACAAGCCGGACGTGGCGTTCCTGGACATCCGGATGCCGGGACTCACCGGCCTCGACGTGGCGGCCGCGGCGGTTGACGCCAGCACGGCGACGCAGGTCGTGTTCGTCACGGCCTACGATCAATACGCCATTGCCGCATTCGACCGCGGCGCCATCGACTATCTGCAGAAGCCGGTGGCCAGGGACCGCCTGCTCGCCACCATCGAGCGGATCAAGTCGCGGGCAGCGCAGGGCATGGATCCGGCAACGCTGGAGATGCTCGTGCGCGAACTCGGCGCGCGGGGTCCGAAGGACGCCGCCGAACCCCTGCAATGGGTCACCGCCAGTGTCGGGCGCGAAACCCGGCTCATCCAGGTGGAGGACATCCTCTACTGCCAATCGGACACCAAGTACACGGCCATCGTCACGCCGGAGGTGGAAGCCCTGGTGCGCACGCCGTTGTCCGATCTGATGCGCCGGCTCGATCCGGCGCGCTTCAAGCAGATCCACCGCGCCACGGTGGTCAACATGAAGGCGGTGTCCAGCGTGGCGCGCGATGAGTCGGGGCGCGGCACGTTGAAACTGAAGGGGCGGCCTGAAACACTCGCTGTCAGCCTAACCTACATGCCGCTGTTCAAGAACATGTGAGGTGCGTTCCGCCGCGCGTGCAGCACTGCGTGCCGGCGAATTTTGAATCAACAAACTCAAGCACTGGCGCGGCTTTCGGGGCATTTTCGCCTTAAAAAGCGCGCCAGTGCTTGAGATTTACATTCAGCCACGCGGAACATCTTTCAAACTTCCTGCGCGGAAACACAAAAAGAAAAAGGGGCCTTGCGGCCCCCTTTTCCGTTTTGCAGATGACGCTTACTTGAACATGTAGGTCACTTTGCCGTACGTCACGCGACCGAAGGGGTCGCCGTAACGCGGGTCGTAGCCCACCTGGAACGACTGGCCCTGTGCGGAAGCCGGCGGATCGCGGTCGAACACGTTGCGCACGCCAAGCACCAGCGTCAGGCCCTTGAAGGCCTTCCACTGCGCTTGAAGGTCGTAGGTTTCCACGTTGCCGACGCGACGTGCGCCGCCGGCATCCGTGTAGCCCAGCACGTAGTTTTGCGACACGCTGGCGCTCCAGTCGCCGCGCGTCCAGTTGGCGCCCAGCGTGTGGCGGTAGCGCGAGACGGCGCCGTTGTCCGCCGTGTGCTTGCCCACGTTGTTGGCCATCGGGCCGCCGGTGGCGAACTGGTACTTGTAGTTCTGGATGTAGGTGCCGTCGAGCGTGTAGCGCATCTTGCCCCAGCCGCCCCAGTCCTGGTTGACGCCAACCGAGATGTCAATGCCGGACACCAGGTACTGGCCCACGTTCTCCTGCACCTGCAGCGCGTACTTGATGGCGCAAGGCACATTGGCGGGCGTGGCGGCCACGGTGTCGTTCTCGCAACGACCGTTCGCCAGGCGGCCATAGCGCACGAAGCGGCCCTGGGCGGTCAGCGGATCGAGCGCGCCGTAGTAGTCGAACACGGTGGTGTCCGACAAGGCCTGCAGGGAGTTCTTGCGCAGGATGCGGAAGTAGTCGAGTCCCAGCGAGAAGAACTGGTTGGGCTCGATGACCGTGCCGATGGCGATCTGGCGCGATTTCTCCGGCTGCAGGTTGCGGTTGCCACCCAGCTGGTTCTGGATCTGCGCCTCGCACTCGAGGCCGTCGTCCACGTAGGAGCCGATCGGCGTGCCGTTCGGGCAGCGGATCGGGTCATTGTGGGTGTCGGCCGTGTTCGAGAAGAAGCGCGGCTGGAACAGGTCCGGCAGCGAAGGCGCGCGGAAACCAGTGTTGTACGAACCGCGCAGCAGGAATTCCTTGCTCGGGTTCCAGCGCAGCGAAATCTTCGGGTTGGTGCTGCGGCCAAAGTCGCTGTAATCGTCGGAACGCACGGCAAGGGTCGCTTCGAAATCGCGCGCGAAGGGCAGGCCCAGTTCCGCGAACAAGGCCGACACGCGGCGATCCGCCTTCGTGACCGGCAGGTTGCCGCCGCCACCCAGGACGTCTCCGCCCGAAAGGACCGGCAGCGGGTTGTCGTCAAACTTTTCCTTGCGCGATTCCACGCCGAGCGCCAGGCCGGCGGCACCGCCGTCCATGCGCCACAACTCCGTGGAGCCCTTGGCATCGACCGCGGTGACTTCGCCCTTCGAGCGGCGCACGTCCTCGAGGATCTTCGCGCTTTGCAGCAACTGCTGGCCCACGCTGTCCTGGCCGGTGGTGCTGAAGATGTTGATGTTGCCGGTGCGGATGGCGGCCTTGAGCTTGCTTTCAAAGAACCAGCCGTCGACATAGGTATCCGTCACCTTGCTTTGCGCGCGATTCAAGCCCACATCCACATCCCAGGCGCCGATCGAACCCTTGGCGGCCAAGACGACGCGGTCTGCCTTGGAGTTGGCGATGTCGGTGCGCAGTCCGCCGTCCTGCGAACGCCAGGCAATGCCGAGGTCGCCGGTCGGCGTGATCAGGGTGCCGTCCGGCAGCCTGAAGGGCGCCGGATAGTACTTGCCGCCCGCCGGGTAGATGAACGCACCGTTGCCGACGAAATCGTTCACTGGCGTTTCAGACGATGCGAAGCGCGCCTTGGACTTGACCCACACATACTCGGCGGACAACTGCCAGTTCTGGGACGGCGCGAACGTCGCCTTCAATACCGCGCTTTCGCGGTCGATCAACGGGGAGATTTCCAGGCGCGAGGTGAAGTCATAACGGCACTGGCGCGTCGACACGTCGGGCAGGTAATACGAGCCGATGGACGGCTTGCAGCCGGCGGCCGCGAGCGGGTTGGCATTGCCCAGGCCGCCGTTGGCGTCGAAGCGCAGGGCCGCAGGAATGATGTTGCCGGACGTCTGCTGGATCCCCAGGTCCGGGCGGATCGCGGTTGCGGCAAACGAGCGCTGCTTGGCTTTGATCGGGTCGCCCTCTTCCTTGTCGAACGAGCCGACGATGTTGAAGCCCTGCTTGGCCAGCGAGCCCCAGCCGCCGGTGACGGTGTACTTGGTCGAATTGCCGCCGCCACGGTCCACATCGGTGCCGTAGGCCTGCAGCTCGAGCCCGCTGAAGTTGGTCTTCAGGATGAAGTTGATCACGCCGCCGATGGCATCGGTGCCGTACACGGCGGACGCGCCGTCGCGCAGCACCTCCACGCGCTCGACTGCGGCAAGCGGGATGGAATTCACGTCCACGGCCGCGCCGTTGAACGCATAGTTGGCCACGCGCCGGCCATTAAGCAGAATGAGCGTGTTGTTGGGTCCGAGGCCGCGCAGCGAGGCGCCCGAGAAGCCCGGCTGGCCTGAATCGCCCACGCCTTGCGACAGGTTGACGACCGCGCCGGAATTGAGCTGGAGCTTGTCGAGCAACTGGGCGGCGGTGGTCAAGCCGGTGCGCTCGATGTCTTCGCGCTTGATGACGGTGACGGGCAACGCGGTCTCGCCTTCGATCCGCTTGATGTTCGAACCCGTCACTTCGATCTTCTCAACCTTTTGGGTTTCCTGTGCTGCCGCCGGCAGGCCCAGGAACACGCTTGCCGCCACCGCGCCAGTCAACGTGCGCGACACGGCCAGGGTCAAGATGCGTTGCGATCTCTTCATGGATAGCCTCTTCTGGATGTTTGGGATGCGCCGACCGGCTTGCCCGGGATTGCAAGCCCTTGGCCCGGATTTCGCGGTTTCGGCACTGCTTTCAAGCCACAAATGAAAGTGACCGGATGCTATATGAAGTCCCAATATCAAAGTTCGATCTATTCACAATGTGTTGCAAAAGTGAGACGGTCGGTTTTCGCGGTTTCGGATCGCCGGCTTCGCGTAGCAAGTCGCATTCCGCTGCCCCTACGATTTGCGATTCGCCCAAGTCCTTGATTCACTGGTGAATCATGGGGTCTACGCGTCCTTTCGACTGAGGAGGCGCAATCTGGCGTCGATTTTCTGGCTGCTTTCTGCTCCAAATCGGCATGGACGGAAGCAACTTGCTACATTTCGGCACAGGCGCACGGCCCCCGTTTCTGGCACCTTGATGGCTCGGGAATTTTGGTCTTTCCGAATGCGGATCTCGGGCGCCGGCTGTCGCAATCTGCGCGCTGTTGACTCGCGGCGCGGCGCGAACCCAACCATGAAATTCGTCGAATTTCACGTGCATCGCCTTTCCATCGAATTTTTCTGCCGGGAACTCGTCATTGCGCGGATCGTCGCTGCTTTTGCGGGCGTGCTGCTGTTCGGCTGCGCGGCACTGTCCCGCCCGCCTGCGGATGCGCGCTGGATCATGGGCCCGCCCATGGCCAGCGCACGCGCCGCGCATGCGGTCGCCGCGGACACCCTGGCGATCTACGCAATCGCCGGCACGGATGCAACCGGCCGCCCGGTGAATTCCGTTGAACGTTTTGACGGCAAGGCCTGGCGCATCGTGGCG
>CAZTYC010000047.1:0-15343 GCA_964617435.1 uncultured Burkholderiales bacterium
GCTGCGGAACGAGTATGCGCACCGCAAGCTGCGCGTGATCGAAATCGGCAAGCACAAACTCAAGTATTTCAACGACACGCCGGCGCAGGCAGCCGGGGGCGGTGCGGGAGATTTCGAAAAGACCATGATCATCCGCAAGCCGCCGGCGGCACCCGCTGGAGGCGGCGCACCCGCGCCGGCGGCGGTGAAGCCGCCGTCTCCGCCTCCTGTTTCGGCGCCCGCGCCCGCGGCGGCCGCTCCAGCCGCGGCGCCCACGCCGGCACCCGCGATGGGCGTGACCATGCCGAGCAATCCACCGCCAGCCCAAGCCGCTGTCCATGCGCCGGACAGCCCGGCGCGCGACGCTGCGATCCAGGTATTGTCCGGGGCGGCCGCAGGCCGCAGTTTGGATCTGACCAAGAATCTGACCACGATCGGCAAGCCAGGCGTGCAGGTTGCGGTGATCACCCGCCGCCCGACGGGCTTTTTCATCACGCACGTGGAAGGGGCAACCTACCCGACCATCAACGGTTCCCAGCTCGGTGCGCAGGCCCAGCAACTGAAGGACCATGACCTGATCGAGATCGCCGGCGTGAAGATGGAGTTTTTCTACAAGCCGTGACCGGACCGCGCGCGTGGAGTGTGAGAACCGCCACTGCGCGGCCGTGCGATCCAGCGCATAATCAAAACCATGCCGCGGCGCCGATGACGCCTGCGGCCCGATGGGTCGACGCGGAGCGGTAATGAGAATTCGGGTGCTCGGTTGCAGTGGTGGAATCGGTGACGATTTGCGCACCACGTCCATGCTCGTGGACGAGGACATCCTGATCGACGCCGGCACCGGCGTGGGCGACTTGTCGATCGAGCAACTGGTCAAGATCGACCATATCTTCATTTCGCATTCCCACCTCGACCACGTCACGAGCATTCCGTTTCTCGTCGACACGGTGTGCTGGATGCGGGACCGTCCCATCACCGTGTACAGCACGGCCGAGGTCATCCAGATCCTGCGCGAACACATTTTCAATTGGAAGATCTGGCCGGATTTCTCGCAAATCCCGAACGGGGACGCCATGTGCATGAATTTCCGCGAGATTTCCGTGGGCGAAACGCTCGAGTCCGAGGGCAGGAAGATCACCGCCATCCCCGCCGTGCACACCGTCCCCGCCATCGGTTTCATGCTCGACAGCGGGCACGCGACGCTGATCTACAGCGGCGACACCACCTGCAACGATGCACTGTGGGAGATCGCCAATCAGGCGAATAACCTGAAGTACCTGGTGATCGAGACTGCGTTTCCCAACAAGGAGCGCGAGATTGCCGTCTTGTCCAAGCATCTGTGTCCGAGCATGCTGGCCGAGGAACTTTCGAAGCTGAAGCGCCCCGTCGAAGTCATGGTGACCCACCTGAAACCGGGGGAGATCCACCTCACGATGAGCGAGATCGGTCGCAACGCCGGCAAGTGGCGTCCGCGGATGCTCGAAAACGGCATGGAATTGACGATATAGGCCGGACGTGGCCCACCCGAATCAAACTGCTGGAGGATTGTCATGAGTGCGGTACTGGATACACGCGCGGGGGCACAGCCAAGGGAGGCTGATGTCACCTCAAAGCTTGCCTTCTCGAAAAAGCTTCAGGCAGTCACCAACCGGATCCACTCGACGACCAACATCGACGAGATCATGCTCGATGTCACGCGCGACATCTGCCAGTTGTTCGACGCGGACCGGCTGACCATTTACACGCTCTCGGAGGATGGATCCGCGATCGTCTCCAAGGTCAAGTCGGGTCTCAATTCGTTCAAGGACATCAAGCTGCCGTTGTCCGAGAGCTCGATTGCGGGATGCTCGGCGCTCAACCGGCGCTTCATGAACATCAAGGATGTTTACGACGATGCCGAGCTCAAGACGTTTTCACCCAATCTGACCTTCCTAAAAGCGGTCGACCAGCGCACCGGTTACCGCACCAAGCAGATGATGGTCGCGCCCATTCTGGGCGGGGAGGGCGGCGGGGACCTGCTCGGCGTGATCCAGGTGATCAACCATTTGCCGGGCACGCCGTTTGCGCCGCTCGCGGAAGAGGGCCTGGTCGAGCTTACCAAGACGCTGGCGATCGCGTTCCGCGTGCGCCAGCAGATCCCGGGGCAGATCAAGTCCAAGTTCGAATACCTGATCATCGACAACGTGATTTCGGAAGCGGAGCTCGAGCTCGCCACCCGTGCCGCGCGCAAGAAGAACAAGAATGTCGAGGACATCCTGATCGATGAATTCCAGGTCAAGCCGCAGGCGCTCGGCGCGGCGCTGGGCAAGTATTTTGGCGTTCCTTATGAACCCTTCAAGCCGGACCGGATCAAGCCGATCGACCTGCTCAAGAACCTGAAACGCGACTATGTCGAGTCGGCCAACTGGCTCCCGATCGAGGATACCAAGGAGGGCCTGATCGTCATGACCACCGACCCGGAGCATGTCAAGAGCTCGCGCGTGGTCGACAACATCTTCCCCAAGCAAAAGCCGGTGTACCGCATCTGTACGGCGCGCGATTTCCAGCAGACCGTCGCGCAGTTCTTCGGAGGCGGGGGCGTGGACGGGCAGGTGGACAGCGGCAACATCGACGACATTCTCGGGTCGCTTGACGATGACGCCGAGCCGGGGGAAATCGGCAGCGATGATGCTTCCGCGGCTGCCGACAACGAACTGGTCAAGCTGGTGAACAAGATCATCATCGATGCGTACAACCAGGGCGCGTCGGATATCCACATCGAGCCGATGCCCGGAAAAAGCAAGACGGGTATCCGGTTCCGGCGCGACGGATCCCTGGCGCCCTACATCGAAGTACCGGCCAGTTACCGCAATGCGCTGGTCGCGCGCCTGAAGATCATGTGCGACCTCGACATTTCCGAGAAGCGCAAGCCCCAGGACGGCAAGATCAAGTTCAAGAAGTACGGCCCGCTGGACATCGAACTGCGCGTGGCGACCATTCCCACGACCGGCGGCGTCGAGGATGTCGTGATGCGGATCCTGGCCGCGGGTGAGCCGATTCCGCTGGACAAGCTTGGTCTGACCACCAACAACAAGAACAACCTTGTGGCCGCGGTCGCCAAGCCCTACGGACTGTTCTTCGTTTGCGGTCCGACCGGTTCCGGCAAGACCACGACGTTGCATTCGGTGCTCGGTTCGCTCAACAACCCCGACACCAAGATTTGGACCGCTGAAGACCCGGTGGAAATCACCCAAAAGGGCCTGCGCCAGGTGCAGGTCAACAAGAAGGTGATTGATTTTCCCGCGGTGATGAAGGCCTTCCTGCGTGCCGATCCAGACATCATCATGGTCGGCGAAATGCGCGATGCCGAAACCACCCACATCGGCATCGAGGCCTCGTTGACGGGCCACATGGTGTTCGCCACCCTGCATACCAATTCGGCCCCGGAGGCCATCATCCGCCTGCTGGACATGGGCATGGATCCATTCAACTTTGCCGATGCCCTGGTGGGGATCCTGGCGCAGCGCCTGGCCAAGCGGCTGTGCGGCAAATGCAAGGAGCCGTACACGCCAGATCAGGAAGAGATCAAGCAGTTCATGCAGGAATTCACCACCGACCTGCGCCAGTCGGAACGCTGGAAGAAGGATCCCGGCGGCGAAGCGAAGAAACTTTACGATTACTGGCTCAAGGAGTACGGCAAGGACGGCAAGCTCACTTTCTACCGGGCCAAGGGATGCGACACCTGCGGCGGAAGCGGGTACAAGGGCCGCGTCGGCCTTCACGAGTTGCTGGTCGCCAGCGACCCAGTGAAGAAGTTGATCCAGGAGAAGGCGCGGGTGGCGGAAATTTTCGTCAAGGCTGTGGAAGACGGCATGTCCACCCTGAAGATGGACGGCATGGAAAAGGTCATGATGGGCCTGACCGACATGAAACAGGTCCGCGCCGTCTGCATCAAGTAAATGACCGGTCGCGCAGACATCGGTGCGATGACGGGGGCCTACCGGGCGCTTTCCCCACCGGGCGGAAACAGCCGCCTGTTCACTGCGCTGGAGTACTTGAACCGGATCGGCATCGCGCTGTCGGCCGAGCGCAATCTGGACAAATTGCTGGAAACCATCCTGACTGCGGCGAAGACGATCACGCATGCGGATGGGGGAACGCTGTATCGCCTGATCGATGGCAAGCTCAAGTTCGAGATCATGCTCAACGACAGCCTGAAGATCGCGATGGGCGGCACCTCTGGCAACGAGATCTCCTTCTATCCGATTCCCCTTCACCAGCCGGACGGCAGTGAAAACCTGTCCATGGTGGCGGCGTATGCGGCATTGCGCGACGAAACCGTCAACATCGCGGATGCCTATGAGGCGGACGGATTCGACTTCTCCGGCACGCGCAAGTTCGACCAAAAAACCGGGTACCGATCGGCCTCGTTTCTGACGATCCCGATGAAGGACCACCAGTCGGAAATCATCGGGGTCCTGCAATTGCTCAACGCCCAGGACGCGCGGGGTCGGGTGGTGCCGTTCACGCTGGAGGACCAGCGTCTGGCTGAATCGCTGGCCTCGCAGGCGGCGATTGCGCTGACCAACCGCATGCTGATCAACCAGCTCGAAATCCTGTTCGAGTCCTTGATCGACCTGATCAACACCGCCATCGACGAAAAATCCCCCTATACGGGAGGCCACTGCAACCGCGTTCCGGCGCTGACGATGATGCTCGCGGAAGCCGCCGCCGCGACCACCGAAGGTCCGCTCGCCGGCTTCACGATGACCGAAAAGGACCGCTACGAGCTCAAGATCGCGGGACTGCTGCACGATTGCGGCAAGATCACCACGCCGGTCCATGTGGTCGACAAGGCCACCAAGCTGGAAACCATTTTTGACCGGATCCATTTTGTCGCCCAGCGCTTCGAGATCCTCAAGCAGCAGGCGGAAATCGACATGTTGCGCGCGTGTGAGCGCGCGCGCGAGCAGGGGGATGAACTGGCTGTGGAGGCTGCGCGCAGGCAGTTTGACGAGCGGGTCAGGCAACTCGACAACGACCGCGAATTTCTGCGGCGCATGAATATCGGCGGCGAGAAGATGAGCGCGGAAAACCAGGCCCGGGTGGACATGATTGCCGGGTATCCGATGCCGGATGGCAATGGGGCCACCGTACCCTTCCTTTCGGAAAATGAGCGCGCCAACCTCAACATTCCCTATGGCACGCTGATGCCCGAGGAAAGAAAGATCATCAACCACCATATCGAGGCGACCATTGCGATGCTCGAAGCCTTGCCGTGGCCGAAGCACCTCCAGAACGTCCCCGAATACGCCGGCGGGCACCATGAGCGCATGGACGGAAAGGGGTATCCCAAGGGCCTCACGCGCGACCAGATGAGCATCCAGGCGCGCATCATGGGCATCGCGGACATCTTTGAGGCCCTGACCGCCAAGGACAGGCCCTACAAGCCGGGGAAGACTTTGTCGGAATCCCTGGAGATTCTCGGGAAATTCAAGCTCAACGGGCACATCGACCCGGACCTTTTCGATGTCTTTGTCCGCGAAAAAATCTACCTCAAATACGCGCGGCAATTCATGGATCCGGCGCAGGTGGACGAGATCGACGAAGCCCGGATTCCGGGTTTCACCTACGTCGGAAAGTGACGTTTTTCGTCAGTTTTTCCCTGCTGGTGCGGCTGGCTGGCCCCTGATCCGGGCCCATTCTGGTGAAGCCGGCGTGAAATCACCCGAATCCTGCCGCGCACGCTCAATCCAGGTTTGCCCGCCCCAAGCATAGTTGGTGCCGCCCAGTGTTCCCTGGTCGGCTGGATATGTTTAACTCTTTGATTTTTATAAAAATAAATAGCCCGCGCATGTTTGCGGCCAGTTGGATTCCGAATATAGGGGAAAGCCCGAAACCCAAGTGGCACCAAGGTTGCTCAACAATTGTGGCGAACACACAGTTCTTGTGTTTGACACCCTAACTAGTTAAGGAGCATCAAATGAAGAAAGTTCAACAAGGCTTTACGCTGATCGAACTGATGATCGTCGTTGCGATCATCGGCATCTTGGCTGCCGTGGCAATCCCGGCGTATCAGGACTACACCGCCAAGGCACAAGCCTCTGAAGGCTTCACGCTGATGGCCGGCCTGAAGACCCCGATCTCCGAGGCGATTGCATCCCAAGGCGGCACGGCCGGTTGCACCATCCCGGCCGGCGCGGTCACGACTGGCAAGTATCTTGCTACGGTAACTGCGGCGTGGGCTGATCCGGTTTGCACCCTGACGGGTACGTATGTTGCGGCAGGTGCCAACCAGAAGATCCTGAGCCAGACGAATACGATGACGTTCAATGCATCCACCGGTGCCTGGACGTGTACGTCTTCCCTGCCCGCAGGTGTCCGCCCCGCATCCTGCTAATCCGGTCAACTTTTTTGGAGATATATAGATGAAGAGAGTTCAACAAGGCTTTACCCTGATCGAACTGATGATCGTGGTCGCGATCATCGGCATCCTGGCTGCAGTGGCGATCCCGGCATACCAAGACTACACCGCCAAGGCGCAAGCCTCTGAAGGCTTCACGCTGATGGCGGGTCTGAAGACCCCGATCTCGGAAGCCATCGCATCCAGTGGTGGTACAGCAGGTTGCACGATCCCGGCTGGCGCGGTCACCACGGGCAAGTATCTCGCCACGGTAACCGCCGCATGGGCTGACCCGGTCTGCACGTTGACCGGCACCTATGTTGCAGCTGGTGCCAACCAGAAGATCCTGAGCCAGACGAACACGATGACGTTCAATGCATCCACCGGTGCTTGGACGTGCACGTCTTCCCTGCCCGCAGGCGTTCGCCCCGCTTCCTGCTAATTTAGCTAGCGGCATGCTGGCGGATACCCCGGTATCCGCCAGCATTTTCTTCCCCCCATCGTCTTGACACCAAGAATCGTCTCTATGGAATCCGTCAACAAGGTTTCAGCCCTTGGAGCCCGCACGGTCCAGGCCGGCTTTACGCTGATTGAACTGATGATTGTCGTGGCGATCATTGGCATTCTTGCCGCTGTGGCGCTACCGGCATACCAGGACTACATCGCCAAGTCGCAAGCGATGGAAGCATTCAATCTGCTATCCGGCCAAAAGACGCCGGTGGCTGAGGACATGGCGCAGTCGGTGCTTTGTTCGATCAAGGCAAGCTCCGTGTCCACGGGAAAATTTGTTCAGAGCATTACCGCCACGCCCGGAGTCGGTGCCAGCGGCCGGCCGAGTTGCCAGTTGGTGGCGACCTTCAAGGCTGCAGGCGTCAACAACAAGATTGCGTCCCAGACGGTGACTGTTGTCTACGACAGCGGCACGGGAGCCTGGACCTGCTCTACAACCCTTCCGGCTGAGATTCGTCCCGCATCCTGCTGATGACCTGCCAACCGAACCGGTTGCGCGAATTCCTGCTGTCCGATTGATTTTCGGCCGGGTCGTTCACGTTCCGGCTGTCTCGTTGCTTCCCGGCCGCGCAGTCCACGCAGTCCATGGTGCGCCTCCAACCCGGGTTGCGTGAATCGATCTGAGTCTTTTGGGCGGCCTTCCGAGAGCCTTGCGCGAACGACGCGTCGACCCGGACATGCGGTCAGCATCGTTCATTCGAACCTCAGCGCCTCCACCGGCCGCAGCGCGGCTGCCCGCTTGGCCGGATACAGGCCGAAGAACACGCCCACCATTGCGGAAAACGTGAATGCAATGGCGATCGCAAAGGAAGAGATCTCCACCGCCAGCGGCGAGAACCTGGTGACCGCCAGTCCGCCGGCGTAAGCCAGCGCGATCCCCGCCGCCCCGCCGCAAAGGCAGATTACCACCGCTTCGGTCAGGAACTGCAGCAACACGTCGCGCCGCTTGGCGCCGATGGCCATGCGGATGCCGATCTCGCGCGTACGTTCGGTGACCGACACCAGCATGATGTTCATGATGCCGATACCGCCGACCACCAGCGAAATCGAGCCGATGGCGCCGAGCAGCAAGGTCAGCATCGTGGCAATACCCTGCGCCGCCTCCGCAATGGCAGAAAGGTCCCGCACGGTGAAATCGTCTTCCTGGTCCTCGCGGATGCGGTGGCGGATGCGCAGCGTTTGCGCGATGTCCTGTTCGACGTCCTTCATGCGGTCCGCGCGCGCTGCCTGGACCATGATCAGGTTCACGCTGCCGGGAAACCACGTGCGGATGATCTGCTGGCGCGCCGTGGACAGCGGGACGAACACGGCGTCATCCTGGTCGCCGCCGCCCAAGTCGCTGCCCTTGTCCGCCAGCACGCCGATGACTTCGAACGGCTTGTTGCGGACGCGCACCGTCTGGCCGACGGGGTTCATGTCGCCGAACAGGTTTTGCGCGGTGGTGCGGCCGAGGACGGCCACGCGGGACAGCGAGCGCATCTCAATGTCCCCGAACAGGCTGCCGGTTTCGGTGTCCCACGCCTTGATGGAAAAGTAGTCCGGCGTCACGCCATAGACCATGGCGTTCCAGTTGTTGTTGCCCGCGGCGACCTGGAAGGGCTGTTGCAGGATCGGTGCGCTCGACTGCACGTTCTCGATCCCCGCTAGCGCCTGCGCGTCGGCCTGGGTGAGCGTTTGCGCTGCTCCCCGGCCCGCGCGCACGCCGTTGGCGGTCGACGACCCCGGAAACACGATGAACAGGTTCGAGCCCATGGCGGCGATGCGCTGGTTGATGTCGCCGCGCACCGATTCGCCGATCGCCAGCATCAGCACCACCGCGCCCACGCCGATGATGATGCCCAGCATGGTCAATCCCGCGCGCAGGCGGTTCATGCTCATCGCGCGGAACGCCTCGATCATCACTTGCCAGAGTCCCATGGCGTGCCTCCGTCAGAGATGGGCGTCGGCCACCGGGCCGTCGTAGGTCACCAAGCCGTCCTTGAGCCGCACCAGGCGCTTCGCATACCGTGCCACGTCAGGCTCATGGGTCACGATGAGGATGGTCATGCGCTGGTCGCGGTTCAACGCGGTGAACAGTTCCATGATTTCCTTGCTGGTCGCGGTGTCGAGGTTCCCGGTCGGCTCGTCGGCAAGGATGAGCGCGGGTTCGCATACCAGGGCGCGGGAGATGGCCACGCGCTGCTGCTGGCCGCCGGAGATCTGGTTCGGCAGGCGCTTGCCGAAGTCCCCCAGGCCCGTCAAGGCGAGTTTCTTCAGGGCCCGCTCGCGCGCTTCCTTCATGGAGGCGCCCGCGTAGAGCAGCGGCAGTGCCACGTTGTCCACCAGCGGCATGCGTTTCAACAGGTTGAATCCCTGGAACACAAACCCGATGGTCCGGTTGCGCACGGTCGCCAGCTCGTTGTCGGACAGTTTCGCCACCTCCGTCCCATTCAAGTTGAACGTGCCGCTGGTGGGAACGTCGAGACAGCCCAGGATGTTCATGAGCGTCGATTTGCCCGAGCCGGACTGA
Source organism: uncultured Burkholderiales bacterium (assembly GCA_964617435.1). Lineage (GTDB taxonomy): Bacteria > Pseudomonadota > Gammaproteobacteria > Burkholderiales > Usitatibacteraceae > UKL13-2. The sequence continues at coordinate 9,381 of CAZTYC010000047.1, forward strand.
CCCATGATGGCGACGAACTCCCCGTGGTTGATCGTGAGGTCGATGCCGTGCAGGACCTTGGTCTCGATGTCGCCGGAGTGGTAGCTCTTGTGGATCGCGCCCAGCCGGATCAGCGGATCGGACGTTGGGGCGGGGCTTGCAGACAGGGCGGCTTGCACGTCAGGCTCCAGCACCGGTGCGGCGTTTTGGGCAAAAATGCCTTGGAAGGCGCGCCAATACTAGGGTTTGCCGTTTCATTTCTTGGCGTTCTTGTCCAGCGTGTCGCGCACCACCAGTTCGTCGCCGACCTTCACGTCGCCGGAAACTAGTTCCGTAAACTGGTTGCTGGCCACGCCGGTCTGGATATCGACCGCGACCAGTTCGTTCTTTTCATTGAGCTTGTACACCCGCGTCGGCGGCTTGCGGCGGCTTTCGGACTTGCCCGCGTCGGCCTCGGGGCCCGCGGGTGCCGTCGACGCCTTGGTCGCCCCGGTCTTGTCCTTCTTTCCCTTGAGGTCCTTGTCCTTGTCGTCGCGCGGGGGCTTGAAGCGCAGCGCGGCATTCGGGATGCGCACCACGTCATTCCTGGTGGCGACCACCATGGAGACCTGTGCCGTCATGCCGGGCTTGAGCACGCCCTCATCGTTGGACACATCGACGATCACGTTGTAGGTCACCACGTTCTGCTGGATGGTCGGATTCAGGCGCACCATGCGGATCTTGCCCTGGAAGTCGCGGTCGGGATACGCGTCGACGGTGAAACGCACCGGCATGCTGTCCTGGAGTCGCCCGACGTCGGCCTCCGCGACGCTGGTGTCGATCTGCATCTTCTCGAGGTCCTTGGCGATCTGGAACAGGGTCGGCGTGCTGAAGCTGGCGGCGACGGTTTGGCCGACATCCACCTTGCGGTCGATGATCGTCCCGTTGATGGGCGAGCGGATGACCGTGTAATCGAGATTGGTCTTCTCCCGATCCAGCTGCGAGCGCACCTGCGCGACCTGCGACTTCGCCACATCGAGTTCCTTCTGGTTCTGTTCCAGGGTGGCGGGCGAGATGAAGCCCTTCGCGACGAGGTCTTCATTGCGCTTGAGCGTGCTCTCCGCAAGGCGTTGTGTGGCTTCCGCGGACCGGAGGTTTGCCTCGATCTGCGCGATCGATGCGCGAATCAGCGCCGCATCGAGCTCGAGCAACACCTGGCCCGCCTTCACCGGCTGGTTGAAATCGGTGTAGAGCTTGGTCACCGTGCCGGACACCTGGGTGCCCACGTTTACCACTGTCACCGGGTTCAGCGTGCCGTTGGCGGTGATGCGCTGCTGGATGTTGCCGCGGTCCACTGCCGTGGTGCGGTAGCGTTCGCTGTTGACGGTTTCGGCCTGGCGCTTCATCGCGACGACGCCGACTGCCACGCCCGCGACCAGGAGGAGCGGGACGAGGACCTTGGCCCGGAACAGGAACTGGAACAGTTTTTTCACGTTGAACACTTAGCGTTGGGTGGTGAGGGTGCGCAAGGGGGCGCCGTTGGACAGGTACGACAGGTAATACTCCAGGTTGTTGAACTCGTCGCCGCCCGCGGCAAACGGCTCCGCGCCCACGCGCGTCATGCAACGCTGGAATTGCAGGTGAAGGGTGCGGACGGCGCCGCCGGGTTCCAGGCGCGGCCAGTTGGCGGTGAGGCCGATCGCAGGCGCCAGCCCCTTGTCGCCGTACAACTTGCCGGCGTTCAGCACATGGCAGGATGAGCAGGCCGCATCCATGGGTCCCATGCGGCGCGAAAACAATTGGCGGCCAGAATCAAACTTGTCGCGCGCGGCCTGGCCCATGACTCGTACCGCGAGGCGCTGCCCGTCGGACAGGCTCTTGAGGTACGCCGACAGCGGTCCCAGGGTGACGCGATCCGCAGGATCCAACGGCTTTTCGTCATGCAGCACGAGGCAGCGATTGAGCGCCATCTCCAGCGTCACGACCTGCCGGGCCTTGGCATCGACCTGCGGGTAATTGACCGCCACGCGCTTGCCGGCATTCGGGAAACAGTTGGAGAACGACTTGCCGTTGGCGAACTTGCGATCCCACAGCTTCTTTCCGATCGACAGGATGTCCGCGCTGTTGGTGGCATTGTCGTTGTTGAACGGAATCGCGGTGACCTTTTCCGTTGCGACGGCGGAGACGCCTTCATACCCCAGGATCCATTCGGCCATGCCGGTGCCGGGTAGCCGCTTTTGCAGGGCTTGCGTCATTTGCGCGCGCTCCTGTTCCGGAGAGGCGGCCGGCGCCTGCGCGCTTGCCCATCCTCCCGCGCAGCACAGGATGGCCGTCAAGAAAAGGCTAAAGCGTCCAGACATAGCGTGCAATGGCTGCAATCTCGGCATCGGTCAGCAGGCGGTGTTTCCGGTAGGGGGGCATGAAGCTTCCGGGCTTGCGCCGCTCGACATCGCCAATTACCGGGTCCAGGGCTTCCGGGGTGGGAAATTTGTCCTTCATGTGGACCAGCGGCGGGCCGATGGTGGACAGGCTCTTGATCGCCGCATCACCCGGGACCTGGTGGCAGTGCGCGCAGCGGCCCTTGGCGGGATCGAGAAACAGGGCGCGGCCGTCCTGCGCCGTTGCCCACGGGGACAGCACCAGCCACAGTCCCGCATGCAGCCATTGCTTGGGCGTCATCGCCGCCCCTGCGGGCGCGGATTGCGGTCGTTTTCCTCTTCATCCTTGTCGCGCGGGGTGTCGCGCTTCTCGCCGGGCATCAACGGACGGTTGCGGAAGGCGAGTTTCATTTCGCGCAAGCGCGATTCGGCGCTGGAAACTTCATAGAAGTCGCCATCCTTCGCCTTGACGGCCAGTTCCATCTGGTCCACCGCGCCGATCAGGTTGTCGCGCCGGTAGTACGCCTCGGCCAGCGCCCGATGCTGCGCCAGGCGGCGGTTCTTCCTCTCGAACCCGCGCGCGGCCAGCTCGTGCAATTGCGCGTCGTCCGGATTGCGCTTGATGCGCTCGTTCGCCGCGTTCAAGCCCGCGTCCGTGTCGCCGGACTCGTAGTAGGTCATGATTTGCCCATAGGCCAGCGTGCGCGAGTTGGGAAAGCGCAACAGCGCGGTCTTGTAGCAGGACAGCGCATTCGTCCAATCGCGCCGGCTGGCCGCCACCTCGCACGCGAGGCTGTCCACCCACTCGCTCGGCGCGCCACCCTTGAGCGTGGCGAGTTCACGTTCCGCCCCGGCATAGTCATTGGCGCGGGCCAGCGCCAGGGCCAGCCCGTAGGTATCCGCCCGATTGCGCAAGACCGTCCGCGAGGCGATCTCGGTGCGAAAGTGCTGGGCCGCATCCTTGGGCCCCATCGAGATCACGCGCAGCGCGGCCTGCGCAAAGCGATAATCCGGGCTCTCGGCGGGCGAGGTGCGCTTGTCGATGCCCATCTGGTCGACGCGGTTCTGCATGTCCGCGATGCGCTCCGTGGTGAGCGGGTGCGTGCGCAGGTAGCCGGGGGTCTTGCCGTCCACATGGCGCGTCGCGCGGTGCAGGCGTTCGAAGAAACCCACCATGCCGTTGGCATCGAACCCTGCGCGCGTCATGATCTGGATACCGAGGCGATCGGCCTCGCGCTCGAATTCCCGCGAGTAATCGAGCTGGTTCTGGTATTGCAGGGCGGCGGAGGTGACGATCGCAGCCTCGGTGGCCTGGCCGGCAGACGATGAGCTGGAGCGCGCCGCGCCGATGGCCGCCAGGAGGCCCAGCAATTGCAGGGGAAACGCCTTCTTTTGGCCTTCCGCGCCGCGCGACGAGTGGCGCTGCAGGACGTGCGCGATTTCATGGCCCAGCACGCCCGCGAGCTCGCTCTCGGTTTGGGTGGCCAGCACCAGCGAAGAGTGCGTGCCGACGAAGCCGCCCAGCAGTGCAAAAGCATTCAGGGTGTCGTCGTTGAGCAGGAAGAACTCGAAGTCCTTGCGGTTGTCGTTGACCGCGCCCTGGCTGGCCGCCACCAGCCGGTTGCCCAGGTTCATGATGTAGTCGTTGAGCAGCGGTTCCGTGATGTAGGTGCGGTCGGCGCGCACCTCGCGCATGATGCGCTTGCCGATGGTGCGTTCCTGCGGCTCGGAAATCGAGGAATCGGCCGAGTCCCCAAGGTCCGGCAAACCGTCGGCCGCCGTGAAGGTGGGCCACCAGGCGGCCGCGCACAGCAGGGCGGCGGCGACAGAGGTGTTCGCGAGTTTTTTGGGCATCGGGGTTGGGATTGCGGCGGACTGCAGTTAGTCTCGCACGGATGGCGGGGGTTCCCTTCTGGGAGCGCGTCACCGTTACAATTTGTAATTCTATCAACGGCCCGCAGGCGGGCCCGCACCCCGATGACCCAGCTCAATCATTTCGATTCCCAGGGGCAAGCCCACATGGTCGGCGTCGGCGCCAAGCCGGAAACCCTGCGCGTTGCCGTGGCGGCGGGGACGATTTCCATGCTCCCGGCAACCCTCGCGCTGGTGCTCGGCGGCAGCGCGAAGAAGGGTGACGTGCTCGGCGTGGCGCGCATCGCTGGCATCCAGGGCGCCAAGCGCACGCCGGACCTGATTCCGCTCGCACACCCGATCGCGATCACCAAGGTCGCCGTGGAGTTCATGCCGGATGAAGCGCATTCAAGCATCGAGTGCCGCGCCACCGTGGAAACGGTGGGCCGTACCGGGGTGGAAATGGAAGCCCTCACGGCGGTCAGCACGGCGCTGCTGACCATCTACGACATGGTCAAGGCCGTCGATCGCGGCATGCGCATCTCGGATGTGCACCTGGTGGAAAAGCGCGGCGGCGCGTCCGGGGACTATCTCTCCACCTGAGTCACGCAAGCAGGGCGCGCGCCACGCCGACGGCGGCCCCCGCGCCGATGACGCTCATCACGCCCCAGTGAAGGCGAAACAGCGCGAAGGCGGCCGCCGCGCTGAGCAGCACGGCCAGCGTTTCGATGCCGCCGCCAAACAGCGATGCACTGCTGGCGCGTGGCCACCAAACATGCCATGCAAACAGGATCGCCAGGCTGGCGATGACGCCGACCACTGCCGCAGTGATGGCGGTCATCGGCCCGGCCAGGCGCGCGGATTGCCGGGTGCGCTCGACCCAGGGCGCACCGGCAAAGATGAACAGGAACGACGGCAAGAAAGTGAAGAACGTGGCCACGCATGCGCCGGCGACGCCAAACGCCCATTGCGGCAGTGTTCCGGCATTCCAGCCGCCCAGGAACCCGACAAATGCCACGATCATGATCAGCGGTCCCGGCGTCGATTCGCCGAGGGCCAGGCCATCGATCATTTGTCCCGCGCTGAGCCACTGGTACTGGTGGACGGCCCCCTGGAACACGTAGGGCAGCACGGCATAGGCGCCGCCAAAGGTCATCAGCGCGGCCTGGGTGAAAAACTGCGCCATGTTCGACAGCACACCGCCCGGCTCGCGGATCCACAACAGGGCGGCTACACCCGCGCCCAGGCTGATGCCCGCCAGCAGCAGCGCAAGCATGCGCCGTCCATTCAGGACGCCGTGCGCGGGCGTCGGTGTGTCGTCATCGATCAACGCCTTTGGATGCCCATCGCCTTGCCGGGGGCCGGCGCCCGCATGCCGGGGACTGGCGGGCAACTTGCGCGAACCCAGCCATCCCATGATGGCCGCGACCAGCAGCACCAGCGGAAACGGCACGCGGCCGCTGGCCATGGCCAGGAACGACGCCACGGCGATTCCCGCCAGCATTGCCGAGTGCAGGGTGCGCGTGGCCACGCGCCAGGCCGCAAAGGCCACGATGGCGACCACCACCGGCTTGATGCCCCAGAACAATCCGGCGACAAGGGGAACCTGGGCGTATTCGACATACAGCCACGAGAGCGCGATGAGAATCACGAGCGAGGGCAGGACGAACAGTCCGCCGGCCACCAGCCCGCCGCGCACGCCAAACATCAGCCAGCCGATGTAGGTCGCCAGTTGTTGCGCTTCGGGACCGGGGAGCACCATGCAATAGTTGAGCG
>CAZTYC010000048.1:0-15214 GCA_964617435.1 uncultured Burkholderiales bacterium
AGGATGATGACGTGGTTGCGCACGCCCACCCGCCCGGTCTCGCGGCGATACCCCCAGAAAGTCGTGTCCTTGCTGATCATGATTCACCCATGCAAATTGGTTTTTGCCGCGCGGCCGCGGCCGTGTGCGACGACCTTGCGCGTTACCAGCGCTTGGTCTTGATGTTGTGCACGTGCGCGTGCTCGCCCTTCTTGATGGGGGAGACCACGCGGCCGATGTCGATGCCGTACTTGATGACCGTGTCCCCGGTGTTCATGTCGGACAGGGCCACCTTGTGGCCGATGGGAATCGGCTGCGCGGTGCGGAGGGTGATCTCGCGATCCTCATCCATGATCCAGGCGGTCGCCTCGGTCCCGGCGGCGATGCCCTCGACGACGGCCACGGCAACGGTGTCCTTCGCGTCGTGCAAAACGAAATGAATCATGCGCGTTCTCCAGAAGCAGGGGTACGGGAATCCATCATTCATCATAGCCGATCCGCACGCGGCTGCCGGCGGTGGCGTCGCTGCGCGACGGTATGATGGATGCTCCCCTTACCGGATTTCGCCATGCGATTCCCCTTCATTGCCGCCAGCCTGTTGCAAGCCGTTTCCGTGACGGCCGGCGCGGCGGCGCCTCCCGCATTGCCGACGGCGCCGGAGATCTCGGCGATCGTGAACGCCATTTCCGCCCAGCGCATTGAGTCGCGCATCCGCAAGCTGGTGTCGTTCGAGACACGCAACTCGCTCTCGGATACCGCAAGCGAAACCCGTGGCATCGGCGCGGCGCGGCGCTGGATCAAGGCCGACCTCGAGCAGTGCGGCGCGGCCAACGGCAAGCGCCTGGGGGTCGCGTTCGACGAGCATCTGGCCCCGGTGTCGGACCGCGTTCCCAAGCCGACGCCGATCGTCAATGTGGTGGCCACGCTGCCGGGTGCGAAGGCGGAAGCGCGCGAGCGCATGTTCATCGTCTCCGGACACTACGATTCCATGCGCAGCTCGCCCAGCGCCGCCGACGGATTTGCGCCCGGCGCCAATGACGATGCGTCCGGAACGGCCGTGGTGATGGAGCTGGCCTGCGTGATGTCGAAGCACACGTTCGATGCCACCCTGGTCTTCCTGGCCGTGGCGGGCGAGGAACAGGGCGTGCTCGGGTCCACCTTCTTCGCCAAGGCGGCCCAGTCGCGCGGCATGAACATCGAGGGCATGATCACCAACGACATCGTCGGCAACAGCAAGGGGCCCGACGGCACGGTGGTCAACGACCGCATGCGCGTGTTTGCCGAAGGCGTGCCGCCCGGGGCGCAGATGAGCGAGGACACCCAGTTGCTGGTGCGCACGGGGGGCGAAAACGATTCGGGCCCGCGCCAGCTGGGCCGCTATGTGAAGGCGGCGCAGGAGGCGTACGTGCCGGGATTCAAGGTCGAGCTGATCTACCGGCGCGACCGCTTCTTGCGGCGGGGCGACCACTTTCCGTTCCTGGACCTCGGCTACCCGGCCCTGCGGTTCACCGAATACATCGAGGATTTCCGTCACCAGCACCAGGATGTGCGCGAGGACCGGGGGACGCTGTACGGGGACCTGCCGGAGTTCGTCGACTTTGCCTATGCGGCCAACGTGGCGCGCGTCAATGCGGCGGCCCTGGCAGCCCTCGCGCTCTCGCCGGCGCCGCCCAGGGACGTGCAGGTCGAGAACCTGTTCCTCGAGAACAACACCACCTTGCGCTGGAAAGCAGGCAGCGACCCGGACGTCACGGGCTACCGCATCCTGTGGCGGGAGACGACGGCGCCCTTCTGGCAGCATCACCAGGATGTCGGCAGGGTCGATCGCGCAACGGTGATCGGGGTCTCCAAGGACAATGTGGTGTTCGGCGTGCAGGCGCTCGGCAGGCGCGGCATCCCCAGTGTGGCGGTGTTTCCCAAGCCATTCAGGCGCTAGCGCAAACGGATTGCAGGGGACGCAATTGGAAGCGCGCCGATAAGCCGGATTCTGTTACGGCACTTGCGTGCTATGACAGTCATTCCTCTGGGACTTCCGTTACCGGAAGCCTCTAGCGCCCTACCCGCAGGCTCCGCGGGACCACCTCAACGCCTGCCTATTTGGGTTTGCTCCGGGTAGAGATTGCCGTGCCCCGCCTTCCGGCGGGCGGTGCGCTCTTACCGCACCGTTTCACCCTTGCCTGATCCGCTGCCCTTCGCAGGGCGAGACTTTGCCGCGCTTGCGCGCGCCAAGTCCGGCCATCGGCGGTCTGTTCTCTGTTGCTCTGATCCTCACCTCACGGTGGATGGGTGTTACCCACTACCCTGCCCTGTGGAGTCCGGACTTTCCTCTGTGCCGAGACACAGCGACTGTCTGGCGCGCTTCCGTCGGGATTATCTCACGCGGGTTCTGCCGCACCGCCCTGCGGCCGGCGTCCGGCGCGGAAATAGGCGGTGTTGGCATAGAAGGCTTCATCAGCATTGGCGTCAAACCAGCCGGGAACGCCGAGCACCGGGAACGGGTGCAACCGGCGCGTCGACGCCAGGTTCGCCGGATCGTCCAGCCACCGCGCCACCTGATGGTCGAGTGTCGCCAATTGCGCCTCGCGGGAGGCGGCGAGGAACACCCCGCCCACCGGCAAGATGATGGCGCGCGCCGTCATGCCGACGTGGGGATCGAGCGCCTTTTCGAGTTGCGCGTGCCCGAACAGGTAACAGCGCAGGTTTTCAATACACGCGGCGCGGCGTTCCCAAAACAGCTCGCGCCAGCGAAAGCCGCGAATGGCGTCGGCCAATGCCGGGTCGGCGCACGCGATGACCACGCCACTTTCGTCGAACAGGGTCAGCACATCGCGTTCCACCGAGCGCGCACGCGCTTCCGCGGCGCCGCGCGCCTCCAGCAGGGCGGCATGCCGCTCGCTGAGGATGCCCTTCGCCGTGGGGAAGGACAGCCATGCGCAGGCGTTGAAGAAATCGTGCCAGTGGCGCTCGCGCGTGGGAATTTGCCCGGTCGCGGCGATCTGCATTTCGTACTGCATGGCCGATGCGCCCTGCGGCGCGGGCACAAAGCGCAGCGGCGCGCCGCGCGGATTCTCGAGGCCCGCGACCAACGCATTGAGGTCCGCAAGCGCCGGCCAGTCGCGCATACCGGATAGCGCATCCAGCGGCGCACGCACGGCGTCGAACATCGGGGAGCGCATGCGTTCGACGGCGGCGGGCCAATCCACAGCCGGCGTCAAGGAGCCAGTTGCCAGTTCAGGGTCTCGCCCGCCTTGAGCGGCACCAGGCCGGCTTCCGGAAACGGCAGGGACTCCGGCACGGTCCAGGGCTTGCGCACCAGGGTCACCGAACCGGCGTTGCGCGGCAGGCCGTAAAAATCGGCCCCGAAAAAGCTGGCGAACCCTTCGAGCTGGTCCAGCGCGTCGGCAGCCTCGAACGCCTCTGCGTAGAGTTCCATTGCGTGCAATGCGGAGTAGCAACCCGCGGCGCCGCAGCAGGCCTCCTTGCGGTTCTTCGCGTGCGGCGCGCTGTCCGTGCCGAGGAAAAACCGGCCGCTGCCGCCGGTGGCCGCCTTGACCAGCGCCACGCGGTGCTCTTCGCGCTTGAGGATTGGCAGGCAGTAGAAATGCGGATTCAACCCGCCCTTGAACAGCGCGTTGCGGCTGTACAGCAGGTGCTGCGGCGTGATGGTGGCGGCGATGTGTCCTCCGCGACTGGCCACGAACTCGGCGCCCTGCGAGGTGGTGATGTGCTCGAGCACGATGCGCAAGGTGGGGAACCGCTTCATCAGCGGGATCAGGTGGCGCGCGATGAAGACGGCCTCGCGGTCGAACACGTCGACGGAATCCCCCGTCACCTCGCCATGCAGCAGGAGCGGCATGCCGAGGTCCTGCAGCGCCTGAAACACCGCATCGCAGCGGGCGATGTCGGTCACGCCGGAATCCGAATTCGTGGTGGCGCCGGCCGGGTAGTACTTCACGGCCTTCACGATGCCGCTGCGGTGCGCCGCGATCACCTCGTCGGGCGAGGTGTTGTCCGTGAGGTAGAGCGTCATCAGCGGCTCAAACGCGCTGCCGGCCGGGCGCGCGGTGAGGATGCGCTCGCGATACGCCAACGCCTCGGCCAGCGTGCGAATCGGCGGCCGCAGGTTGGGCATGACGATGGCGCGTGCAAATTGCCGCGCCGTGTGCGGCAGCACCGCGCCCAGCGCATCGTCATCGCGAAGGTGCACGTGCCAGTCGTCGGGCCGGGTGAGGGTCAATTCATTCATGGCGCGCATTATAGGGAGCGCAGCAGCCAAGCCAGAAAGTCAAGCACTGGCGCGGCGTTCGGGCCACAACCGCCCCGAAAACCGCGCCAGTGCTGGGGTTTCACCCGCGCTTGGCCTTTTCGCGGTACATGGCCTGGTCCGCGCGCATCAACAGGTCGTCCGGGCTCTCGCCATCCCCGGGGAAGCGCGCGATCCCGATGCTGGCGCCGCAGCGCAGCGCAAGATCGCCGACCCGGAAGCCGGTTTCGATGCCCTCCACGATGCGCTGGCGCAGCACCTCCGGGGTTTGCCATTGCACCTCCGTGTCGAGCAGGACGACGAACTCATCGCCGCCCACGCGCGCCACGGTGTCGGTCTCGCGCACGCATTGCCGCAGCCGCTCCCCCACCGCCTGCAGCACGGCATCGCCGATCAGGTGGCCGTGGTGGTCGTTGACCGGCTTGAAGTCATCGAGGTCGACGTACAGGATGGCCAGTTGCGCGCCGCTGCGTTGCGCCCGCGCGAGCGCGTGCTCCAGCCGCGCGATCAGCGATTGGCGGTTGTGGCAGCCGGTGAGCGCGTCGTGCACGGCGGCGTGGCGCAGCTGCTCGTCGGCCTCCACGCGCAACGTCACGTCCTGCGCCAGCGAAAAGATGCCGCGCGCCTTGCCGCCCGCGTCGAGGAACGCCGAGTTGAACCACTCGCAATAGATGTACTTGCCGCTCTTGGTCTTGTTGCGGCTGATCATGCGGTTGCGCGGGGTTTGACCTTCCAGCAGCTCCAGCGTGGACGCGCGGATCGTCGGCAGCCAGTCCGGATGCACGAGGCCGATGTCGCGCGAGCGTTCGCCGAGCACCTCCTTGGCGCTCCAGCCGAAGATGCGTTCCGCCTGGCCGGACCAGCGCCGCACGCGCACCTCGGCATCCCATTCGATCACCGCCAGCGGCGAATTCTCCAGGTACAGCGACTGCATCTGCTGGGCGCGGTCGAGCGCGTCACGGGTGCGCCTCAATTCATCCACTTCCAGCGAGCAGGAAAAGATGCCGCTGATGGTCCCGGCGGCGTCGCGGTGCGGATAGAGCGAGACCGAAATCCACAGCGAGGAATCATCCGGCCGCGCCAACAGGCGTTCATAGCGCACGTGTTCGCCGGCAAACGCGCGCTCCAGATAGGGCGAAAAGGCGGCGAAGGCGGCGGTCCCGTACAGGTCCACGAGCGCACGGCCGACCAGGTCTTCCGGCGCAACCTGATACCAATCCGCGAAGCGCTGGTTGGTCCAGCCGATGCGGAAGTCGCGGTCGATGAAACCGATCATGGCGCCGGTCGACGAGGCGAGTGCATCGCAGAACTTCACGGCGTCGGCCTGAAAGGCTTCAGGCAGGGTGCGGGGTGGCGGTTCCAAGGGGCGGATGTCCTTCCAATCCTTCATTCTATCGAAGCATCAACGGCGGCACCGCGCGGGCGGGCGAGGCGCGATAATCGGCGGGTCTTCCCGGAGCCTTCCATGCCTTTCATCACCCATGTCGCAACCCAGGCCTCTGCCGACCGCCTGGAACGTCTCATCGCCGAGCGCCTGCAGCCGGGCGCCGACAAGGCGACGATCGACCGCCGCATCTGGCGCCTGTTCGGCGAAACCTGGGCGGTGCTCTACACCGACCTCTCCGGCTTCTCGCGCAATGTCGCGGAGTTCGGCATCGTGCATTTCCTGCAGACGATCTACGAATCGCACCGCCTGCTCGTCCCCATCATCGAGCGCGGCAACGGCGTCCTGCTCAAGACCGAGGGCGACAGCCTCATCGTGATGTTCCGCCACGTCAATGACGCCATCCGCTGCGCCATCGCGATGCAGGCGGCGACCCACGAATACAACGCCACGCGCCCCGCTGCCGACCAGGTGCTGCTGTGCGCCGGGATCGGCTATGGCGAAATGCTGCGCATCGGCGATACCGACATCTTTGGCGCGGAAGTGAACGCGGCCTGCAAGCTGGGCGAGGACATCGCCAAATCCGGCGAGATCCTGATGACCGGCGCGGCGCTCGCGTCCGCGCGCCTTCCCCCAGGCGTCACCAGCGAACCGATCAGCGACGTCCCGCCCGGTGCCTCGAGCGCGGTGCGCTTGAAGTATTGATCGCTCAAAGGTCCAGCACCAGGGGATCCGTGTCGGCCCGCGACACGCAGATGCACATCAAGCCGGCTTGATCACGCTCGCGCTCATTGAGCGCCACGTCGCGGTGTTCGGGCCGGCCCGCGAGCACTTTCACCGCGCAACTGCCGCATTGTCCGTTGCGGCATGAGGACGGGACGTCGACCCCCGCCTTCTCAACGGCGTCGAGGACCGACTCCCGGGCATCGACTTGCACCGTCAATCCACTGCGGGCAAGCCGGACCGTGAGTGGACGATTCTCACCCGATGGCATCGACGCAAACCGTTCGACCCGGACGCGGTCGCTGGAAACGCCTTGTCTTGCTGTCTCATGGAGGACCGCATCGACCAGGCGAGCCGGTCCGCAGACGTAAATCAGCGCATCGGACGGTGCGCTCGCAACGATGGCGGCAAGGTCGAGCCGCTGATGCGCATCCGCGCGGGCGACGGCAAGTGCCGGTCCGGCCAAACGCGTCAAGTCGTCGAGGTAGGGGGCTTCTCGCACACTCCGGACCGCATAGTGCAGCGCATAGGGACGCCTTGCCGATGCCATGGCCTCCGCCATCGCGCGGATCGGCGTGATCCCGATGCCGCCGGCGATCAAGACCGCCGGGCGTGAATCATCGTGGAGCGCAAAGTGGTTGCCTGGCATTGGCACGCGAAGGCGCAGCCCGAGCCGGTATTGCGCATGGATGGCGCGCGACCCGCCCTGGCCGGCGTCTTCCCGCTGGACCGCGATTTCCCATGCGCGCCCCTCGTCGAGGACGCGCGCGATCGAGTAGAGTCGGGTCATCTCCCCGGAACGTGCCGTTGCCTCCGGGGGAACCGGCACGGTCACGTGTGCGCCTGCGGCAACGTCCGGCAGCTTGCCGCCGTCGGGGCGCGCAAGCACATACGCGCGCACGCGCGGGGTCAGGTCGGCCATGCCACGGACCACCAACTCCAACGGCCCGCGGCCCAAGGACGCGTCCGCCGGTTGCGCGCCGCCCGCACGCCGGCGAAGGGCAGACAGTTCCTCGCGCAAGGGTGCAATGACCGATTCCACTTGCGCCTCGGTAAACCGCGGCGTGATGTGTTGCGGACAGTTCCAGTCGTAGGCCTCGACCGTGATGACGATCGCGCGCTCGACGCGCGCACGATACGCCGGGGATTCCAGTTTGGCCAACAGGGCCACGTCGTCCTCCACCAATTTGACGCGGCCGAGAATCTTCAGCCTGGCGCGGTTGGCGTAATCCATGAGGATGATCGAGATGCGATCGTTTCCCTGCAGATTGCCGGTGCTGATGTATTGCCGGTTGCCGCGGAAATCGGCATACGCGATGGTTTTCGCATCGAGGACTTTCAGGAAGCCGGCAGGGCCGCCGCGAAACTGCACGTAGGGCCAGCCGCTTTCACCCACGGTGGCCTGGTAAAAGCTGTCGCGCGCGGCGATGAACTCCGCCTCCAGGTCGCCCAGCGCATCGCGCCGATCCTCGGTCGCATCCAGGGGCGCATACGAACGCCGGCTGCCCATGCGCGTTTGGAGCGCTCGCACGGCGGGGCTGAAGGCAATGTCTGAATAGGCGCGGGACACGGTGATTCTCCATTCTCGGCGCCGGGGCCCACGCCCCGGCGGATGCATCGGACAAGTCGGCTAGGCTGCGTGGGCCAGCGGCTTCAACAGCCCGACCTTCGGAAAGTCGATTTCGACCTGCGTGGACTTGCCGAGCAGGTTGGTGAACACGTTCAACGCCACGACCGTGATGATGTCGACGATTTCGCCGTCGCTCAGGCCCGCAGCGCGTGCGGCGGCAAATTCGGCCGGCGTCACGTCGCCGGTGTTGTCGTTGAGCGCCTTGGCGAACGCGACGATGGCGGCCGCCTTGGCGTCGCCTGACGTGCCTTGGCGGTTCTTGAGCATTTCCTCATTCGACAACCCGGCACCGCGACCGATGGCCGTGTGGGCGGACACGCAGTATTCGCAGGCATTGGTTTCCGCCACGGCCAGTGCGATGCGCTCCTGCGTCGCCTTGTCCAGCGCGAGGCCGCCCAGGGCGCCATAGAGACCCAGGAAGCCTTCCAGGGCCTTGGGGGAATTGGCCAGCACGCGGATGAAATTGGGGGTGACGCCCAGTTGCGATTGCACGGCATCCAGCAGGATCTTAGCGGGACCGGTGGCGGTTTGCGGATTGACAATGGTCAGACGGGACATGTGAGGCTCCTTTGCGTTGAAATGAGGGTTGTTGGATCGCTGGCGATGAATCGATCATCGACGGGATGCATTCTGGGGACCGCCAAGTGATCAATAAATGGTGATAAACTGAGTTCATTGCTGTGTTTTTTGCAGCAATAAGAATCAGCCTTCCATGGACAAGCTCAACGCCATCCGCGCCTTTGCCGAAATCGCCGCGCAGGGCAACATCACCCGGGCGGCCGATGTCCTGGACGTGTCGCAGCCCGCGCTGGTGCGCACCCTGGCGGCGCTCGAACGCGCGCTGGGGGCGCGCCTGCTCCAGCGCACCACCCGCCGCATGTCGCTCACCGACGAAGGGCGCGAATACCTGACACACTGCCACCGCATCCTGGCCGCGGTGGACGAGGCGGAATCCACGCTCAATGCGCGGCAGGTCATGCCCCGCGGCCGCTTGCGCATCACCTCCTCCGTGTCGTTTGGCCGGCAATTCGTGGCGCCGGTCGTGACCGAATTCCTGGCTGCCCACCCCCAGTTGACCATCGACCTGACGTTGCTGGACCGTGTGGTGGACCTGGTGGAGGAAGGGATCGACCTGGCGGTGCGCGTGGCGCGCTTGCCGGATTCCTCGATGATTGCGCACCCGGTTGGGGAAACGCGGCGGGTGGTTGCGGCGAGCCCGGCCCTGCTGAAGAATTCCCGTGTCCCCAGGAACCCGTCCGACCTGCTGGGCGCGCGCGTGGTCTGCTTCAGCGGCGTGAGCTCACCCTCGCAGTGGGATTTTGGCGAGGGCCGCGCACGGCGGTCCATCGCGGTCCACAGCGTGCTGGTGACGAATCAGCTGGATGCCGCGCTCGAGGCCTGCATCGCCGGCGCCGGATTCGGCCGCTTCCTCGACTACCACGTCCTGCCGGCCATCAACGCCGGCGCGCTGGTGCGCGTACTCCCGAAATTTGAAAGCGATCCGATCCCGGCCCATATCGTGTACCCGTCGGCCCGCCACCCGTCCCCCAATGTGCGGGCATTTGTCGAATTTGCCCGGCCGCGGATCAGGGAGCGCGTTGCCAGCCTGCGCAAACCCCGTCGGTGATCAAGGACGCCGAACCACCGCCCCGTCCTTCATGACGAACGACACCTTGCGCATCACGGCGATGTCCGTGGCCGGATTGCCGGGCACGGCAACGATGTCGGCCAGCTTGCCTTCTTCCAGCGTGCCGAGTTGCCGGTCCACGCCCATCAGCGCGGCGGCCGTGAAGGTGGCGGCGCGAAGGGTCTCCAGCGGCGGCACGCCCGCCTCGACCATGTATTCAAATTCGCGCGCGTTTTCGCCGTGCGGCGAGACCGCCGAATCGGTGCCGAAGGCGATCTTCACACCGCCTTGGTAGGCCTTGCCGAAGGCGCGCTGGATCAGCGGGCTGATGGCCTGGATCTTGAGTTTGACGATGTCCGGGTAGCGGCCGGGGATGCCGGCCTGCTCGGCCGTGTAGCGGCCGGCGAGCAGGGTGGCGACCAGCGTGGTGCCGTGCTTCTTCATTTCTGCAATAACCTCGTCGTCGAGAAAGCTGCCGTGTTCGATCGTCTGCACGCCGGCGCGAATCGCGCGCAGCATGCCCTCCTTGCCGTGCGCATGCGCCACCACGGGCATGCGGTAATCGCGTGCCGTGGACACGATGGCCGCCAGCTCGGCGTCGGTCAGCTGCGGGGCGTCGCCGCTGCGCCCGAGCGACAGCACGCCGCCGGTGACGGCAACCTTGATGAGATCAAAACCGTCGCGGTAGTGCTGGCGCACCAGCCGGGTCGCCTCGTCGGGCCCGCTGATGATGCCGCGCTCGGGTCCCGGGTTGGTTTGCAGGTCCGCGCGCAGCCCAATGGAATGTAGATCCAGGTGCCCGCCGGGCGTGGCGATGGCGCCCGCCGCGTGGATGCGCGGCCCGATGATCCGGCCGCCATTGATCGCATCGCGCAGCGACTTCGCCGCCTGTTGCGGCGACAGCAGGTCGCGCACGGAAGTGAAGCCTGCGAGGAGCGTCTTTTCGGCGTAGCCGACGCCGCGCAGGGCAAAGTCAGCGGGGTTCAGTTTCAGCAGGTCGTCATTGAACGTGGGGCCGACCTCGAACGTGATGTGCGTGTGCAGATCGATCAGGCCGGGCATGCAGGTGTGCGCCTTCAAGTCCACCACCCGGGCGCCCACCGGCTGCACGTAGCCTTTCTCGACCTTGGCGATGGCCTTGCCGTCGACCGTGATCGTGTGTTCGCCGAGCAGTTGCGCGGCTCGCGCATCCACGACGCGGCCGCAATGCAGCAGCGTGGGGTCCGCCTGCGCGATTCCGAGCGTCGCGCCAAGCCAGGCCATGACCAGCGTTGCAGTTTTCACGGCAGCCTCCCGGAATCTAGGCATGGGGCGCCATCCCGATGCCGAATGGATCGTCGATGGAATGCGAGGGCGGCGTGAACCATCGCGGGCCCTGCGCGGTCATGTGGAAATGATCCTCCAGCCGGACGCCGAACTCCCCCGGCACGCAGATCATCGGCTCGTTGGAAAAGCACATGCCGACATCGAGCGGTGTCATGTCGCCGGTCACGAGGTACGGCCACTCGTGCACGTCGAGCCCGATGCCGTGCCCGGTGCGGTGTGGCAGGCCGGGCAGCTGGTACGCGGGTCCGAAGCCGCTGGCTACCAGCGAGCGTCGCGCGGCAAGATCCACCTCCCCGCAGGGTGTGCCCAGCTGCGCGGCCGCGAACGCCGCCGCCTGCGCGGCCTTTTCCGCATCCCACACCTGGCGCTGGCGCACGCTGATCGGGCCGAACACATAACTGCGCGTGATGTCGGACTGGTAGTCGTGGACCTTGCAGCCGGTGTCGATGAGCACCATGTCGCCGGGCTTGAGCACTTGCGGGTCCTTGACGCCGTGCGGGAACGCGCTGGCCGGGCCGAAGAGCACGATGCAAAACGTGGACCCGCCGCCGCTGACCTTGCGGTGCGCGCGGTCGATGAACTCGGCGACCTCCAGCGTGGAAATGCCCTCCCGCAAAATGCTCGCCGCCGCCTGGTGGACGCCGAGCGTGAGCGACTTGGCGCGCTGCATCAGGGCGATTTCGGCCTCCGACTTTCGCATGCGGCAATGCGCCGTCACCGGGCGGGCGTTGGCGAACTCGGCCTCCGGCGCGGCCCGTCGCAGGCCTTCCGCGACGAAGAACGGCGTGTCTTCCGACAGCCCGATGCGTCCCGACAGGCCGCGCACCGCCAGCCTGCGCGCGAACAGCGCGTACGGGCTCTCGTGCTCGTGCCAGGTCTCCACCGCGCCTTCGACGACCCAGTAGTCGCGCAGGGTGTCCTGCTCAAAATGCGGGGCGAGGTATTCGACCGGCCCCTCGGCGGGGATCAGCGCGCCAACCATGCGCTCCGACGGATGCCAGTGCGTGCCGGTGAAGTACGCGAGGTTGGTGCCGGCATGCGCCCAGATCGCGGAAAATCCCGCCGACTTCATCGCCGCCTGTGCCCTTGCAATGCGGGCGCGATACTCCGCCGCCGCGATCGGCACGGCGCCGAGAGTGTTGCCGGTCAGGCGATCGAGCGCCTGTTCCGCTGTGCTGCCACCCACGCCAAGCGCCATGGCTAGTCCCCCAGGTAACGCGTTTCAAGATGGCGCCGGTAGTGCGCGGCGTCGAGCGCGCTGCCCGTGGCGCGGGTGACGAGCTCGTCGGTGCGCCAGCGGCTGCCCTGGGTCCAGACATTTGCCTTGAGCCAGTCCAGCGCGGGGGACAAGTCGCCCGCCGCCATGCGCGCGTCGAGGTCCGGTACGGCGCGGCGGATGGCGGCGAACCATTGCGCCGCGTACATCGCGCCAAGCGTGTAGCTCGGGAAGTAGCCGAACAGCCCTTCGCCCCAATGCACATCCTGCATGCAGCCGTTCTTGTAGTTGCCCGTGGTGTCGATGTCGAGGAACTCCTTCATGGCCTTGTTCCACAGCGCGGGGATGTCTTCCGCCTCGATCTCGCCCTCGATCAGCGCGCGCTCGATGCGATAGCGCAGGATCACGTGCAGCGGGTAGGTCAGTTCATCGGCTTCCACGCGGATGTAGCCCGGGACGACGCGGATGAAGTGCTGGTAGAGGTTTTCCTTCTCGAACGCGGGCTGCGCGCCGAAATGCTGCACGATCGCCGGCGTCAGCAGGCCGACGAAGGCGCGTGACAGGCCGATCTGCATCTCGAACGACAGGCTCTGGCTTTCGTGGATGCCCGCGCTGCGCGCCCAGCTGAGCGGCTGGCCGAGCCAGTCGCGCGGCAGGTTCTGTTCATAGCGCCCGTGCCCGGTCTCGTGGATCACCCCCATGAGGCTGCCGACGAAGTCGTCCTCCCGGTAGCGCGTGGTAAGCCGCGTGTCCTCGGGCACGCCGCCGCAGAATGGATGAGCGCTTTCATCGAGCCGACCGCGATCGAAATCGAACCCGAGCAGCTTCATTGCCGCCAGGCCGACGGCGTACTGCGCCGACCGTGCAAAGGGCCCGACCGGCGCCATGACTTTCTGCCGCGCCTGTTTCTCCCGCACGCGGCGCACCAGGTCCGGCAGCCAGGTGAGCAGTTCGCCGAACAGGGCATCCAGGCGCGCGCCGGTCATGCCCGGCTCGTACACGTCCATCAGCGCGTCGTACTTGCCGAGGCCGGTCTCGCCGGAGAGGAACGCCGCCTCCTCGCGCGCCACCTTCACCACATCCTTGAGATTGACGAGATATCCCGCCCAGTCGTTGGCCGGACGCTGGGTGCGCCAGGCATGCTCGCAGCGCGAGCCGGCCATCACCTTGGCCTCGACCAGCGCGGCCGGGAGCGCATTGGCGGAGCGCCAGTCCCGAACGATTTCGCGCAGGTTGGCGCGCTGCGCGTCATCCAGGTCTTCCTGCGCGGCGGCGTCGAGCAGCGGCTTGAGCCGCGTGTCGGTCCGGATGCCGTGCACCAGGCTGGCCATTTCGGCCAGCGCATCCGAGCGCGCGTCGTTGCCGCCGGACGGCATCATCGATTGCTGGTCCCACCAGACGATCGATTGCACGTGGGAAAAGTGGTGGAGGCGCTTCCAGGTCCTGGAAAGTTCGGTGTAGGCAGGGGTCATGGCCGGGGCATTGGTTGAACGACCGCCTAGTTTGCCAGCATCGTTTGATAGAGTGAGTGGCATGGGCAGAAACATTCATCCGGCCTTCGATGCCGCCGACCCCTTCGCGCCGTGCGCCGTGGAACTACCGAAGGCGTACCGCCTGCTGAACCTCGGCGCCACGGTCCTCGTCAGCACCGCGCACGGTGCGGAGAAGAACGTCATGGCCGCATCGTGGAATTCCGGGCTCGATTTCACGCCCGCCAAGGTCATGGTGGTGATCGACAAGAGCACCTGGACGCGCGAGCTGGTCGAAGCCTCCGGCGTCTTTGCACTCAACGTGCCCGCGCGGCGCCTGGAGCGCGAAACCCGTCTCGTCGGCAGTCTCAGCGGCCGCGATGTGCCGTCGAGGGACAAGTTTGCCGCCGCCGGATTGCGGCATTTCCGCGGTGCGCTGCTCGACGTGCCGCTGGTGGGCGGTTGCGTGGCCTGGCTGGAATGCCGATGGATCCGCGAGCCGCACAATGAACAGGCGCACGACCTGTTCATCGGCGAGGCGGTGGCCGCGTGGGCGGATCCGCGCGTGTTTTCAGACGGCCACTGGCACTTCGGGGGCCACGACGACCTGCGCACCCTGCATTACGTGGCCGGCGGCACGTTCTACACGCTCGGCGAAGAATTGCACGCAGACCTGCCGGCGTAAAAAGCCAAAGTCAAATACCGGCGCGGGTTTCAGGCCGATTTCGGCCCAAACACCGCGCCAATCAACGACTTTGGGCTGCTCAGTCCCTGAAGTTGTTGAACTGCAGCGGGACCTCATCCACCTGCGCCTTGCACAAGGCAATGGCGGCCTGCAGGTCGTCGCGCTTGGCGCCCTGCACGCGCAGGCTTTCGCCCTGGATCGAGGCGGTGACCTTGATCTTCGACTCCTTGATGAGCTTTTGGATCTTCTTGGCCAGTTCGGTTTCGACGCCGTTCCGGACCTTGATCTCCTGCTTCACCTTGTCGCCGCCGATCGCCTGCGGGTCGGATTCATCGAGAAAGCGCACGTCGACATTGCGTTTGGCCATCTTGGCCAACAGCACGTCCTTGACCTGGCGAAGCTTGAAGTCGTCGTCGGCAAACAGCGTCAGTTCGAGCTCCTTTTGCTCGATGCGTGCGTCCGAGCCCTTGAAGTCGAAGCGGTTGGTGATTTCCTTGTTGGCCTGGTCGATGGCGTTCTTCAACTCGACCTTGTTGACCTCGGAAACGATGTCGAACGAGGGCATGGGTCCTCCCGGTTTTTCCTGCGCGGCGCGGGCGGCGGCTACTTGCTACCCTTGGCCTTGCGCGTCGCCTTCTTTGCGGCCTTGTTGGCCTGGATACGCATCCTGAGCGCGTTGAGCTTGATGAAGCCCGCCGCATCGGCCTGATTGTACGCGCCGCCGTCGTCATCAAAGGTGGAGATGGTCTGGTCGAACAGCGAGTCCGTCTTCGACTCGCGCGACACCACAATCACGGTGCCCTTGTAGAGTTTCAGCTTCACGGTGCCGTTGACGCTTTCCTGCGAGCGGTCGATCAGCGACTGCAGCAGCACGCGCTCGGGCGAAAACCAGAAGCCGTTGTAGACCATGC
>CAZTYC010000049.1:0-15105 GCA_964617435.1 uncultured Burkholderiales bacterium
CAAGGTGTTGACCGGACTCAATTCGCGCATCGACGGCAACCTGCAATGCCTGGCCGTCCAGGACGGCGCATCCTTGCAAGCGGCCGTTGCCGCCACGTCAACCGAGTGAGAGACACCATGGGCATGCTCGACAATCAAGTTGCGTTGGTCACCGGCGCCTCACGCGGAATCGGCGCAGCCATCCTGCAAGCGCTTGGCCGGGCCGGTGCCACCGTGGTCGGCACTGCCACCAGCGAATCTGGTGCGGCCGGCATTCAGGCGGCCGTCGATGGGGCTGGCCTGAAGGGCCGCGGCGTGGTGCTCAATGTGGCCGATGCGGCGCAATGCGAATCCGTTCTCGCGCAGATCGAAAAGGAGGTCGGCGTCGTCGGCATCCTGGTCAACAACGCCGGCATCACCAAGGACACGCTGATCCTGCGCATGAAGGACGAGGATTGGCAATCGGTGATCGACACCGACCTGACATCGGTGTTCAGGCTTTCGCGCGGCGTGATCCGCGGCATGATGAAGTCCCGGGCCGGGCGCATCATCAACATCGGTTCGGTGGTGGGATCGATGGGGAATCCCGGGCAGGTCAACTATGTGGCGGCCAAGGCGGGAATGGCGGGATTCACCAAGGCCCTCGCGCGCGAAGTCGGCAGCCGCGGAATCACCGTCAATTGCGTTGCGCCGGGTTTCATCGATACCGACATGACCAAGGACTTGCCGGAGGCGCAGCGGGCTGCGCTGGTGGCCAACGTGCCCCTGGGCCGGTTGGGATCCGCGCAGGATGTTGCAGAGGCGGTGCTGTTCCTGGCCTCGCCGGGAGCCGGATACATCACCGGTGCCACGTTGCACGTCAACGGCGGCATGCACATGGAGTAGAAGTGCGGTCGCCGGGCCAAAGGCCTGCGCGGCAATTTGTTAAAATAGGCAGGTTTTTCTTTATTCCCCTGGAGGAAGCAGCAAATGGATAACATCGAAGCGCGGGTCAAGAAGATCGTCGCGGAACAACTCGGCGTCGCCGAAGCCGACATCAAGAACGATTCCTCGTTTGTCGAAGACCTGGGCGCGGATTCGCTCGACAACGTCGAGCTCGTGATGGCCCTGGAAGAAGAGTTCGAGACCGAGATCCCCGACGAGGCCGCCGAGAAGATCACCAACGTGCAACAAGCGATTGATTACATCAACGCCAATCTCAAGAAGTAGTTCCCGCGTTTGCCGCGCGCTGGCGGCAAGCCATCCGGGCGGCCGGTCCTGGCCGCCCGTTTTCCCTCTTATGCTCATCATCGGCTATGTCTAAAAGGCGCGTCGTCATCACGGGTCTGGGAATCGTTTCGCCAGTCGGCAACGGCATCCAGGAGGCTTGGGACAATCTCATCCATGGGCGCGGCGGCATCGGCCCCATCACGCGCTTCGACGCCTCCGTGCTTCCCACGCGCATCGCGGGCGAGGTCAAGAACTTCGACCCGGCGCAATGGATGTCACCGAAGGAAGTGCGCCGGATGGATACCTTCATCCACTACGGCCTGGCGGCGACCAAGATGGCGTTGGACGACGCCGGTCTGACCGTCACACCGGAGAACGCCGAACGATTCGGCGTCAACGTGGGATCCGGCATCGGCGGGCTGCCGATGATCGAGGACAACATCCGCGAAATGGTCGCCAAGGGGCCGCGCCGGATTTCCCCCTTCTTCGTGCCCGGCTCGATCGTCAACATGTCGGCCGGCATGATTTCAATCCATTACGGCATGAAAGGCCCCAATGTCTCGATGGTCTCGGCGTGCACCACGTCGACGCACTGCATCGGTGATGCCGGGCGGATGATCGAGTACGGCGATGCCGACATCATGGTGGCCGGTGGCGCCGAGGCGACGGTCTGCATGTCCGGCATCGGCGGTTTTTGCTCGGTCAAGGCGCTGTCGGAGCGCAATG
This sequence comes from uncultured Burkholderiales bacterium, assembly GCA_964617435.1. Classification (GTDB taxonomy): domain Bacteria; phylum Pseudomonadota; class Gammaproteobacteria; order Burkholderiales; family Usitatibacteraceae; genus UKL13-2. The sequence goes on from CAZTYC010000049.1 coordinate 1,915, forward strand.
ATTCCCCGGAAACGGCCAGCCGGCCGTTTGATGTCGATCGCGACGGCTTCGTGCTGGGCGAGGGCGCCGGCATCCTGATTCTCGAAGAACTGGAACACGCCAAGGCGCGCGGCGCGCGGATTTACGGCGAGCTGCTCGGCATGGGCATGAGCGCGGATGCGCACCACATGACCGCGCCCGACATGGACGGACCGCGCCGCGGCATGCTGGCCGCGTTGCGCAATGCAAGGATCAACCCCGCCGATGTGCAGTACGTGAATGCGCACGGCACCTCCACGCCCTTGGGCGACAAGAACGAAACCGAGGCCGTGAAGGCGGCCTTCGGCGACCATGCGAAAAAGCTGGTGGTCAATTCCACTAAGTCCATGACCGGGCACCTGCTGGGCGCCGCAGGCGGCGTCGAGGCGGTCTTCAGCACGCTCGCCGTCCATCATCAAGTCTCGCCGCCGACGATCAACATCTTCAACCAGGACCCGGCCTGCGACCTCGATTATTGCGCCAACGCCGCACGCGACATGAAGATCGACATCGCGATCTCCAATTCCTTCGGCTTTGGCGGCACCAACGGCACGCTGGTCATCAAGCGCTTTGCCTGACGCGCCGAACCGGCCCGGCCCCCGGTGATGCGCGCGCTCATCCGCCTCCTGCTGCTGCTCGCCGTCCTGGGGCTGGCGGCTCTGGGCGCCGCGGCCTGGTGGCTGCAGGATTTTGCGCAAACACCCCTGCGCCTGCCGGCCGTGCCCTTCGACTTTTCCGTCGCGAAGGGGTCGTCCCTGAAGTCCGTCGATCGCCAGCTCCACGAGGCCGGGGTGATTGAGCATCCGCAGTCGCTGTGGTGGCTGGGCCGCCTGACGGAAAGGGCGGCGGGCATCCAGGCCGGGAGATACCGGCTCGACAAGCCGGTCACCCCCCTCGAGCTCCTGAAAAAATTGAACGACGGCGACGTCGTACCCGTCCTCATCACGTTTGTCGAAGGGATCACCTTTCGCGAGATGCGGGAGCAACTCGAGGGTGACCCGAATTTCAAGACGACCCTGAAGGGCGTCGCCGACGCCGAAGTCCTCAAGCGGGTGGGGGCGGAGGATACAAATCCTGAAGGCTGGTTTGCGCCCGACACCTATCGTTTCACCGACGGCGCCACAGATGCCGACGTCCTCAAACTCGCGTACCAAACGCAAAGGAAGCGCCTGCTTGCCGCGTGGGATGCGCGCGCGGAAGGCCTGCCCTACAAGTCTCCCTATGAAGCGCTGATCATGGCGTCGATCATCGAAAAGGAAACCGGCAAGGCCGAGGAGCGCCCGCTCATCGCCTCGGTGTTCATCAACCGGCTGCGCATCCCGATGCGCCTGCAGACCGATCCGACCGTCATCTACGGCATGGGCGCGCGATACGACGGCAACATTCGCAAGCGCGACCTGACCACCGACACGCCCTACAACACCTACACGCGGGACGGATTGCCGCCAACGCCGATCGCGATGCCGGGGCTGGCATCCATCCGTGCAGCGCTCAGTCCTGTGAAGTCGGACCGCCTATACTTTGTGGCGATGGGCGATGGCAGCCACTACTTCTCCGCCACGCTCGACGAACACAATCGCGCAGTGCGCAAATACCAGCTCAAGCAATGACCGGCCGCGGAAAATTCATCACCTTCGAAGGCATCGACGGCGCCGGAAAATCCACCCACATCCCGTACGTGGCGGAGTGGATCCGCGCACAGGGCCACAGCGTCATTGCAACGCGTGAACCCGGCGGCACGCCGCTGGGGGAGACCTTGCGCAACCTGTTGCTGCACGAAAAGATGCAGCCGGATACCGAGGCGCTGCTGATGTTCGCATCGCGCCGCGAACAGCTGCTGTCCACCATTCTGCCCGCGCTGAACGCCGGCACCTGGGTGGCCTGCGACCGCTTCACCGACTCCACCTACGCCTACCAGTGCGGCGGGCGCGGCGTGGATGTCGCGCGAATCCGCGCCCTGGCGGACTGGGTGCATCGCGGCATCACGCCGGACCTGACGCTGCTATTCGACGCGCCGGTGCAGGTGGCCCAATCCCGCGTGGCGCAGGGTGGCGCGGCGCCGGACAAGTTCGAGCGCGAACAGGCGGCGTTTTTCGAGCGCGTGCGGCGCGCCTACCTCGATCTGGCAGCAGCCGATCCGGCGCGTGTCAAAGTCATCGATTCTTCCGGCGACATCGCGTCGATCCGTCACGCAATCCGTACCCACCTTGAAGCGCTGACCGCATGAGCGCGCCGGTCCTGCCCTGGCATCGCACCCTGATCGAGGACCTGGTGGCCCGGCGCGCCACGTTGCCGCACGCGCTGCTGATCCACGGTCGCGAGGGGACCGGCATGGCGGAGCTGGCGCGCGGCCTCGCGCAGTCGCTGCTGTGCGAATCCGGCCGCGGCGGCGTGGCGTGCGGGGAGTGCCCTGCCTGCAACTGGTTTCGCGACGGCAACCATCCCGATTTTCGCGAAGTGCGGCCCGAGGTGCTTGACGATGCCGACGAGCCTGCGGAGGACGGTGCGGAATCCGCCAAGGAAGAAAAGAAGAGCCTGTTCATCAAGATCGACCAGATTCGCGCGCTTGCCGATTTCATGACGCTCAGCACCCACCGCGATGGCTTGCGCATCCTGGTCCTGCATCCGGCCGAGGCGATGAAATCCGAGGCGGCCAACGCCCTGCTGAAGACGCTGGAGGAGCCGTTGCCGGGCACGCTGATCATCCTGACCACCGCGCGCATGGGCCGGCTGCTGGCCACCATCAAGAGCCGGTGCCGCAAGTTGCCCGCACCCTGCCCGCCGGCTGGCGAGGCGCTGGCGTGGCTCAAGGCGCAGGGCGTTGAACATGCGGAACGCGCGCTGGCCTCCGCCGGCGGCGCGCCGCTCGATGCGCTGCAATTTGCCACCGACGAGTACCAGGCGGCGCGCTTGACCTTCGTGCGCAGCCTCGCCGGGCGCCAGGCCGACATGCTTGCCTGCGCGCAGGCGTTTGAAAAGTCCGGCGTTGCCGAGCCGTTGACCTGGCTGCACACGTGGGTGTACGACCTGCTGCTCGGCGTGAACGTAATGCCACCGTCCTACTATCCCGAACAGGCGGACGCGCTGGCGCGGATCGCCCAGGCGGCGGACCCCAGGAGGCTGCACCGGTATGAATCCTCCCTGCGCGAGGCGCGCAAGCTGGTCCACCATCCGCTCAATCCGAGACTTTTCCTCGAACAGTTGCTAATATCCTACGCAACCGCGATCGAACCTGCGGCCCGTCATTGAGCCATGAGCGAAACCGTCTCCCCCATCCGGCGTCCCGATGTCATCTCGCTGAACCTGCGCGGAAAGACCGCGCTGTATTCCGCATGGATGCCTTTTTTGAAGGGCGGTGGACTGTTCATGGAGTCCAAGCGCGAACACAAGCTGGGCGACGAGGTGTTGATCGTGCTGTCGTTCCTGGATGAGCCGGTGAAGATCCCGCTGTCCGGCACCGTGGCGTGGATCAATCCGGCCCACGCCCACGGCAACCGCCCGCAGGGGGTGGGCGTGCGCCTGCCGGACTCCGCAGTCGGCCAGGAACTGAAAAAGAAGATCGAGGGCATCCTGGCCCCGGTCATCAAGTCCGAGCGCCCCACGCACACGCTGTGATGTCCTGAAGGGTGTCGCGCGCCGCGCTTGCGCGACGCCCCATGGACCCAGAGGCCTAGACCCTGAGTTCCACCGCCGCGCGGTCGAGCCACTTGTTCGCATCCGGCGCCTCGAACCGGCCCATCTTGTCGATCAGCGTATCCAGATCCTGTTCAACGAACAGGCTGTCGCGGTTGACGTCCCGCAGCACGCGGTCGTTGCGCGCGCGATCGAGGAATGCGACCAGCGAGTCAAAGAATCCGGACACATTCAACAATCCCACCGGATGGTGATGCACGCCCAGTTGCAGGAGGGTGAGCGAGTCAAACAGTTCGTCGAGCGTGCCGTATCCGCCCGGCAGGGCGATGAAGCCCCGGGACAGGCGGGTCATCATCGCCTTGCGCTCGTGCATGGTCTCCACGATGTGCATGTCGCGCACGCCGGGATGCCCCACTTCCTTTTCCATCAGCAGGCGGGTGATCACGCCGGTGACCTCGCCGCCGGCCTCGAGGCAGGCGCCCGCCGCGACGCCCATCAGGCCCACGCTGCCGCCGCCAAAGACGAGGCGGATCTTTCGCCGGGCGAAGGTGCGGCCCAGGTGTTCGGCCGCGGCGCGGAATGCAGGATCGCCACCGGGGCTGGAGGCGCAGTAGAGGCAAATGGCATCGAGTGTCTTCATGTACCGATTATATCGGGTGAGATAATCACGCCATGTTCATCGACTCGCATTGCCACCTCGACTTTCCGGAACTGCAGGCGCAGCAGGACGGCGTGCTCGCGCTCATGCGGGAAAACGCGGTCACGCATGCCTTGACGATTTCGACCACGCTCAAGACCTTTCCCGCGGTGCGCGCCGTGGCGGAAGCGCACGCCCACATCTGGTGCACGGCGGGCGTGCACCCGGACGAGCAGGTGGACGAGCGCGAGGCCACGATGGAGGAATTGGTGGCCATGGCCGCGCACCCGAAAGTGGTGGGGATCGGCGAGACCGGGCTGGACTACTACCGGCTGCCGGAACCGCTGGACTGGCAGCGCGAACGCTTTCGCACGCACATCCGCGCGGCGCGCGCGAGCGGGCTTCCGCTCATCATCCACACGCGCAATGCGGCCGCCGATACGCTTCGCCTCATGCGCGAGGAGCGGGCCGGGGATGCGGGGGGCGTGATGCACTGCTTTACGGAGACGCGCGAAGTCGCCGAGGCCGCCATCGACATGGGCTTCATGATCTCGTTTTCCGGCATCGTCACCTTCAAGAGCGCGCGCGAGTTGCAGGAGGTGGCCCGGCAGGTGCCGCTGGATCGCATGCTGATCGAAACCGACTCGCCTTACCTGGCGCCGGCGCCGCACCGAGGCAAGATGAACCAGCCCGGCTTTGTGAAGCATGTGGCGGAGTTCATCGCCCAGTTGCGCGGCGTGGATGTCGAGCATATTGCGCGCGCGACCACCGCCAACTTTGCCGCCTTGTTCAAGAAGACGGCCCTGGCCTGAGGCATGCGGGCCGTTATTCCCCGGTCGCCTGCTTCTTCAGTTCCAGTTCTTCCCAGCGCGCCATCGACTGGTTGATTTCGGCGGTCAACTGCGCCTGGCGTTCGTTCAGGCCGCGCGCCTCCTGCGGCGCTGACCGGTAGAGCTGCGGGTCGCCCAGGCGCGACTGGACCTCCGCCAGTTGCGCCTCGAGCGCCTCGATTTTCGCGGGAAGCTGGTCGAGTTCGCGGACCTCGTTGAAATTCAACCGCGCCTTGCGCTCGCGTGCGCGTGCCGACGCCTTGTCGACGGGTGTGGAGGCCGGTGCCGGCGCGGGGGCGGTCGACGCGACCCGCGCGATTCGTTGCGCGAGATAGTCGTCATAGCCGCCCGCGTACTCACGCACGACCCCATCGCCCTCGAACGCGTACACCTGCGTGACCACGTTGTTGAGGAACGCGCGGTCGTGGCTGACGATCAGCAGCGTGCCCGGATACTCCTGGAGGAGCGTCTCGAGGAGCTCCAGGGTCTCGATGTCGAGGTCGTTGGTGGGCTCGTCGAGCACGAGGAGATTGGCGGGCTTCGCAAACAGCCGTGCCAGCAGCAGGCGATTGCGTTCGCCGCCCGACAGGGATTTCACCTTGGCGCGCGCGCGTTGCGGAGGGAACAGGAAATCGCCCAGGTAACTCACGATGTGCTTCTTGGCGCCCGCCACCTCGACGAAATCCGATCCCGGACTGATGACATCGCCCAGCGTAGCCTCTTCATCCAGGGCAACGCGGAACTGGTCGAAGTAGGCCACGTCCAGGTTCGTGCCGCGCACGATGCGGCCGGCATCGGGCGCCAGCTCGCCGAGGATCATCTTGATCAGGGTGGTCTTGCCCACACCGTTCGGCCCCACCAAACCCACGTGGTCGCCCCGCTGGATGACGGCGGAGAATTCGCGGATCAGCGGGCGGCCGCCGAATCCCTTCGACACGTCGATCAACTCGGCCACGCGCTTGCCGGACTTGTCGCCCGCGGAGAGCGAAAACGCCACCTGTCCCACGCGTTCGCGCCGCGCGGCGCGATCCTTGCGCAGCTGCTCAAGCCGGCGCACGCGCCCCTCGTTGCGCGTTCGCCGCGCCTCGATGCCCTTGCGTATCCAGACTTCCTCTTCCCTCAGGAGCTTGTCAAAGCGCGCGTTTTGCACCGATTCCGCATGCAGCAGTTCCGCCTTGCGACGCTGGTAATCCGCGAACGATCCCGGAAAGCTGGTGAGCGTGCCGCGTTCGAGCTCGACGATGCGCGTGGCGATGGACTCGAGAAACCGCCGGTCGTGGCTGACCACCATCACCGCACCGGGCCAGGCACGAATCTCGCCCTCCAGCCACTCGATGCCCGCGATGTCCAGGTGGTTGGTCGGCTCATCAAGCAGCAGCAGCGGCGCCCGCGAGACCAGCGCGCACGCCAGCGCCACGCGCTTTTTCATGCCGCCCGACAGCGTGTCCGGATCGGCCTCGGCGTCGAGCCCCACGGCGGACAGGGCCTGTTCGACGCGTTGCTGGAATTGCCAGCCGTCGTTGTGGTCGAGCCGGGCGTGCAGGGTGGACATGTCCTCGATGGCCCGGCTGTCCCCGGTGGCGGCGCGCTGGGTGGCCTCGTGGTAGGCGATGAGGTCGGCGGCGATCCCGCCCAAGCCGCCGGCGACGGCATCGAAGACCGTGCGGGCGGCGCCGAAATCAGGCTCCTGGACCACCGACATGACCGTGAGGCCGCCCTGCCGGGCGATTTCGCCGTCGTCCGGCGACGCCACGCCGGCAATCAGCTTGAGCAGGCTGGACTTGCCCTCCCCGTTGCGGCCCACCAGGGCAATGCGTTCGCCCGCGTCGATCGACAGGTCCGCCCGGTCCAGCAGCGCGACATCGCCGAAGGCCAGGGACACTTGCGTCAGGGTGATCAACGGCATGGAGGGTGCGCCTGGAGGGGTTCGGGAACCACGAAATCAGAAGGGGGGAAGGCCAAACTCAAGCACTGGCGCGCCGTTTGAGCACAAAGTGGCTGGAAAGGCGCGCCAATCAATGACTTTAAAAACTTCAGGCCCCCGATTGCTGGACCGGGATTGTACAAACAAAAAGGGGCGCACTCGCGTGCGCCCCGGGTTTCGAGCCGGCGAAAGTCTGTCCGCCGGCGGACCTCCGGAAAGGCCTTCGCAGTCTTACTTGCTCAGGCATTCCTTCATGAACTTCTTGCGCTCGTCGCCCTTCTTGTCGCCGGCGTCCTTGTTGCAGGACGACATCTTCTCCTGCTGCTTCTTCTTCTTGTCGGCCAGGCAGGTCTTCATGAACGCCTTGCGCTCATCACCCTTCTTGTCGCCGGCGTCGGCATTGCATTCCTTCATGCGCGCGTGCTGGGGATTCTCGGCAGCCTGGGCGGCGCCGGAAACGCCCAAGGCAAGGGGCAGGGCGATCAAAGCGGCAGCAAACAGTTTCTTCATGGCTCTCTCCTTGAGGGTTGTACTACGCAACATATCGTAACGCGGCAAGCATACACGGTGTTGACACGGCTCAATCCGCCGGACAAGGTCGGATGTCGACCGGCGTGCCATTGAGCGCGGCATTGCCGGAAACGGCGTCGATGCGCCGCTCGTCGCCGACATCATTGAAGCTCGCACCCGGCATGCTGTGCGCCTCTCCCAGGCGCGTGCCCGGCCGGTCGTGCCCCCAGCCGTGGGGAAGGCTCGCCACGCCGGGCATCATGGCCTCGGTCGCCTGGACCTCCACCCTGAGGGCGCCTGCGCGGGAGCGCACTTCCACGCGGCTGCCGTCGACGATACCGCGCGCGGCCATGTCGGACGGATGCATGAACAACTGGTGCCGCGGCTTGCCCCTCACCAGCCGGTGGGAAAAATGCATCCAGGAATTGTTGCTGCGCACATGCCGGCGGCCGACGAGCGTGAGCGGCGCGGGCGCCGCGTCGAGCACGTCGCGATTGAAGCGTTCCACATCCGCCAACACGGGCGCAGGTGCGCAGGCCATGCGGCGATCCGGCGTCTCCAGCCGCTCGAACAGGGAGGGCTTGAGCGGCCCCAGGTCGATGCCGTGCGGGTGGGCGGCCAATTCCGCGGCGCTCATGCCGCCGGCCTTGGCGAGCACCGCCTCGACAATGGACTCCGTCGGGCGCGCGGGGGCCGGCTCGCGATGGAGCCGCACGGCAATGGCGCGGCCCAGTTCGCCGAGGATCTCCCAGTCGTAGCGTTCGTGTTCCGCGCGCGGCCAGAGCGCCGGGTTGACGCGCGCCACGTTCCTCACCGCAAAGGCGTTGAACACGTTGTCGTAATGCGCGTGCTTGATCGACGACGCCGGCGGCAGGATCAAGTCCGCGTGGCGCGTGGTCTCGTTGATGAAGATGTCCACCGCCACCATGAATTCGAGCGACCCAAGTGCGCGGTCGAGTTGCCGGCCGTTGGGCGTGGAGAGCACCGGATTGCCGCACAACACCACCATGCCGCGAATCTGTCCGGCTCCCGGGGTGAGGATTTCCTCGGCCAACGCGGCGCTGGGTACCTCGCCGCCAAACGATGGAAGGCCGGAGACGCGCGTCCGCCACTTCGCATACTGGCCGGGGCGCGTGCCGGGCCCGGTCATCGGGAACAGTGGCGAGGTGGGCAGTGCGCCGCCCTCGCGGTCCAGGTTGCCGGTGACGAGGTTGAGCAGTTGCACCAGCCACTGATTGAGCGTGCCGAAGCTTTGCAGCGTCGTGCCCAGCCGCCCGTAGCAGACCGCCGAGGGCGCATCGGCAAATTCATGGGCGATGCGCCGCAACGTCGTCGCGTCGATGCCCGTGGCGCTGGCGGCGCGCTCCGGCGTGACGTGGGCGATGGCGCGCAATGCGTCGTCGAGCCCGCTGATTCGGTCAGGGTGCGCGATGCGTATTTTCCCCGCCGAGGCGATGGTGTTGAGGATCGCCATCAGCAGCGCGGCGTCCGACCCCGGCCGGATGAAATGGTGCTCGCTGGCGATCTCCGCCGTTTCCGTGCGCCGTGGATCCACCACCACCACCTTGCCGCCGCGATCCTTGATGGCGTGCAAACGCTTGGTGACGTCGGGCACGGTCATCATGCTGCCGTTGGAGGCCACCGGATTTCCGCCCAGGATCAGCATGTGGTGGGTGCGGTCGATGTCCGGGATCGGGATCATGAACTGGTGGCCGAACATGAAATACGCCACCAGTTGCTGCGGCAACTGGTCGACCGACGTGGCCGAAAAGAGGTTTTTCGTCTTCAGCGCGCGCGCCACCGCAGGCACGTTGAACAGGGTGCCGCTGTTGTGCACCGACGGATTGCCGATGTACATGCCCACGGCATCGTCGCCATGCGCGGCCGAAATCGCCGCCAGCTTTTCCCCGGCCAGCGCAAACGCCTCGTGCCAGCCGATCTCCTGCCAGTCGTCGCCGGTGCGCCGCATGGGGGTGCGCACACGGTGGGGGGCCTCGTGCACGTCCTTGATGGCGACCGCCTTGGGGCAGATGTGCCCGCGCGAGAACGGATCGGCCTCGTCGCCGCGGATGGAAATGATCTCCTCGCCGCGCAGCTTGAATTCAAGGCCGCAGATGGCCTCGCACAGGTGGCAGGCCCTGAAGACCGTGCGTTCCGGAACCGTGTTCATGTGTCAGGCGCCTTTGAATAGGTGTTCGATCAGAATCTTCGCACCGATGGCGATGAGGATGACGCCGCCGACGATGTCGGCGCGCTTCGCCGCACGTTGGCCCAGGCGGGCGCCGAAGTGCACCGCCGGCACGCACAGCGCCGCCGTCACCAGGCCAATGGTGGCGACGGTGGGTGCCAGCGCGAACTCGAGCAGGGAAAAACTCACGCCCACGGCCAGCGCGTCCAGCGAGGTGGCCACGCCCAGCGTCATCAAGTGCGCGAACGCGAACGGCGACTGGATCTTTTCCTCGCCCGCATGGCGCGATTCGCGGATCATCTTCACGCCCAGGAACGCCAGCAACCCGAACGCGATCCAATGGTCCCAGGCGTCGAGCACGCCGGCAAATGCGCGGCCGGCGAGAAAGCCGATGAGCGGCATCACCGCCTGGAAGGCCCCGAACGTGAGGCCCATGCGCAGGGCCTGCGGCCAACTCGGCGTGCGGACGGAGATGCCGCTGACGATCGACACGGCGACGGCATCCATGGCGAGCGCAAAAGCGGTGAGGAGGGTGTCGATGTTCATGGAAGTGTTGCCACTGCGCGGCCGTGCGGTTTCCGACCGCGGGCTCAATAGTGGAGGGAGTAGGCGCCGTCCGTGATGCGCAGTTCCGCCGCGCCGCCGTACGGCAGCGTGAGTTTTCGCGCGACATGGCCGAACGGAAAGCCGGTCAGCACGGGAATGTCGAGGCGCTCGCGCAGGGTTTCGATCACATGGGCCATGCTGTACGGAAAACGCCCGTCCTCGGGTTCGCAATCGGTGAAGTCGCCGAGCAGGAGGGCCTGTTGGCGCGCCAGCACGCCGGCGTGTTCCAGGTGCAGGAACATGCGCTCAACCACATAGGGCCGTTCGCCGATTTCCTCGACAAAAAAGAGGCCGCCGGCAAGGTCCGGGAAATACGGCGTGCCGGCCAGGTCGGACAGCAGGGAGAGGTTGCTGCCCCACAGCGGCCCGGCCAGGCGCTGCGCGGGGTAGGCGTGCTCGCACGCGATGGGTCCGGTATCGACCGGCTCCCCGCGCAGGGCGGGCCAGCAATGCGCCTCCATGTAGGCATGGCCGGCCTGTGCGTCGGGCGTGTCGTCGGCGCCGCCAAAATCGACCGCCGCGCCCGGCCCGGCGAAGGTGATCAGGTTCGACCGCGCCAGCGCGCCCAGATTCAGCGCCGTGAAATCCGAGAAGCCCACCAGCGGCTTGCGCGCGCGGGCCACCCGATCCCAGTCGACACGATTGAGCAATCGCGACCAGCCGTAGCCGCCGCGCACCATCATCAACGCATCAACGCCGGGGTCCGCCAGCAAGCGGTGGAAGCCCGCGAGGCGCTCGTCATCCGTGCCCGCGAAATAGCGCCACGATTGCGTGGCTTCCGCCGCCACCACGACGCGAAATCCCAGCGCCTGCAGGTGCGCCACCGATTTTTCGTGGCGCTCGGGATTGATGACGCCCGAGGGCGCGAACAACCCGAGCGTGGCGCCGGGACGAAGCGGTGCGGGGCGCTGGTACGGAGTCAAGTCCGCAGGCCGCTATTTCCGGGCCGCCTGGGCGTCGACCACCGCCACAGCCGTCAGGTTGATGAGGCGCCGCACCGTGGCCGTCGGCGTCACGATGTGCACCGGCTTGGCCGCGCCCAACAGGATGGGGCCGATGGTGATGCCGCTGCCCGCCGCGGTCTTGAGCAGGTTGAACGAAATGTTGGCCGCGTCGAGGGTGGGCATGATGAGCAGGTTGGCGTCCCCCTTGAGGCGCGAATTCGGGAACGTCTGCTGACGGACCACGCTGGAGAGCGCGGCATCGCCGTGCATCTCGCCCTCCACCTCGAGGTCCGGATCGAGCTGGCTGATCAGCGCCAGCGCGTAGCGCATCTTGGCCGCGGTGGGCGCATCCGAGGTGCCGAACGAGGAATGCGACAGCAGGGCCGCCTTGGGCGTGATGCCGAAACGGCGGATCTCCTCGGCTGCCAGCAGCGTCATTTCCGCGAGTTGCTCGGGGGTCGGGTCCAGGTTCACGTAGGTGTCGGTGATGAACAGCGTGTGCTTGGGCAGCATGATCGCGTTCATCGCGTAGTAGTGCGCCACGCCCTTGCGCGTGCCGATCACCTGGTCGATATAGTGCCGGTGCAGCGCGTGCGTTCCGAAGGTGCCGCAAATCATGGCGTCGGCATCTCCCTTGTGGATCATCATCGCGCCGATGAGGGTGAGACGCCGGCGCATTTCGATGCCGGCATACTTTTGCGACACACCGCGCCGCTGCGTGAGCTCGTAATACGTGGCGGTGTAGTCCGGAAGCCGCGGATCGTGGCCCGGATCGAACACCTCGTAGTCCGTGCCGCGCGCGAGGCGCAGGCCGAATTTCTCGATGTTTTTCGCGATATGGTCGGGCCGGCCGACCAGGACGGGGTGGGCGATGCGGTCGTCCGCCACCACCTGCACGGCGCGCAGCACGCGCTCATCCTCGCCCTCGGCAAACACCACGCGCTTCGGGTTGGCCTTGGCCTTGGCGAACACCGGCCGCATGATCAGGCCCGAGTGGTAGACAAACTGGTCAAGCCGCTGCCGGTAGGCGGACCAGTCGGTGATCGGGTGGGTGGCCACGCCGCTGTCCATCGCGGCCTTGGCCACCGCCGGGGCGATCTTGGCAATCAAACGCGGGTCGAAGGGCTTGGGAATCAGGTAGTCCTTGCCGAAGCCGGTGGCCGTGGACCCGTAGGCCATGGCCACCACGTCGGACTGCTCCGCCTGCGCGAGTTCCGCAATGGCGTTGACCGCCGCGAGCTTCATGGCCTCGTTCACCGTGGTGGCGCCCACGTCGAGCGCGCCGCGGAAGATGAACGGGAAGCACAGCACATTGTTGACCTGGTTCGGGTAGTCCGAGCGGCCCGTCGCGATGACCGCGTCATCACGCACCGCGCGCACTTCCTCGGGCAGGATTTCCGGTGTCGGGTTGGCGAGCGCGAGGATGAGCGGATTCGGGCCCATCTTGGCGACCATGTCCGGCTTGAGCACCTTGCCGGCGGACAGCCCGAGGAACACGTCCGCGCCCTCGATGATCTCGCCCAGCGTGCGCGCGGCGGTGGCCTTGGCGTAGCGCGCCTTGTTCGGGTCCATCTCCTCCTTGCGGCCTTCATAGACCACGCCGGCGATGTCGGAGACGAAGATGTTCTCCATCTTCATCCCCAGCGCCACCAGCATGTCCAGGCACGCGAGCGCCGCCGCGCCGGCCCCGGAAGCCACTAGCTTCACCTTGCCGATGTCCTTGCCGACCACCTTGAGGCCGTTGACGATGGCCGCGCCGACGATGATGGCGGTGCCGTGCTGGTCGTCGTGGAAGACGGGAATTTTCATCCGCTCGCGCAGCTTCTTCTCGACGTAGAAGCACTCGGGCGCCTTGATGTCCTCGAGGTTGATGCCGCCAAAGGTCGGCTCCAGCGCGGCGA
>CAZTYC010000050.1:0-2127 GCA_964617435.1 uncultured Burkholderiales bacterium
CCAAGACCGAGAACTTCTGCAAGGACCCGGTCAACATCATGATGACCGAGAAGCGTTTCATGGTCCGGAAGTTCTGGCGCATGCTGGTCGACGAGGCGCGCAAGATCTTTAACGATGCGCGCAGCGAAACCGAGCGCTGGATCGCGGCCGTGCCGCTGCCGCTGGAAACGCAGATCAAGGACCACAAGGCGCAATTGCAGCAGCGCCTCGACGCACTGGCCAAGGTCAACGAGCGCGGTGGCGCGATCAAGGAAGAAGTGGCCAAGCTGCAGGCGCAACGAACCGAAATCCAGGCGCGCGTCACGATGATCACCTCGCTGATTCTCAAGGTGCGCGAGGCGAGCCCGACCTCCGGCACGCCGAAACCCGCGGCACCGCCCGCCCCAGCCGCCGCCCCGGCGGCAGACCCGGCGCCCGAGTTCCTCAAGACCACGCGCACGCTGGCGCCCACGGCGCCCCCCAAGGAATTCCTCACCACCCAGAAGCTCGACCTCAACGCCATCCGTGGCAGTTGAGTCCGCGCGGCGGGGGCGCGGCCGCGCGCCGGCGCGGGACTACACCAGGATCACGTCGAACTGCTCCTGGGTGTAGGAAGACTCCACCGACAGCGAGATGGGCTTGCCGATGAAGTCTTCGAGCATGGTCATGCCGGAGGATTCCTCGTCGAGGAAGCGGTCGATCACCGATTGCGAGGCCAGGATGCGGAACTCCTTGGCATCGAACTGGCGCGCCGAGCGCAGCACTTCGCGCAGCACCTCGTAGCACACCGTCTGCGCGGAGCGGATCTCGCCGCGCCCCTTGCAGGTGGGGCAGGGCTCGCACAGCACGTGGGCCAGCGATTCGCGCGTGCGCTTGCGCGTCATTTCGACCAGGCCCAGTTGCGAGAAGCCGTTGACGGTCACGCGGGTGCGGTCGCGCGACAGCGCCTTGTTGAATTCCGCGAGCACGGCGTTGCGGTGTTCGGCGGTGTCCATGTCGATGAAGTCGACGATGATGATGCCGCCGAGGTTGCGCAGCCGGAGCTGGCGCGCGATCGCTTGCGCGGCCTCCAGGTTGGTCTTGAAGATGGTGTCGTCGAAGCTTCGGCCGGACACGAACGCACCGGTGTTGACGTCCACCGTGGTGAGCGCCTCGGTCTGGTCGAAGATCACATAGCCGCCGGACTTGAGGTCCACGCGCCGCTCCAGCGCCCGGCCGACTTCATCCTCCACCGCGAACAGGTCGAACAGCGGACGCTCGCCGTGATAGTGCTCGAGCACGCCCGCGCTGGCCTTCATGTAGCGATTCGCAAAAGTGCGCATGCGCTCGTGGGTCTCGCGCGAATCGACGATCAGGCGCTCGGTGTCGCGGGTGGCGAGGTCGCGCAGCGCGCGCAGCGCGAGATCGAGGTCCTGGTAGAGCAGCGACTGCGGCGGCGCGCTGCGCGAGGCCTCGACGATGCTCTTCCACAGGGCGATGAGGTAGTCGATGTCGGCGGTGAGCTCTTCGTCCGTGGCCGTCTCCGCCACGGTACGCACGATGAACCCGCCGGTTTCCCCCGCCGGCATCAACTGGTGCACTTTTTCGCGCAGGTGTTCGCGCTCGGCCTCGTCCTCGATGCGCTGCGAGATGCCGATGTGCTGTTCGCCGGGCAGGTAGACCAGCAGCCGGCCGGCGATGGAAATCTGCGTCGACAGGCGCGCGCCTTTGCTGCCGATCGGATCCTTGATCACCTGCACGACCAGTGTCTGGCCCTCGTGCAGGATGCGCTCGATCGGCTTGGGTTCGGTGCCCTTGTCGTTCCCCTTGTCGTTCTTATCGCCGTTCTTGTTGGCGGCCCACAGGTCCGCCACATGCAGGAACGCGGCGCGCGCCAAGCCGATCTCGATAAACGCGGACTGCATGCCGGGCAGCACGCGCCCCACGCGCCCCAGGTAGATGTTGCCCACCAGCCCCCGGTTGGACGAGCGCTCGACATGCAGTTCCTGCACCGCGCCCTGCTCCAATACCGCCACCCGTGTCTCCTGTGGAGTCACGTTGATCAGGATCTGCTCGTTCACGGCAGCACTCCAAAGTTTTGTGGAGCGGGACCGCGCGCGGCCCCGTTCAACAACGCCTCAAAGCGCGAAGCCGGATTGTCGCAAGAGC
>CAZTYC010000050.1:2227-4574 GCA_964617435.1 uncultured Burkholderiales bacterium
GCCGTCAGCACCTGGTGCGTCTGGCCGGACAGGCGTTCAAGAAGGCCGATGGCGTCCGCGCGATCCGCCGGCTTGCCGAGGATGGCCCCGTCCAGCGTGACGGTGGTGTCCGCCGTGAGGATCAGCCGTTCCGGCAGCTTGCGGTCACGCATCGCGCGCCGCGCGGCCTCCGCCTTCAGGCGAACGATCCGCATCACGTAATCCACCGGCGGCTCCTTTGGCAGCGGTGACTCATCCACGTCGAGGCGGTCGGCCTTCTCGCGCATGAGCAGCAGCTCGAACTGCACGCCGATTTGGCGCAACAGTTCGCGCCGGCGCGGACTCTTGGAGGCGAGGTAGATGACGTTGGATGGAAGAGCCATGGGCTCATTGTAATGGCACGCCGTGCGGCGAGACCGAATGCACAATCACACGACGGTCGGATGGTCGGAGCCCGTCCGGTTCACCCGGCACACCATGAAGCAGTTCATGGTGTGAAACCCCGCGTCGTTCGGATGGTCGGAGCCCATCCGGTTCGCCCGGCACGCCATGAAGCAGTTCATGGCGCGAAACCCCGGGCTCACTACTCGCGGTGGTAGGGGTGTCCGGCGTTGATCGACCAGGCGCGGTAGAGCTGCTCGGCCAGCATCACGCGCACCAGCGCATGCGGCAGCGTGCCGCCGGAGAGCGCGATGGTCTTCGCGGCGGACGCTTTGATCGAGGACGCAAGCCCGTCGGCGCTGCCGATCATGAACACCGGATCGGCCCCGTCCTGCATCCACGCCTTGAGCCAGCTTGCCAGCGCCTTGGTGGTCACCATCGTGCCGCGCTCATCGAGCACGATCCGCAACGCCCCTTTCGGGCATGCGGCCTCAATGCGCTCGGCCTCCTTGGCCAGCACCTGGTCCACGGTGCGCGCGGCACGGTCTTCGGGCTTGAGCTCGATGAGGACGATGCGCGCCTCGGGCGGCATGCGTTTGGCGTATTCCTGAAAGCCCTGCTCAGCCCAGGCAGGCATCTTGTGCCCGAGCGCCAGGATGGAGAGTTTCATCGCGTGCGACCCCGCACTGTCAGGCAAAAGCCCAGCACCGGCGGGGCTCGCAGGGCAAAAGCGTCCCAAACGCCGCGCCAGTGCTGGGGTTTGTGTCCATGATTACACGCGCCCGGTGCTCCGCCGATCATGTGCGAAGGCACAGGAATCAGGTCTTGGCCTTGCGCGCAACGGGCTTTTTCTTTGCTGCCGGCTTCTTGGCAGCCGTTTTCTTTGCGGCAGGCTTCTTTGCGACAGGTGCCTTCGCCGACGGTTTCTTGGCCAAGGGCTTCTTCGTGGCCGTGGGTTTTTTTGCTGCGGGCTTTTTCTTTGCTGCCGGCTTCTTCGCCGCGGGTTTCTTCGCGGCAGGTTTCTTCGCAGTGGGCTTCTTGGCCACCGGCTTCTTTGTCACAGGCTTCTTCCTGGTCGCCGGTTTCTTTTCAGCCGCCGGCGCCTCGGCGGGTGGATGAATGCGCTTGCCTTCAGACCACAGTTGTTCGAGCTGGTAGTGCGCGCGGATCGCCGGTTGCATCACATGCACCACCACATCCCCGCAATCGACCAGCACCCACTCGCCGCCGTCCTCGCCTTCGCTGCCGAAGATCTGGCCCCCGCTCTCCTTGACCTTGTCGATGACATGGCGCGCCAGCGCCTTGGTCTGGCGCGTGGAATCGGCGGAAGCGATGGCGATATGGTCGAACACGGACGTGAGTTTCCGGACATCGAGCACCACGATGTCTTTCCCCTTGATGTCCTCGAGCGCGTCGATGACGATGGCGGTGAGATTTTTCTGGGCCAAGTGCGTATCACTCCCTGTAAAGGTGGTGGGTTTGAATATAGTCGCAAACGGTATCGGGGGTGAGTCCGCGGATCGATGCGCCGCACGCAACCCGATCGCGGATTTGCGTCGAGGACACCGCAGGCGTGTCGATCGGGAGGCGCACGGCATCGCCGGCCGGTTGCGTGCGTGCCGTATCCACGGATACGAAATGGCCGGGCACCGCGCCGCCATCGCGCTGCACCACGGCGAAATGCGTCAACGCCGGCAGCTCCTTCGCGCGATGCCAGGTGTGGAGCCGCGCGTAGGCATCGCTGCCGATGATCCAGAACAGCGCGGGTTCGCGCCCGAGCTCGCCGCGCAGCTCGTTCAGGGTATCGATGGTGTAGGTGGGCCCGCTGCGGTGCAACTCGCGGGTGTCGATCAATGCGTCGGGAAGGTCCGCCATCGCCAGCTTCAGCATGGCCACGCGATGCAACGCGGGGGTGATCGCGCGGCCGGACTTCTGCCACGGATCGCCGGCGGGCAGGATTCGCAATTCATCGAGCGACAGCCGCTGC
>CAZTYC010000050.1:4674-12046 GCA_964617435.1 uncultured Burkholderiales bacterium
TGGTCCATGGCCTGTTCGAGGCCGTCGACGACGCGGATCGACACGATGGGCGCCAGATGCTCGGTGTGGAAGTCCGCGTCCGACGCGGCCACCACCCCGGGTAACCCGGCGCGATCGAGGATGGCCTTGGATTCCGCGCAGGCGCGCATTTCCACGCCCTTCGCCGCATACACTTGACCGATGAGCGGCAGAAAGGTGCCCGCTTCCGCACGGGCGACCAACAGCGTTTCCATGGTGTTGCAGGTGGAGTAGCGCTGCGTCTTGGCGTTGTCGGCAATGTGGAGCGCCATCTCCAGGTCCGCGCCGTCGTCCACATAGACATGGCAGATGCCGTCGAGATGCTTGAGCACCGGGATCTTCGATTCGCAGGCCACGCGCGCGATCAAGCTCTTGCCGCCGCGCGGGATGATGATGTCCACGCAATCCTGCAGGCCGAGCAGGGCGCCGACGGCAGCGCGGTCCGCGGTCGGAACCCACTGGATGGCGTCCTCGGGAATCCCGGCCGACCGCAGTCCTTCCAGCATGGCCGCGTGGATGGCGCGGTTGCTCTCCATCGCCTCCGACCCGCCGCGCAGGATGCACGCGTTGCCGGACATCAGGCACAACGCCGCCGCATCGGCCGTCACGTTCGGGCGCGCTTCGTAAATCATGCCGATCACGCCCAGCGGCACGCGCATGCGCGACAGCACGATGCCGGAAGGCCGCGTTTCGGCGGCGGTTTCCGTGCCCACCGGATCCGGTAGCCGCGCCACCTGGTCAACGCCGTCGGCCATGGCGGCGAGCGAGGAATCGGTGATGCGCAGGCGGTCGACGAACGCGTCATCGCAGCCGTCGGCGCGCGCGCGCGCCACATCGGCGGCATTGGCTTCGAGGATGCGCGCAGCCTGTGCGCGCAGGGCTTCGGCCGCCGCTTGCAGCGCCGCACGCTTTTGTCCGGTCGGCACACAGGCCAGCACGCGCGACGCGGCGCGTGCGCGCGCGCCCATGGCGCGCATCATCGCGGCAATGCCTTGCTCGGTTGACCATCCGGCCCTGTCGTTCATGCGCCGAGATTACCTCAATGCGGCTGACGCGCGCATCAGCGGTTTCCCCGCCATCGCGCAGCCGAGGTCGGCCAGCGCATCCCAGGGATCGCGCTGGCCGATCCCTTTGACCAGCCGATCCACCTCGGCGGCGCGTTCGACCAGCCGCAGCACCGAGCCCGGCGTATGGCGCTTGGCCAGGCGTTCGAGCGACCGCGCCTTGGCCGGATGCGGGTAGCGGCCCGCCTCGGTGGCGTTGACCATGCGCGCGAGCGTGCGCAGCTCGTTGGCGACCAGCCACAGCAAATAGGGCAACGCCTCACCCTCGGCCTTGAGGCCGTCGATCACACGCTGCACCCGGGCCGGATCGCCGTCGGCGATCGCATCAAGGACCGCGGGGGCGTCGAAGCGGGCGACATCGGCCACCCCGTGTTCGATGGCTTCGGTGGGAATCTCGCCCGGGGGGCACAACAGGGCCAACTTGTCGATTTCCTGTTTGGCGGCCAGCAGATTGCCCTCCAGCCGGTCGGCCAGGATGTCGAGCGCCTCGGGCGATGCCGACTGGCCTTGGCGCGCCAGGCGCGCCGCCAGCCACGCTGGCAGCCGATCGCGATCGACCGGTTTGGCTTCAATCATCACCGCAGCGTCTTGAAAAGCGAGGAACCACTTCGATTTCTGGCCTTGCCAGTCAATCTCCGGCAAAGTGACCAAGGTGACGGTATCCGGCGGAAGCTGGCTGCAATAGGCTTCGATCGCAGGCCCGCCCTCGCGCCCCGGTTTGCCAGTCGGGATACGCAATTCCACCAGCCGCTGGGTGGCGAACAGCGACAACGCGCTCGAAGCGGCCACCAGGGAAGACCAATCAAACCCCGGTTCTGCGGTCAGGACTTCCCGTTCGGAATATCCCTGGGACCGGGCCAACGCGCGGATGCAGTCCGCCGTCTCGAGCGCAGCCAGTGGCTCTGGGCCATGAATTACGTACAATGCCGCCAGCGATTTCGGCGGCTTGGACAGGAATTGTTCGGCGGAAAGTTGCACGGCGCTTGCGTTCAGGGATTCAGTTTGAATTCTGGCCGTTTTCCGCCCGTTCCGCCAATTCGACCGCCTGTCGAAAAACGGCCGCGAAGAGCCGCTCAAGTATCAATGCTTAACAAATCGCCGGGGTTTAATGTGTGAAAAAACACTGACTTAGGCGTTATTCATGCGTAAAGTTCGCTCCATGCACCGGGATCCCACCGGGCTGCAGGATCCCGAAAAACCTTTGACTTTCCTTCATCAGGAGATAGACATGAAAAAACTGCTTCTTTCCGCTTCGATCCTCGCGATGTTTGCCGCCCCGGCTGCAAATGCGGCCACGGTCACGGCCAATTTCAATGTGACTGCAAGCTTGGCGTCGGTTTGCACCAACACCACGGTCGGCACGCCGGCTGTCGATTTCGGCCTCTTCACCGCATTTACGGGTCCGGCGAATGCCGCCCCGACAGCTGCGCTGACCTTTAGCTGTACCCGTGGCCTGACCGCTCCGACCATGGCGCTAGATACTGCCAATGGCACCTCGACGGCCACCGGCACGGTTGGCGGCGCGGCAGCAACCGGTGATGGCGTGCTTCCCGGCATCGAACTGAATTACCACCTTTCCGTGTCCGGCTCCAAGACCACCACTGGAACAGCACCGACGACCGCCGCAGGCAGCACCGGTACGGCCGATATCTATACCTTCACGGTCACCGGCTCCATGCCGAACAACCAGGCGGGTACCTGTGCAACGGCAACGTGCGGCGCCGTCTCGCAAGGTCGCGTGCTGACCATCACATACTGATGCACCTCGGCCTGGTTCAGGGTGGTCGACTGGACCGGCCGAATATGAACGGGGTCGACATGATTCGCGAACGAGGGTCGCTAGCGCACCGCGCTGCCAAAGGCGCAGTAAGGTGCGTTTGCGTTGCCTTGATAGTCCTGTCGACTCATTCGTCGCACGCTGCGCAGTCCAGCGGGCTCTTCACAGTGACTGCGAGCTTGCAAAAGACGGCTGGCGGAGGTGGTGGCGGTGGTGGTGGTACCGGGGGCGGGGGTGGTAGCGGTGGTGGTGGCGAAGTCTGCCGCAATACTGCACTGACCGAAGCCTCTGGCGCCATCGCGACGGTGGTGTGCACCACAGGCGCTTTGGTGGATCTGGCACCGGGCAAGAAGCGCGGCCCGTGGTCGCCGATGCACGGGGGTGCCTACCGCTTCATTACCCAGGTAACCTGGAACGGCGAGTGGGTCGATGCGATCGACGACACGGCAGGCACCGGCACCATCACCTCATGGCGGGTGGTAAAGTTGCCGGAACGCAGTTACCTGGAACTGACACTAGGCTGGTAATGGCTTGCAAATTCCTCGACGTTGCGCGTCACCGATTCATGAAACGGCTGGCCAACGGATTGCTCATGGGCGTCGTGGCCGGCTTGGTTGCGCCGGCGTGGTCCGGGCAATTTACCGTCACTCCGGTCCGCATCTTCATGGACCCGCGCGACCGAGCCACGGCCATTACGCTGGTCAATGAAGGCGATGAAGAGTTGCTCATGCAGGCGGATGTCTACGCCTGGAAGCAAAAGCCCGGCGGCGAAGACGACCTGACGCTGTCCGAGGACCTGTTCCTTTCTCCGCCCATCATCAAGCTGGCCCCCAAGGCCAGGCAGGTCGTGCGCCTGGCGATGGTCAAATCGCCGAAATCCGGTCCGCAGCTGACCTACCGATTGATCGTGCGCGAGGTACCGGAGGCGAAACCGGCGCCGAAGACGCTGCAAGTGCAGATCGCGCTGGCGTTTTCCCTGCCGATCTTCATCACTCCGCCTGGCGCCAAGCAGGACCTGGTCTGCGATTGGGAAAAGTCGTCCCCCGATACGCTCAAGGTCAATTGCGGGAACAACGGCAACGCCTATGCGCATCCTCGCGAGTTTGTGCTGACCGATGCGTCCGGCGCAAAGCTCGCGGCGCGCGAGGCCGGGGGATACATCCTGCCCGGCATCAAGCGAAGTTTTGATGTCAAGCGCACCGACGGCAAGCTGCCGGCTGGCAAGGCCAAGCTGACCGTCACCCTCGATGACCTGACGACCCAGACCTACGACGTATCGCTGGGCGATTAGGGGCGGACGTGAATCGGCTCCTTCCCTGGCGCCAGATCGTCGCCTGTACCTGCCTGCTTGTGCTGACGTCGATAACGTGTGCCGCGCAAACCCCGCCGACGGGAAAACCGGGAAGCCCCGGCACTTCCCAACCGGCCGACCGCTTGCTGGCGATGGAAACCCTGGTCAATGGCGCCAAAGGCGGCACCTGGCTGTACCTGGAACGCGCCGGCGTGGTGTACGCACCGCGCGAAGCCTTCGACGAGTGGCGGGTGGAGTTGCAGCCTGGCACCCCGACAATCGAGTTCAAGGGGCAGGCCTATGCGCCGCTGACCGCGATACCCGGCTTCAAATCCAAGGTGGACTTTGCCAACCAGTCCGTGGCGTTGTTCTTCTCCCCCGAGGCCTTTGCCACCCTGCGCATGACGCAGGAACTTTCCAAGCGCCCGGTGGTCAGCCCGGTATTGCCCAGCCTGTTCGTCAATTACGATCTCAACTACTCGGGATCACGCTTTCGGGACGCGGCCACCACCAGTGACTTGGGCGCATTGGGTGAGGTGGGGTTTTCAAGCCAGTGGGGAATTCTCACGACCAGCATCGCCGGCAGCAACCTGATGAACCAGAACGCACCGGGATCCGAACGAAGCTGGCGGCGCCTTGAAACCACTTTCACGCGCGACTTCCCCGACCAGAACCGTACGGTCAGGCTGGGTGACAGCACCACGCGCGCCGGTGCCTGGGGTCGCAACGCGTATTTCGGCGGCATCCAGTTCGGCACCAATTTTGCCCTCACGCCGGGCTTCGTGCGCCAGCCACTGCCGGTCCTGTCGGGATTGTCGGCGGCGCCGTCCACGGTCGAGCTGTACATCAACGACGTGTTGCGCCAGACCTCGTCGGTGCCCACGGGGCCCTTCACGCTGGACAATTTTCCGGTGATGTCGGGAGCCGGCGAGGCGCGACTGGTGGTGCGCGATCTGCTTGGTCGCGAAACCGTCATCAACCAGTCCTTTCTCACCAGCACGCAGCTTCTCGCCAAGGGGCTGGATGACTGGAGTCTCGAGGCCGGTACCTTGCGGCGCGATCTCGGGACGACCAGCAATCGCTACGGCCAGGGATTTGCCAGTGGCACCTGGAGCCGCGGGTTGACCAGCGAAATCACCCTTGAAGGCCGCGCCGAGGCAACGCGCGACCTGCAACTCGGCGGCCTGACCACGGTGATTGCGCTGCGCAACCGGCTGCTTGGACGTGTGGGATTGGTGGGAAGCCGCGAGAAGACGCTTGGCAGTGGCACCTACTGGTTGCTCGGGTTGGAACAGCAGGGCTTGCGCAGCGGCGCGTCGTTTGAGGTGCGCGGAGCCTCGCGCAACTTCCGGCAATTGGGTCTGGAAAAGGAGGCCTTGCCTCACAAGTTGCAGGCCGCCGGAAATTTCAGCCTGTCCGCGGCGGGCGGCGATTCCTATGGACTCGGCTTTGCCAGCATCCACGAATACGGCGGACAGAAAATTGAAACCGTGTCGGCCAACTATTCAACGCGCATCGGCGCCCAAGGCAGCTTGAATTTGTCGGCGAGCCGCGCCATTTCTGGCGGCGCGGGATCGGCGGTGGGTGTGACGCTTTCACTTCCGCTGGGTGGCGGACGCCTGCTGAACGGATCGTACACGCACCGGGCAGGCCAGAGTGAGGCGTATGTCGCCGCGGCGCAAAACCCAAACTCGAACGACGACCTGGGTTGGCGCTTGCTGGCCGGTGGTCAACAAGACCGGGCGCGGGGCGAAGGCGGCGTCTATTACCTCGGGCGCTACGGCACGGTGACGGGCGACGTCAGCGTCACGCGCGACCAGAAGGTGGTTCGCCTCGGAACCACCGGCGGGCTGGTGCTGACCGACGGGCGCCTGTTTGCCACGCGCCGTGTCGATGAGAGCTTTGCCGTTGTTGAAGTCGCGGGGTACGGTGGCGTGGGGATCGGATTGGGCGGAAACGTATTGACGCGTACCGATGAAACAGGCATTGCCGTGGTACCGCGCCTCATTCCCTACCAGAACAACGCAATCCGCCTCGATCCGCGCGAACTGCCGATCAATGCGGAACTGGACTCGATCGAACTCAACGTGGTGCCCGCTTGGCGCAGCGCCGTCAAGGCCAAGTTCCCGGTGCGCAGCGGACGTGGCGCACTGCTGAAAATCGTGTTGGATGACGGCCAGCCCGTGCCGCCGGGCGCCGTGGTCAAGCTCGACGGCGATCCGGAGGAATTTTATGTGGCGCGGCGCGGCGAGGCCTTCGTGACCGGGCTGAAGGAGCGCAATCGCCTGACGCTGCGCTGGAAGGACCAGGAGTGCCGGCTCGAGGCAGCCCTGCCCGCCGACCTCAAGGATGAAATCGCGCGCATCGGCCCGCTGGCGTGCAAGGGAGTGGCAAGATGAAAAAAATCACTTGGCGTTGGATGGCGGCGCTCTGGCTGGGGATGATTTCCAGCGCGGCGCAGGCCGCCGCAAACTACGACTGCGCGTTCAACCCGGCGGCGCCGGCGGCGTTTTCCATCACGTATGCAACGGCCAGCACTCCAACCTTTCTTTCCGGCAGTTTCACGGTGACTTGCTCCAAACTTTCTAGCGGCAGTGGCGCAACGTTGGTAGTCAGTGTCGCGGCAAACAACGGCACCAACGGCGTCGGCACCCAGAATCGCGGCAAGTTGGGTGCATCTTTCATCAACTACGACCTGACCACCGCATCGCCCAGCGCGGCCTGTACGCCCGATTGGACTGGCACCAATGTGTTTACCGGTGCTGCCATGGTGTTTGGCGGAGGCAACCCTGGTAGCAATCCGCCCCAATCGCGGACCTTCACTTACTATGGTTGCCTGCCCGGGGGGCAGATTGCCTCCCCGGCGGGCTCCTACACGGATACCGTGCAGTTGACGATCGGGGTGACAAGAACTTCCGGCAAGGGGACCTTCGGCTCCGATGTGCCCAATGCAAACATTCCCGTGTCCATCACCGTCGTTCCGGAATGCCGCGTGTCGACCGCGCCCGGCACCATCAACTTCACCTGTACCGCGCTCCAGGCGACACAGGCGACCGCCAATACCTCCTTTGCAACCCAATGCACCAACACCCTGCCGTACACCCTTTCGCTGGACAGCAATTCAAATGTGGCGGTGGGCCTCAACTACGCGCTCAAGCTGAACACCTCGGGCTCCGGGGGCACCAATACCCTGGCCAGCACCGGCACGGGCGCCGCGCAGAC
>CAZTYC010000050.1:12146-15081 GCA_964617435.1 uncultured Burkholderiales bacterium
GCATGCTTGAGTTCACGTTGCGCCGCCTCGCCCAATCGGCATTCGTGCTGGCCGTCATGGCGTTGTTGGTGTTCGTGGGGGTCTACGCGGTGGGCAACCCGGTGGAAATGCTCATCAATCCGCAGGCCGATGAAGCGGAACGCCTGCGCGCCACGGTGGCTCTGGGGCTCGACAAGCCGCTCTACGTCCAGTTCCTGGCGTTCCTGCAGGGCGCGGTCACCGGGGACCTCGGCAGGTCGTTCGTGTTCGGCATTCCTGCGCTGGAACTGATCCTCTCCAAACTGCCTGCAACGATCGAGCTCGCCGTGGTGGCCATGCTCATCGCCATCCTGCTCGGCATCCCGCTTGGGCTCATCGCCGGATTGAAGCCGGACAGCGTGGTCGGCAAATCGATCATGGCGGGCTCGATCCTTGGATTCTCTTTGCCGACGTTCTGGGTGGGCCTGGTGCTGATCATGTTGTTTTCCGTGCACCTCGGCTGGCTGCCATCGAACGGCCGTGGCGAGACTGTGAACGTGCTCGGAGTCCCGCTTTCCATCCTCACGCAGGACGGCTGGGCGCACCTGTTCATGCCGGCGCTGAACCTCGCGTTGTTCAAGCTGTCGCTGCTGATCCGTCTCACGCGTGCGCAGACCCGCGAGGCCTTGATGCAGGACTATGTGAAGTTCGCGCGCGCCAAGGGATTGAAGCCATCGCGCGTGATCGGCGTGCACGTGTTGAAGAACATCATGATTCCCATCGTCACGGTCATCGGCCTGGAGTTCGGCTCCGTGGTCGCGTTTGCCATCGTCACCGAGACCATCTTCGCGTGGCCGGGCACCGGGAAGCTACTGATCGATTCCATCAACCAGCTCGACCGGCCCGTCATCGTGGCCTACCTGCTGGTGATTGCCGCGCTGTTCGTGGCGATCAACTTCGTGGTGGACCTCGCGTATTCGTGGCTCGACCCGCGCGTGCGCCTGGGGCAGGCGGCGGCGCACTGATGACCATAGAAGATTCCCCGTTGCGGCGCGTTTGGTCCGGTTTTGCCGAATCGAAACTGGCGCTCGCGGCGCTGGCCCTTCTCACGCTCATCGTGTGCGTCGCGTTGTTCGCGCCGCTCATCTCGCCGCAGAATCCCTACGACCTGGCGCAGCTGGACGTGATGGATGGCAAGCTCGCGCCGGGCGAAGCCTCCGCCACCGGCAAGACGCATTGGCTGGGCACCGACGACCAGGGCCGCGACATGCTTTCCGGGATCTTCTATGGCCTGCGCATTTCGCTGGCGGTCGGCATCGCGTCCACGCTGATCGCGGTGACGATCGGCCTGGCGCTGGGCCTGGTCGCCGCCTATTTCGGCGGGTTCCTGGACACGCTCATCATGCGCGCCGTCGACATCCAGCTGTCGTTCCCTTCCATCCTGCTGGCGCTGATTCTTCTGGCCATCTTCGGCCCCGGGGTGAACAAGGTCATCATCGCGCTGGTGGCCGTGCAGTGGGCGTACTACACGCGCACCGTGCGCGCCGCCGCACTGGTGGAAACACAGAAGGAATACGTGGAGGCGGCGCGCGTGCTGGCGCTCTCGCACCGCCGCATCCTGTTCCGCCACCTGTTGCCCAACTGCCTGCCGCCCTTGATCGTGGTCGCCACCGTGCAGGTCGCGCACGCCATCTCGCTGGAGGCCACGCTCTCGTTCCTCGGGCTGGGATTGCCAATCACGGAGCCCTCGCTGGGGTTGCTCATCTCCAACGGATTCACGTATCTCATGAGCGGCAAATACTGGATCAGCTTCTATCCCGGCGTTGCGCTGCTGCTCACCGTGATGGCGATCAACCTGGTGGCGGACCAACTGCGCGACGTGTTGAATCCACGCTTGAGCAGGAACTGAAACTCAAGGCCTGGTGCGCCTTCCGGGGCTGAAACGGCTTGAACGCCGCGCCAGTCCTCGGGTTTGCGCGGGATGCCGCGCTCCACGCCCCGGTCACCCCGCGGCTCGCAGAATTCGCGCCACCGTCGCCGAAAAGTTGATCCCCACCTCGGAGCGCAGCGCGGCGGCGCGCTCGTGCAGCGTTTCCGCATCCAGCGCCGGCCGCTCCCCCGCCCACGCAAACGCGATCGCGTTGCCGCCCTCGACGGGTTCCAGCGCCAGCGCGCGGCCCTTGAACACCTCGTGCAATGCATCGGTCTGGCGGGCAAAGCCGCGGCTGCGCCCGAACAGGTTGAGCACCAGCAGGCCGTCGCGCGACAGGTGCCGCCGGCAATCGGCATAAAAGTCCCCGCTGCCCAGCGCGCCGAAGCGCGCGTGCTCGTCGTAGCCGTCCACCATCAGGCAGTCGAACCGCGCGCGCCTCGCCTCGCGCATCCACGCCACGGCGTCGGTGATCTCGATGTCGATGCGCGCGGCATCGCGCGGCAGCTTGAACGCGGCGTATGCCATCGACACCACATCGGGGTTGATTTCGAGGATGGTCTGGTGCGCCTGCGGCCGGTGGCGGTGCCAGAACTTGGCGAGCGACGCCGCGCCCAGCCCCACCTGCAGCACGCGGCGCGGCCAATCGGGCTCGGGACGCAGCAGCAGGCACCCGGCCATCTCCCGCGTGTACTCAAGCTCCAGCGCATGCGGCCGCGCGATGCGCATGGCGCCCTGCACCCATTCGGAGCCGAAGTGCAGGAAGCGCACGCCGGCCTCCTCGCTGGTTTCGATGGAGTGGCGCGCGCGCTTCGCCGCGGGCGCGCCGACGGGTCCCTCACGCGCCAAACAAGCGCCTCACGTCCTCCGCGCCGAAGCGGTATTGCTCGTTGCAGATGTCGTCCGTGACGAGGATTTCGCCCTGCTCGGCGAGCGTGGCCTCGACCTCGTCGCGCCCCAGCGACTTCAGCATCGCCTCCACCTTCGCCACATCGCGCCGGCAGGCGTAGGTCACCGGCTTGGCGCGGAACAGGCGCACGTCCTCCT
>CAZTYC010000051.1:0-2586 GCA_964617435.1 uncultured Burkholderiales bacterium
GGTTCATAAGCGGCGAATTGCAGAAGCAAAGCACGCTGCGAAGGCTCTGTTGGGCAAGCGCGGTACCAATGGCGCCCGGCGACGCGCCAATTACCCCCGAAGGCTTGCGCGTGAATGAATTCTGACCCCAAGGCCGGCTGGCCCAGTCGATGGCATTCTTCAGACCGCCAGGAATCGACCGGTTGTACTCTGGGGTAATGAATAGAACCGCATCGACTTCTGCAATCGACTGTTTAAATGCCCGAGCGACGGGCGGGAATTCGGCGTCGAAATCCGGGCTGTAAAGCGGCAATTCCTTGATCGAAATTTCACTTAGGGAAAGTTCTGGGGGTGCCAGCCTGACCAGCGCCTTTGCAAGCTGTCGATTGATCGATGACGACGAAAGACTGCCGACGAAATACCCAACCTTGTATGTGGACATCGCGTTCTCCTGAATCGCAATTGATGATGTTTCTAATACGACGCTCGGGGTACTTCTCTACAATTCGCGCTCCAGATCAGCATCAGCAACCCGGATCACGGGGCAAATCTACGGCAAATAATGAGCTGAACCCTTGGTGATGCATGAATTCGCGCAGCAGGAGGAGTGTTGCTGCAGCGTCCCGCCCATGAGGCAATCCCTGCATGGCTCCAGGGCGTCCAAGCGAAGCGGAAGCGATGCATTGAAACCAATGCTCGATTTCATCAATGGATTTCTTCGACGCCACAGCGTGCTTCCACCCGCGCAGTGAATGAGCTTCGCACCATAGAGTCTGCCGGTCTCCATTCGGCCTTCCAAGCTTTGAAATTTGCTCTTCGACTTGATCAATTGCGAGTTCTATTTCAACCGACGTCGGCGGATCATGATGAAAGAAGTCATTGGCGATCGTGGTTGGCCCGATTTCAATTACTTGCACAGACTCCAGCGTTTCACTGCTACCTTGCAAAACAGTGACCTTCGTCTCATCGATACGGAGTACCGTTGTCCATGCTGCCACATACCCAAAAATTGCCCGTGCGGCACGGGCAACCTCGCCAAAGTCTGACTCCATTTTCTCGAGCGTTTGGTCGGGTGACACTTCGGGATTGAATGCCTGATGACATTCAATGCTGCGCCTATTTGGGCGCGCTGGGGAGGAACTGAAATGCTTTCAATTCAACGTTGCTCAAAGCATACGTTTCACGTGTAATTTATATTATGTCAACTTTCTTCTTTTGGCTTGCAGACGTGATTTGGGGTGCATCCAGTCTCACATTCGCCACGTAATCCTTGGGGAAATTCATCGACTGAGAGCAACTCAGGAGAAATGCACAATGAGCCTTCGAACTAAGTTCAACCTTGTCCTCCTTCTTGTTTTTGCCTTCGGGCTTGCTGTGACAGGTTTTGTATCTCATAACCTACTTCAGCGAAACGCGCAGGATGAAGTTCTGCGCAATGCTGGTGTCATCATGGAAGCCGCCTTATCCATGCGCCAATACACTCAACTGCATGTCTCTCCAAAGTTGGACTATCAGCCCGACAGTTTCCTCCCTGAATCCGTGCCGGCATTTGCAGCCACTGAGATGATGATCCAGTTGCGCAAGAAGTACGAAAACTATCAGTACAAGGAAGCCGCACTGAATCCGACCAATCCTCGCGACCGGGCGGTGGAATGGGAAGCAGACATCGTCAATGACTTCCGAAATAGCACAGACAAGTCAGAAGTCATGGGGATGCGCATGGCCGCATCTGGCCCTGCCCTCTACCTGGCGCGCCCCCTCAAAATCACCCAAGAGGGCTGTCTTGCGTGTCATAGCACGCCTGATCGCGCGCCGGCACCGATGATTGCGCTTTACGGTGGAAACAACGGTTTCGGATGGAAATTGAACGAAACAATCGGCGCCCAGATTGTGTCAGTGCCAATGACGGTCCCCATCAAAAATGCCAACCGGGCATTCGTCACGTTCATGGCCTCGATCACCGGCATCTTCTTGATACTATTTATCGCACTCAACCTCCTTCTCTCGATTCTGATCGTCCGGCCGATCACAACACTTTCGGAAGCGGCCAACGACATCAGCACGGGCAATATGGACATCCCGGAATTTGCAGACAAGGGGCACGATGAAATGGCCCTGTTGGCAAAATCTTTCAATCGAATGCGACGCAGCCTCCAGAAAGCCATTTCGCTGATCGATCAAGGCTAGAAACGCAATGCCGACAGTCCAGTCCTTGCCTCGGGGGCATGTGCTGAATGAATACCGCTTTGACCAATTGCTGGGTGTCGGTGGATTCGGGCTGACCTATCTCGCGCTAGACCAGCATCTGAACCGCCCGGTAGCGATCAAAGAGTATCTGCCCTCAGACATTGCCGTCCGTGGCGTAGACGCCTCGGTGAAGCCCCACCAAGACTCGGACAAAGAGAGCTTTGAATGGGGGTTGGCCCGCTTCCTCGATGAAGCACGGACATTGGCCAACTTTCACCACCCGAATATTGTACGCGTCATGCGGTATTTCCAGGCAAACGCCACCGCGTACATGGTGATGGAATTCGTGCAGGGTGCACAGCTGGGCGAGTGGATCAAGCCAAGGCGCCCCCTGCCCCAAGCGGGAATCGAAGCACTTGT
>CAZTYC010000051.1:2686-15077 GCA_964617435.1 uncultured Burkholderiales bacterium
TATGCACTTGGCGGCGTGCTGTATTGGATGGTGACGGGCCAGAAGCCGCATGACGCGACGGCGAGGATTCGAGACGACCCCCAGCCCAAAGCAGTGGCGATCGGGAATCGAGATCTGTATACCCATGAGTTCCTGGCGCTGATCGACTGGGCGCTGGAGCCCGACGACCGAAACCGCCCTCGCGATTGCGCCCAGTTCCTGGCGCGCTTGCAGGGTTCCCGTCCACCGGACTCATTGGATACCCCACCCCAAGGCCATACCATTCCGGCTGCCGCTTTAAGGTCTGTTCATTATGAGGACGTTCCGACCCAGCCAGCAGTTGCGCCGATTGATCAGGCTGCGGTGAAAGAGCTTGAATCCGAACTTGCGGCTTACATTGGTCCGCTTGCGTCGGTACTCGTCAAGAAGGCCCTGCAAACGCAAATGACCTTGGATGGGATCATTGATCATGTTGCGAAGGAAATCGAAGAAGCGGACGAGAGAGCACGATTCACAACAAAACTGCGCGCTCGAACCCAGCCCCCATCAATGCCTTCGCGCGCAAGGGGTCAGACCGAGGTGGCAACGCAGCTAGCCGCAGCGAGATTTGACTTGGCGATTTTGGAGCGTGCTGAAAAACGGCTGGCGCAACACATTGGCGCGATCGCGCGGGTGATCGTCAAGAAAGCCGCAATGAAGGCGAGAGACGAAGGCGAACTATTTCTCATCATTGCCGAAGAAATCGAGGATCCGGTGGAACGAAAGGCCTTCATCAAGAGAGCCATTTCGGCGGCGCGCAAGGTCGGTGAACCTTGAATTCACTACACCCTGATGATCAGGCGCACGGCTTCGCCCAAGCGCAAGCGATCAAAGCCTTCGTTGATCATTTCCAGGGGCAAGACGTCGCTGCGCAATTTGTCCACCGGCATCCGTCCATTTCTGAACAGGGCAATGCACCGTGAAATGTCTCGTTGCGGAACGGATGTGCCGATATAACTGCCCTTCAAAGTCCGCTCCTCCGCAACCAGGCGTACCGGCGGAATTTGAATCATCTGCCCCGGGGCCGGCAGCCCTGCGGTCGTCGTCGTCCCTCCACGCCGCGTCACCTCGTAGGCAAGCATGAGTGCCGGAACGGCCCCGGCCGTTTCAATCGCGTGATCCGCCCCTCCGCCGAGCATTGAGCGGATCCTCTCCGCCACGTCGGGATCGCCTGCGTTGAATACCGCATTGGCACCCAGAGTGAGCGCAAGGTCCAACTTTGATTCAAGGCGATCGATTGCAACGATTGGAAAGGCGCCGGCACACCTGGCTGCCAGCAGTCCGGCCAGCCCGACGCCGCCGAGTCCAACGATGGCAACCGATTGGCCGGCGCGAACACCCGCGGTATTGACTACAGCTCCAAAGCCGGTGAGTACAGCGCAACCGAACAAAGCGGCATCTTCAAAAGGCAGGTCATTGTCAATCTTGACCAGCGAACGCCTCGAAACCACGGCATGCTCCGCGAAGGCGGAGCATCCCAGGTGATGGTGCACCATCGCTTTTCCGAGCCGCAAGCGTCGTGCCCCTCCCAGGAGCGTGCCTTCGCCATTGGCCTTTGCACCGGGCTCACAAAGCGCAGGACGGCCCTCCGAACATGGGATACAGTGTCCGCAGCTGGGCATGAACACAAGGATTACGCGGTCACCTTGCGCCAGGTCGCTCACGCCGGGCCCGAATGCGCATACCTCACCCGCCGCCTCATGACCCAACAACATGGGCATGGGCCTTGGGCGGTTTCCTTCAATCACCGAAAGGTCGGAGTGGCAAAGTCCAGCCGCCCTGATGCGCACGAGGACCTCGCCGGGGCCGGGATCCTCGAGGTCAACCGACTCGATCGACAACGGGCGTGAGTCCGCGTAGGGCGGGGCACATCCCATGGACCGCAAGACCGCGCCTCGCGTCTTCATGCAACAAAGCCTAGCGGGTTTTGAGATTGCCAGCGCCAATGATCGGCGCACATGCGCTCCAAGTCGTATTCAGCCTTCCAGCCCAATTGCTCGCTTGCCAAGGCGGGATCGGCATAGCACGCCGCCACATCGCCAGGACGCCTGGCAACTATCCGGTATGGAATCTTTCGTCCAGATACCTTTTCAAACGCACGGATCACGTCCAAAACCGAATAGCCGATACCCGTACCCAGATTCACCGTCAACAGCGACTTGCCACCAGCCAATGCCTGCAGTGCCCTCAGGTGCCCACGCGCCAGGTCAACGACGTGTATGTAGTCCCGCACCCCCGTCCCATCCGGCGTCGGATAGTCATTTCCATAGACTGGCAATTCAGCACGCTTGCCGACCGCAACCTGCGCAACGAAAGGCATCAAGTTGTTCGGAATTCCAGCAGGGTCCTCTCCGATCATCCCGCTCTCGTGGGCTCCGACCGGGTTGAAGTAGCGCAATAGTGCGAATTTCCAGCGGGAATCCGCTTTCGAAAGATCGCGCAGCATTTCGCAGATCATCAACTTTGTGCGGCCATAGGGGTTGGTGACGCTGAGCGGCGAGTCTTCCTTGATTGGAACCCGCGCGGGATTGCCGTAGACAGTGGCCGAGGAACTGAACACCATGGTCCGGACATCGGCAGCCGCCATGGCGCCCAGCAGCACAATGGTCCCTTGGACATTGTTTTCGAAGTAGTCAAGTGGTTTTTCGGTGGATTCCCCCACCGCTTTCAGGCCCGCGAAGTGGATGACCGCATCAAATCGGTCGCTTGAAAAAACCGCATCCAAACCCGCGCGGTCGCGAATGTCCAGGCGCTCAAAGCGAAGCGACAGCCCTGTAATTCGTTCCACCCTGCGCAGACTTTCTTGCTTGCTATTGCAGAGGTTATCCACCACTGTCACACGGCACCCTTGCCCAAGCAGTTCCACGCAAGTATGGGAGCCGATAAAGCCTGCACCACCGGTAACCAAGATTGACGCATTGTTCATCCGGGAACCCTGAGCAACCATTTCACGCAAATACCCCCATATTCACGAACATTCGGAATAATCGTAGATAATAAAAAGAAATTCGCGTGTTCGTTTCATTTCGGCGCGCCAAAGCGCATTTTTTGGAACCCCGCCCCCGAAGTTTTTTTGAACGCGCGCTCGGTGGATGGGAAAGGAATCAGTAGCAACATCCCTGCTTTACGCAAATCCAATGGGGGAGATTATGTCATTGCGAAATCTTGGCGGACAATCGGTTTGGTGCCTTTATGCGGCTGTCACTGTCCTTTGCTCGGCGATGCTATTGGGAGGTTGCAGCTTCAACCGCTTCCCCCCGGCGCCGCAAGCCGCATCGTCCCCCGACTATCGCTATTTGATCGGCCCTGGGGACACCCTGAACATCGTTGTCTGGAGAAATCCCGAGCTCAGCACTACGGTTCCGGTTCGGCCCGACGGAAAAATTGCAGCGCCGCTCGTTGAGGATCTGGTCGCCATCGGCAAGGATCCCACCACCCTTGCACGCGACATCGAAAAGGCATTGGCAAAAGTGATTCGCGATCCGGTTGTGACGGTGGTGGTCACCAATTTTGTGGGACCTTACAGCGAGCAAATCCGGGTCATTGGCGAAGCCGCCCGGCCGCAGGTGCTGCCCTACCGGCAAAAGATGACCTTGCTGGACGTCATGATTGCTGTCGGCGGCGTTACAGAGTTTGCCGACGGAAATGGTGCGTCAATTCTGCGGACGGTCGAAGGGAACAAGCAGTACTCGGTACGAATCAAGGATTTGGTCAAGAAGGGCGACGTCAGCGCGAATGTTGAAATGCGGCCGGGTGATGTCGTCATCATTCCGCAAAGCTGGTTCTGATCGCGCATAGCGGCCCCACTCCCCCCACAAATCTTCGGAATCCATGGAAGAAGTCTATCGCCAGGCCATGATCAAGTTGCGCGGAATGTGGCAGTTCCGCTGGCTGGGTTTGCTCACTGCATGGCTCGTGGGTGCCGCCGGGGTAGTGGCCGTGATATTGATGCCCGACCGGTTTGAGGCGTCCGCCCGCATATTTGTCAATACAGCTTCCATTCTCAAGCCGCTCATGACGGGCCTCACCGTCATGCAAAACGAGGACCAGCAGATTGCGATGCTGAGCCGTGTGGTGATAAGCAGGCCGAATGTCGAAAAACTCGTTCAACTGGCCGGCATGGATGCGGAAGCGAAGTCGAAAGACCAGTTTGATGCGCTGGTGGATCGCGTATCGTCGCGCCTTCAGATCATGGGGAGCGGACGCGACAACATCTATACCTTGAGTTATCGTGACACCAACCCGGAGCGCGCAAAGCGGATCGTGCAACTGTTCTCCACCATGTTCATCGAGTCCGGGCATGGAGGTAAGGCCACCGATACTGATGCAGCCAAAAAGTTTATTGACGAGCAGATCTCAATATATGAGAAGAAACTGCAGGAAGCGGAGAACCGCCTCAAGGAGTTCAAACTCAAGTCAATCAACCAAGGCGCCGGAGAAGTCAGCAATCATTTCGGGCGCATGTCTGAAACGAGTGCGCTGCTTGAGCGCGCTCAGCTGGATTTGCGGGAAGCTGAAAACACCAGGGATACCTTTCGTCGGCAGCTTGCTGCGGAAGAGTCCGCTCCTGCGACCGAGGCAAATTCAATGCCCGCCGCGGGACTGGCAGAAATTGATGGGCGAATTGACGCCATGCGCCGCAATCTGGACAGTTTGCTTCAGCGATACACGGAAAACCATCCGGATGTGACGGGCGCGCAGAGAGTGCTGCGGGAACTTGAAGATCAACGCGCCCAAGTCATGGCTGCGCAAAGGCGGTCCGGAGCCGTGTCAGGCTACGCGTATTCTGGTGGTCCCCGTGCCAGTGAGCAAATCAAGGTGTCTTTGGCAACGGCGGAAGCTGCAGTTGCTTCACTGAGAGCACGCGTGGCGGAGTACTCCAACAGGTATGCAAAACTGAAATCCGCCGCCGGACAAATGCCACAGTTGGAAGCGGAACTAGCCCAATTGAACCGCGACTACGAGGTTAACAAAAAGAATTACGAGACCCTGGTCGCGCGACGGGAATCGGCTACGATTTCCAGCGACATGCAGGCCGTTTCCGGCGTCGCCGATTTCCGTCTGATCGATCCGCCCAGAGTGTCACCAAAACCAGTTGCGCCCAATCGCGGGCTGTTGATCCCCCTGGCCTTGTTGGCTGCCCTTGGCGCCGGTCTCGGAGTGTCGTTCATGGCCCGTGAGATTCGCCCTGCGTTTTTTGACGCCCGCTCACTGGCCGAGGCCACTGGGCTTCCAATTCTCGGTGCTGTCACATTGGTCGTGAGCGACCAACGCAAGTCCGCAGAAAGGCGCAGTTTGTTGCGTTTCCTTGGAGGGGTCGGTGCGTTGGTGGGTACCTATGTCGTCGGGTTCGCCGTCGTGGCCTGGTATGCGGCCAACAGGATTGTGAGTTAGCCGCATGAGCCTGATCGAGCGTGCCGCGCAGCGGCTGGAGGAATTGCGCAAGTCCGGGGCGGCACTGAAACCATTGGGGCCCCCGTCCAGCCGTGTGGCGACAGTTTCCCCCGATGTCGCGGCCGGCGAAAGCGACATGGCACCCGCGTCAACCGCGCCCACGGAGCCGGTCAAAAAGACGACACGCCATTTCACGCTTGATTTTTCAGATCTTTCAAAGCGCGGATTCATTACACCTGAACTGCAACGATCACGAGTTGCGGAAGAGTTTCGGATCATCAAGCGCCCATTGATCCAGAACGCCATGAATCGGCCCGGGCGCCCGATCAAGAATGGCAATCTGGTCATGGTCACCAGCGCCGTGCCTGGAGAAGGAAAGACATTCACTTCGATCAACCTGGCAATCAGCATCGTGTCAGAACTCAACAAGACCGTGCTTCTGGTCGATGCCGATGTCGCGCGCCCCTCCCTTCCCAATGTGCTGGGGATCCCGACCGGGCCAGGATTGATGGACCTGCTCGACAATCCCTCCACGGACCTGGCAGACGTCTTGATTCGCACCAATGTTGAAAATTTGAACTTGCTTTCCAGCGGGAATCCCCACGCTCGGGCCACCGAACTGCTCGCCAGCGACGCCATGAGCAAGCTGCTCGACGACATGGCCACGCGCTACCCGGATCGCATGGTGATTTTTGACTCGCCGCCATTGTTGGTCACGACCGAATCCCGTGAGCTCGCCCGTCATGCGGGTCAGGTGGTCATGGTCGTGCATGCAGAATCCACCTTGCAGGCAGATGTGAAGCGCGCGTTGGCCACCATCGAGCACTGTCCAGTCAAACTGTTGGTGCTGAACCAGGCACGCACGCTGGCCCAAGGCGCATATGGCTATGGCTACGGCTATGGCTACGGACGTTAAGTTCGTATTTTTGGCGGTCGCGGCCCTGTGGCCCAATTTGGCCGCGGCCCAATCTGCTCAACAACCGGCGACCACATTTTCGCCCGGTGTATCGCTGGGTGAGTTGTACACCTCGAACGCGTTTCCGCAGGAAAACGACGAGCGAAAGACCTCCTGGATCACCAGCATAGGCGCCCTGTTGGGAGTAAGCCACAGAGGCGCGCTTTGGGAAGTTTCGGCGGACATGCGTTTGACGAAACAACTCTATTCAGGCGCGAGTGATCGGAATCGGGTTGATCGCGCACTAAACGCGAATTCGCGATTGGAGTTGATCGATGACATGTTGCAAGTGGGTTCCAGGGCGTCCGTCGCGCGAAGGGCACGCAGTGCTTTTGGAGCGAGTTTGTCCAATTCGCAATCTGGTTCCATGACGACCGACCAGATTGAAACGCGCCAAGTGAGTGTGAGGCCCGAATGGCATTCGCGGATGGGCCCCTCCCTCGTACTGCAGGCGTCGACTGACGCCTCGGCCAGCAACTCCGACGAAACAGCAACCCGACATGTCCGCTCAACCGATTCCATTGTGTCGGTCGGGTCTGACCCGCGCGCGCAACCGCTGCTGGGTTGGTCTGTGTCAACGCAATGGCAACAGTTCACAGGAAGCGAACTTGACCGCCATGTTCGCAAAGCATTGGGTACCGTGCTGTTCAATCCAGGTGGCTCGCTCGGATATTCGCTGTACAGCGGCCGGGAGCAAAACGACCTTCAAGACGGGAACAGCAGCGCGGCGTCCATTTGGGGAGCCGGCGTACGTTGGATTCCGCATGAGCGGATTGCCATTGCAGGGACTGCCGGAAAGAGGTTTTTCGGAACCGAGTACGCCGTGGCCATTGCCTATCGTCGCCCGCTGTCTGCGATACGCTTGACCGCCGTCAGGGATGTCGGTTATCTGGGCAACCGCATGGAAACGGGGAATGTCAGCCCGTTTGTCGGTATGCTCACTGACTTGTTGCGATCCAACCTGCCTGACCCAGTGGCACGGGAGACTGTCGTGCGCGGACGTTTGCGGGAGGCTGCCATTCCCTACACGCTCGGAGCGCCGTTGGACTCTGCAACGGCCACGCCCTTCCTGAATCAGAGACTGGAGTTTGCTTACTTGTATTCCGGCATTCGGGATACGTTCACGGTTTCCCTCGGATTCCGGAAGCAGAATGCGTTTCCCGGCAATTCAACCCCTCAGACGCTGGCGTTCGAGAGCACGCGCCAGAAGAATGCAGGGGCGACCTGGGCGCACCGGCTGACGCGTTCCGTTTCTTTGAACTACAACTTTCAGTTTGTACAGACAGAAGACTTGCGTCTGGAGTCAAGGCAAACGCTGCAACGGCTGCATACGCTGAGCACAGCGACGCAGCTGACCCCCCGGACAACTCTTTCTTTCCTGGCGCGCAGACTTGACCTACAGAGCACAGCGATTCGGAGTTACGTGGAAAACAGTTTGGCCTGCAATCTGGAAACGCGCTTCTGATCTGCCATGTACGAGTCTTTCTACGGGTTTTCAGACAAGCCCTTCCAACTGAATCCAGACCCGAGTTTCTATTTCGGCAGCCAGCAGCATCGGCGTGCGATGTCCTATCTTGAATACGGCATCCACCAGAGCGAAGGGTTTATCGTCATCACGGGCGAGATCGGAGCCGGCAAGACCACCCTTGTGCGCAGCCTGTTTGAAAAGCTCGACACCTCCAAGTTGGTTGCGGCGCATATGGTCACGACTCAACTGGATGCCGCAGACACGCTGCGGATCGTGGCGGCGGCATTCGGGCTTGAATCTGCGCGCAAGGACAAGGCGGAACTACTCTTGGGATTGGAAGCCTTCTTCGTGGCAACTGCGGCGGAAGGAAAGCGATGCCTGCTGGTCGTCGACGAGGCGCAGAATCTGACGCCCGCGGCCGTTGAAGAACTTCGCATGCTGTCCAACTTCCAGTTGGAAACCCATGCGTTGCTGCAGACCTTTCTAGTGGGGCAACCCGAATTTCGCAATACCTTGCAAAGCCCGACGATGGAGCAACTGCGCCAGCGAATCATCGCGACGGCCCACATCGGCGCCATGAGCGCGCCTGAAACACAAGGGTACATTGAGCATCGCCTGAGCCATGTCGGCTGGAGCGGCTCCCCCGCGCTGAGCTTTGATGCGTTCCAGGCGATTCACGAGCATAGCGGAGGGATTCCACGCAGGATCAATGCAATTTGCGACCGCCTGCTGTGGTACGGCTTCCTGGGAGACAAGAAGTCGTTTACCCGCAAGGAGGTCCTCGAAGTTGCCGAAGAGATGCGCGGAGAATTCAAGGGGCAGCCGACGGTCGTGATCGGAAACCATGCAGGCCCGCCTGACATTGCCAATGCAGGCAATGGGGCCGCGCTTGCTGCGGACAGCGTTCGGGACCAGCTTTCCCTGCTGGATCGTGACCTGCAACGCCTGGAGTCCACCCTGCTGCGCATTGAGCGAAATCACTTGGAGGCCACAAAGCTCTCGCGACGCATGGTCAAGGCGCTCGAGCAAGGCAATCCCAACGGGGATGACGCGTGATGCGTTCATGCGTTGCTGCAGCGCTGAGTACCGCATGAACCGCCTGGCCCAATCAACCGCACCGATCGCAGTGGCTGCGTTGGTCCTGGTGGTCATGTCGGTTT
Organism: uncultured Burkholderiales bacterium; assembly: GCA_964617435.1. Classification (GTDB taxonomy): domain Bacteria; phylum Pseudomonadota; class Gammaproteobacteria; order Burkholderiales; family Usitatibacteraceae; genus UKL13-2. The sequence continues at coordinate 11,682 of CAZTYC010000051.1, forward strand.
ACGCCGCGACTTTTCGAAATCTGCTGGCGGTCGGCGAAGTTCAGGCAGAGGTGACCCATCGCGTTTTCGCTCTGCCGGTCTTCCTGTTCCTGCTGTGGCAGGCGCGCGGCGCGCTGCGCTGGGACTGCGTGTTTCCGAGCCTCGCCGGTATCGCCCTCCTTTCGGGTGCGGGCTTGCTATGGTCAATCGGCGAAATGACCTTCATTCGCGCGCTCTCCGAGGGTTCCGTCATCGTCATGATTCCAATGGCGGTCTTCGCCATTTTCGGGCGCTCCTGGCTGCGGGTGCTGTTGTTTCCCCTTTGCTTTCTACTTTTTGCCGTGCCCCTGCGCGGACCGCTGGTCGACTGGCAGGTGGCGCTGACAGCGGACTTTGTGCATATCGCCTTGCGATTCACAGGAATTCCCGTCTTTCGTGACGGTGCGTTCTTTGAATTGCCAGGGCGTTCCTGGTCCGTTGCAGACGAATGCAGCGGCGTGGAGTACCTGAGCGCGTGCCTGATGTTTGCCACCTTGTTCGCGTGGACCCTGTATGCGGCCAACTCGAAGCGAACGTGGTTTGTCCTGGGTGCACTTGTCCTCGGTTTGGCGGGCAACTGGTTGCGCGCCTATCTCACGATCGCCGTGGCGCATCTATCCGGAAACAAGATCTTTGCCCAAGGCCACGGGACATTTGGATGGATTCTCTTTGCAATATTGCTGTTCCTGTATTGCTGGATCGGATGGCGATACCGGGACTCGATGCAGGACAGATCGCCTCAGTCGCCCGCCACGGAAAAGGCGGTCACACGTCACAATGCGCGAACGATCCTGCCGACGGTTGCAATGGCGCTTGCCGGCTTGGTCGTCTGGCCAGTTGCCCTTGCCGCCATGGGGCAACCTGCGGAGGGGACGAAGACCCAGTTAACCGCTCTCAGCCTGCCTCCCGTTTGGGCCTTCCGCGAGGACAACTCGTGCCAATGGAAGCCGGAACTTCAGAATCCCCTGTGGACCCGCGACTATTGTTTTGCTCGACAGGGCGAGGGGGTCCCCATCCATCTATCCGTCAGCGGATTTGGCCGGCAGAACTGGAATACCAAACTGGTGACGTCGGTTCACAAGCTCGCCCCCTCCGGATGGTCAATGACGCAACGCGATCAGTTTTCAGCCAAACTTGGGAGTGTGCGCCTCGCAGGGCGCGCCTACGTGATTCGAAAGGGCGGGGAGCGATATCGGGTCTGGCAGTGGTACGCCCTTCAAGGGGAGTTCACGGGGTCCGACATTGCCGCAAAATGGTTGCAACTCAAGGCGCGCTTGTCCGGAGTGCCTGAACGCTCGTATTGGGTGGCCATTGCGATTCGTGCCGATCAAGGCATCGAACGGGCAGACATGCAATTGCAGGCGTTCCTCGACGACCTCAGTAGCCCGCTCTCCATCGCCCTCTTCGCAAGTCCCTAGCGGTCATTTCGACCAACGATCACGCGCCTGATCGTCGGTGGCCCGCGCATCCACCCACCGGTCGCCGGTGCCGGTCGATTCCTTTTTCCAGAACGGTGCCTCGGTTTTCAGGTAGTCCATGATGAATTCGCAGGCCTCGAATGCGTGGCCGCGGTGGCCGCTGGCCACCAGCACAAGCACGATTTGATCCATGGGCCTGAGGTCTCCCACGCGGTGAATGATCGTGGCATCAATTAGATTCCATCGCGCCTGCGCCTCATCGGCGATCTTTCCGAGCGCACGTTCGGTCATTCCCGGATAGTGCTCCAAGTGCATGCCGGAGACGTGCTCGCCCTCATTCGAGTCACGCACGAGTCCAACAAAGCTGGCAATTGCGCCGATCCGGGGGTTTGCAGCGCGAAGCACGGCCAGCTCCTCAGAAACATCGAAATCCTCGGTTTGGACCCGAATGGTGGCCATGGGATTGAGAATTACGGACTAGCCGCCGGTGACCGGGGGGAAAATCGCCACTTCGTCCCCTTCCGTCAAGCGCTGGTCAAGCTGTGCCATGTCCTGGTTGACGGCGACGCGCCATCGGCGATCCCCGGACAGGCTTTCAGACCAGACGCCTCCCCTTGCGCGCAAGGCTTCCAGCAGGTCATTGACCGTTGCCGGCAACGCCATCGCGACGTCCTCGCGGTCCTTGCCGAACGTCTCGCGCAAGGACGCAAAATACAGCACACGGACCATCCTACTTCACCGCGATGAGGGGGCTTTTGCGCAAGCCCAGGAATTGCACGATGAAGGCCGCCACGCCTTCGGCATCATCCAGCGCGAACTGCGGCTTGCTGGTCGCCAGGGATTCGTCAGTCGCCACCGCGACGACGCTGGGGTCGCTTGGAAACAGGAGCGGCTTGTCGTTGAGCTTTCGATGCACTTCGATCTTCGGGATCGAATTGAATTTCCAGCCTTCAACGATGACCACGTCACAGGGTGAGAACCGCTTGAGCTGCTCTTCCAGGCTCGGCTCCTGTGACCCCCGCAACTCATGCATCAACACCCACCGGTTGGACGAACTCACCAGCACTTCCGTGGCGCCGGCTTCACGATGCCGGTGCGAGTCCTTGCCCGGCTTGTCGATGTCAAACTCGTGATGCGCATGCTTGATCAACGACACCTTGAATCCCTCGAGCACCAGCTGAGGGATGACCTTCTCGATCAAGGTGGTCTTGCCCGAACCGGAATAACCTGCGATGCCGATGATTTTCATGGGGAGATTGTAGCTCCCGCCGACCGGTGCATTACTTCACTTCGAGTCCAAGCGCATTCGCCGCAAAGGCCAAGGCGTCGGAACGTTCCTCGATGATCTTGGAGGTCGGCTTGCCCGCACCGTGACCGGCATCCGACTCGATGCGCGCCAGGATCGGGCCGGTGGCCTTGCCGCCCTTCGAGAACTCGGTTGCGGCCGCCTGCATTTCAGCGGTGTACTTGAAACTGTGCGCGGGAACCACGCGATCGTCGTGGTCGGCGGTCATCACCAGCACCGGCGGATACGCAACGTCGCGGCGCACGTTGTGCAACGGGGAGTACGCCTTCAAGGCGTTGAACTCGTCCGTCTTGTCGACCGTTCCGTAGTCGGACGCCCAGGCCCAACCGATGGTGAACCTGTGATAGCGCAACATGTCCATCACGCCCACGGCCGGGATCGCCGCACCAAAAAGTTCCGGACGCTGGTTGATCACTGCGCCCACCAGCAATCCTCCATTTGAACCGCCATAAATGGCAAGTTTCTTGGCCGATGTGTACTTGTTGGCGATCAACCATTCAGCCTGAGCGATGAAATCGTCGAAGACGTTCTGCTTCTTCAGTTTTGTGCCCGCCTCATGCCAGGCGGAACCGTACTCACCGCCGCCGCGCGTCACCCCAAGCACATACACGCCGCCCATCTTCAGCCAGACCGCAAAGGTCGGGGAATACACCG
>CAZTYC010000052.1:0-4506 GCA_964617435.1 uncultured Burkholderiales bacterium
CCGAGCGTGATGTAGCGCTTTTCCCAGGTGATGCGGATGCCGAGTGTCTCCTTGCCTTCGAACATCTGCTTGCAGACGATGCCGGTGTCGGGCATCGAAGCGGCATCCGAGCCGGCGTGCGGCGCGGTCAGGGCAAAGCAGGGAATCTCGAGGCCCTTGGCCAGGCGCGGCAGGTAGTGGTTCTTTTGTTCCGGCGTGCCGTAGTGCATCAGGAGCTCGCCCGGGCCGAGCGAATTGGGCACCATCACCGAGACGGCCGCCGTGCCGCTGCGCGTGGAGATCTTCATCACCACCTGCGAATGCGCGTAGGCGGAAAATCCGAGGCCGCCGTATTCCTTCGGAATGATCATGCCGAGGAAGCCCTTGTCCTTGATGAACTGCCAGACGTGCGGGGGCAGGTCATGCAATTCGTGGGTGACCTGCCATTCGTTGACCATGCCGCACAGCTCTTCGGTGGGCCCGTCGATGAACGCCTGTTCCTCGGTGGTGAGCTTGGCGGCCGGATAGGCCAACAACTTGTTCCAGTCCGGCTTGCCGCTGAAGAGATCGCCATCGAACCACACGGTGCCCGCTTCCAGCGCCTCCTGTTCCGTGGAGGACATCTGCGGAAGCAGTTTCTTGTATAGGCGGAAGATCGGCCCGGTGATGAAGCGTTGGCGGATCGGCGTGGCCGTCGAGAAGACGGCGATGCCCGCGGAGATCAGCCAGACCACGGCCGCGGGCCATCCGGTGAGGATGCCGGCGCCGGCCAACACGAGCAACGCCACGCCGGCCGTGAGCGACCAGACGAGCGCACTGGCCGTGTGATAGGCCAGCAGCCACACCACGGCGATTGCAACGACAAGACAAACAATGAGTGTCAACATGACCGCTCCCTTTCGAAAGGCAAGTTCCTAGAAAACCAATTCGCGCCCGCTCTCCACACTGGGAACGGGCGCCCGCAAACCGGCCGCCAGAAATGGGGCGAGCCGCTTCAAGATCAATTCGTCGTTGTGCACTTCCTCGGGGTGATACTGGCCAATCACCTTGAGCACGTCGGTCCCCGCCAGCGTGAACGACAGGGCGCCCATCACAAAGTGCAGCCGCCAGGACAGTTCTTCCCGTGGGATGTGCGGCAACGCATGGCTGAACGCGTGGCGGAATCGCGCGATCATCTCGCTGTATTGGCTGGAGAGGAATTCGCGGATGAAAGGGGCCGGATCCGCATAGGCGCGGCCAAGCAAGCGCAGGAAATTCTTGCCGCCGGTTTCGTGGTCGCGCGCCAGCTTGAGCGCGGGGATGAACATTGCCGCGAGGATTTTTTCGCAGGTCAGGATCTGGGCGCTTGCGGCCGCTTCCTTCTCAAAGCCGGACAGCAACTCCATGCGGTCGCGGTTCATTGGATCGAGCCGGCGCGTCAGGACGGCCTGGAAAAGTTCTTCCTTGGAACCGAAATGGTAGTTGGCCGCCGCCAGGTTCACGCCGGCCGCGGTCGTGATCAAGCGAAGCGACGTCGCCTCGAACCCATGCTCCATGAACAACTCCTCGGCCGCGTCGAGAATTCTCGATTTGGTGTCCGGGGTTTCCAGCGGCTCGTTCGGGGTCCGGGCCAGCCGGGGTATGGGGATTGAGTTCACTTTTCGCCAAAATCAAACGTTTGTTTGAAATGAGCGTATTACGCGCTTCTAGAAGTGTCAATCAGATTTGATGGTGCGGCGCAGCATTAGTGGCCGCCTAGGGAAAGAAGCATGTGCTTGAAGTTGAAATTTCAAGTGCCTATGCGAGCGGCATAAGAATGGATCGTCGGCCGCCACCGAGGTCTGCGCCCCGCCTGCCATCCGCCCGGTCGGTACCTCCGATTGAGACTAGATTCCCGAAGACTCCATGGCAGCGATGCAAGCGCAAATAATCGCGGCGTTGGCTGCCCAGTTCCTGCGGCTGATCACCATGTTTCGCGCACTTTGTCCCAAACGCCTGCGAAGGTCCGCGTCGTTCGCAAGAAGGGCTAGACACGCTGCCATCGACGCCGTGTCCTCCGGAGTAAATAGCAGTGCTGATTCCCCATTGACAACCAACTCACGGATGTTTTCCATATCCGGCGCCACCACCGCTTTGCCCATGGACATGTACTCAAGAATTTTCAAGGGCGACGCGTAAAACGTTGCGCGCGGACTCGCCGCAATGTCCATGGCTGCCACATATCGCTTGACCTCCATGTGGGATACCTCGCCAGTAATCGTCACACTTCCATCTAAACCGCGCTTGGCAACCAGCCCCTTGATGTACTCCAGACTTGATCCGCCGCCGACGATCAACAAATGAGCGTGTGGTATCGATTTCGCAACAGACTCCAGCGCCTCGACAAGCAGTTCCAACCCATGCCATGGGCGCGCATTGCCGACGAAACCGATTACGAACTTTCCAGCAAGGCCAAGTTGCACCCGCACGGCGTGGCCGATTTCATCATCAGGCGCAAATGCGACTGGATCCGCCCCGTTGGGCAGGACGGTGATGTGATCAGAAGGGACATGCAGATCGGACTCCATGTACCGCTTCAAGGGTGCTGAAACGACCAGCACATGGCTTGCAGCCATAAAGATGCGCCGCTCGAACCATCGCGCGAGACGGGGAAACTTGAGTGGCAAATACTCGATTTGCTTCCGCTCCAGCGCCAATGGTGCATTGACTTCCAGAATTGCAGGAATCCGGTGGCTTTTCGCCGCCGTGACCGCCGCCGTGGAGTAAGTGTTGTACCGGTCGTAAATCGCGTCCGGATGAAATTCGCGAATCGCTTGTTCAAGCTTCAATCGCCCGACCACGTTATAGGCAATCTCTGCAATCTCATAAAGCGAATCGGGGATGAAACGGCGAATTCTCGACCAACGCCTTTGCGACGTCGCAGCGGATTCGCCAAGACCCGCCGAATCTCCCACCAGAGCCGACACCCTTACTTCATGGCCAGCACTGCGCAACGCTTCGACAATCGATCGTACATGAATGCCTTCTGCGCCTTCGCCCATCGTCCGGTGGTGGTACAGGATTCTCATCGAATTGCGAAGAATGTCAGTAAGGAGTTGTGATGGTCAAGATTCTTTCACGCCCCCATGAGAAAAGACAGTTCTTGAGTTTGCTCGCAAGCAGAAATTGCGCTCGCAAATATTCCGCGGGTGGTTCTCTATAGGGAAAAACCACTACACCGATCTCTGCGACTTCAATCCTGCTAATCGCTAGAAAGACAACCCCGCCACGGCCACCTCGCCAATGTGCAACTCATCGAGCAGCCGAATCAGCGGCGCCAGCGCAGCGTAGCGTCGAGACGTGTGCCGCACGTAATGCACAAAGCGCGGCGCGTCCTCGAGGTAATGCGGCTTGCCGTCGCGGTAATTCAGGCGCGCAAACACGCCTAGGATGCGCAAGTGGCGTTGCAATCCGGTCCATTCGACGTCTTCGTAAAACTCGCCGAAATGCGCTGGCACGGGCAGGCCGGCACCGCGCGCGGCATCCCAATAGCGAATGGTGCCGTCGAGGACCTGCTCCTCTTCCCAGGAAATGAACGCGTCCCGGTACAACGACGCGATGTCGTACGAAATGGGTCCCATCACCGCGTCCTGGAAATCGATGACGCCCGGCTTGGGATCGGCCAGCATCAGGTTGCGCGGCATGTAGTCGCTGTGCACGAACACCTGCGCCTGGGAAAGGCATCGCCGGGTGATCGACTCGAACACGCCGTCCAGCGCGTTGCGTTGGGATGCTGAAAGCGACACCCCCGCATGGCGTCCCAGAAACCATTCGGCGAACAATTCCAGTTCGGCGCGAATCCGCGCGCCATCCCACGCCGGCAGTTCCCCCTCGCGCGTGGCCAGCTGCCATTTCACCAGGGCGCCGTTGGCGGGCCGGAACAGCTCGTCAAAGCGCTCCGGGCTGAGCACGTCGAGGTAAGTCTCGCGGCCGAGGTCGGTCAACAACAGGAACCCCTGGTCCAGGTCCGCCGCGATGATACGCGGCACATGCACCCCCGCGCGATGCATCAATTCAGCCACCTGCACGAAGGGCCGGCAGTCTTCCAGGTCGCCCGGCGCGTCCATGACGATGAAGCTGCCCTCGGGAACGGATATGCGAAAATACCGGCGAAAACTTGCATCCGTGGACGCGGGTGCCAGCGAATAGCCGCCAGAGCGGTTCGAAAACTGCGCGCGGAGCCACGTGTCTAGGGCGATTTGTCGTGGCGTCGTGGGGTCCAAAACCAATATCCTTTTCAATGGGCGCGGCATTCTATCACCAGGGTTTCAGGCGAATTTGCACCTTGCGGCCCGTTGCGGCGGCCATTGCGATGCTGATTGGCTGGCCCGTCGCCGGCCAGCAGGCGCCCGGACAGACGCCCAACCAATCCGAGCTTGAATCGGCCATCCAAGAGGCGCTCAAGCTCGACCGCCAGATCCCCACGCCAGGCACCCTGGTGCAGCGGCCCGACAAGCGCGGCCATCGGGAATTGTGGGCCAGGGAAATCGACGCCATCAACCAGAAGAG
>CAZTYC010000052.1:4606-15049 GCA_964617435.1 uncultured Burkholderiales bacterium
CGGTACACCACCTGCAAACCGGGCGAGGACGACTGGTACCTGCGCGTGCAGGAGCTTGCCCTCGACCGCGCCACCAACACCGGGACTGGAATCCACGGGCGCATCGAGTTCATGGGCCTGCCGATCCTCTACCTGCCGTACATGACCTTTCCGTTGAACAGCGACAGGAAGTCGGGCTTCCTGTCGCCCACCTTCGGCACCTCGTCCAAGAGCGGCCTGGAAATATCGATACCGTATTACCTCAACCTCGCGCCGAATTTTGACGCGACGCTGACGCCCAAGCTGTTTTCCAGGCGCGGCATGCAACTGGGGACCGAATTCCGCTACCTTGGAGCGCACCAAATCGGCCAGGTCGAAAGCGAATACCTGCCCGGCGACCGCATTGCAGAGCGTGACCGCTACCTGGTTTCAGGCCGTTATTTCCAGAACCTGGCGCTTTGGTCACTGCCGAACTGGTCGGCCGCCCTCAACGCGCAGAAGGTCTCCGACGACAACTATTTCCGCGACCTGTCGACCAAGATCGCCAACACCGCGCAGACCAACCTGCCGCGCGAGGCAACGCTCAATTACGGCACGCCATTCGGCAATTTCGCGGCGCGCGTGCTGGCGTTCCAGACGCTGCAGGATCCCGCGCAGCCGGTCGTGGCACCTTACCGGCTGGCGCCGCAAATCTCCTTCAACGCCCAGCCGGCGCGCTGGAACCGGGTCGAATTCAATGCCACCGGCGAGTACACCGACTTCGAGCACCCGACGCTCGTCAACGGGCGCCGCTTCCTGATCTATCCGTCGGCATCGGTCCCGCTCTCCACGGCATGGGGCTTCCTCACGCCCAAGGTCGGGTTCCATTCCACGCGTTACGACCTCACCGGCAATGCGGGAAGTTTCGAAGGGGGCGCGCGCAACGTGCCCATCGTGAGCCTGGACAGCGGCCTCACCTTTGAACGCCCCATTTCGTTCGCCTCGGGCGCGGTGACGCAAACGCTGGAACCCCGGCTGTTTTTTCTTTATGTGCCGTTCCGCGACCAGAGCCGGCTTCCGCGCTTCACCACGTCGGAAACCGACTTCAGCTTCGCGCAAATCTTCAACGAGAACCTGTTCGTGGGCGGCGACCGCATTTCCGATGCGCGGCAAATGACCGCGGCGGTGACCACGCGGTTCATCGAGGACCTCACCGGCATCGAGCGGCTGCGTGCCGCGGTCGGCCAGCGCTATTACTTCCGCCCCCAACAGGTGACGCTCACCGGCGGCGCCCTGGGACTCTCCGGCGCCCAATCCGGCGATATCAGCCGCTCGGACCTGCTCGCCGCCGTGTCGGGGCAGCTGTCGGATCACTGGAATCTTGATTCCGGGTTCCAGTATTCGACCTCCGACGCCAATTTCAAGAAAGCCAACGTCGCCGCGCGCTACCAGGACCTGGGCGGCCGCTTGCTCAACCTGAGTTACCGGTTCACGCGTGACGCCATCCACCAGGCGGACATTTCCACCCAGCTTCCGCTGGGCAGATCGGGCCCGGGCTGGACCCTGCTGGCACGCACCAATTATTCGATCCGCGACCGCAAGCTCCTCGAGGGGCTATTCGGCGTTGAGTATAATCGCGGCTGCTGGGAATTCCGCCTTGTGGCGCACCGCTTCACCACGGCAGCGCAACAGTATTCGAATTCCGTCCAATTCCAGCTGGAACTCAAGGGCCTGTCGAAACTGGGCATCAATCCGCTGGAAACCCTGCGCCAGAACATTGCCGGATATCGGCGGTCTGACGATCGTTGACCCCCATCCAATCGCTTCGCCCGCTGGAAACGCGACCATGAAGAAACCCGCCTTATCCGTCCTGCTTGCATTACTGTCCCTCCCGGCCGTTGCACAAGCGCCCGCCGGGGAGCCCGGCGCTGCCGCCAAGCTCGACACCACCCTCAAAGCGCCCGCCAAGCCCACCGGCGTGGTCGAACTCGACCGCATCGCCGCGGTGGTCAACAACGAGGTCATCACGCAGAACGACCTCAACGAGCGCTATGCGACCATCGTGCGGCAGTTGCAGAAGCAGGGCACCAAGCTGCCACCCCAGGAAGAGTTGCGCAAGCAGATCCTCGAGCGCATGGTCAACGACCTGGTGCAGATCCAGGAGGCAAAGGAAACCGGCATCAAGGTCGACGAAGCGACGCTGGACAAGACCCTGCAGCGCATCGCGGATGACAACAACGTGTCGATGACCGAGTTCCGCCGCCTGCTGGAGGCCGATGGCGTCAAGTACTCGAAATTCCGCGAGGAGATCCGCGGGGAGCTGGTGATGCAGCGACTGCGCGAACGCGAGGTCGAAGGCAACGTCAACGTCACCGAGGCGGAAGTCGACACGCAGATGGCGCTCGAATCCAAGGAAGCCACCAGCGACCAGGAATACCGGCTTGCGCACATCCTCCTCCTGTTGCCGGAGCAGGCCACCGCCGCGCAGATCGAGGCCAAGCGCAAGCGCGCATTGCAGGCGCTCGGCGAATTGCGCAAGGGCGCGGACTTCGCGCAGATCTCCGCGCAGTTCTCCGATGCGCCCGATGCGCTGCAAGGCGGCAATCTCGGCTGGCGCCCGGTGGGACGCCTGCCGGCGATCTTCACCGAGGCGCTCACCACCCTCAAGCCGGGCGAGATCACCGACATCCTCAAGAGCGCCAACGGCTTTCACATCGTCAAGCTGCTGGACAAGCGCGGCCGCGATTCCGCGCCGTCGATCACCCAGACCCACGCACGCCACATCCTGATCCGCACCAAGGACGGCGTTACCGATGAGGACGCCAAGAGCCGGCTGGCGCGCCTGCGCGAGCGCATCATCGGCGGCGCCGATTTTGCCGAGCTGGCCAAGGTGCACTCGGACGACCCGTCGAACGCCAAGGGCGGCGACCTGGGCTGGATTTCGCCCGGCGACACGGTGCAGGAATTCGAGCGCGTCATGAACAGCCTGCGCGACAACGAGCTTTCCAACCCGTTCCAGAGCCAGTTCGGCTGGCACCTCCTGCAGGTGATGGAACGCAAGACCGAGGGCATGTCGGAAGAGCGCAAGCGCCTCGCCGCGCGCAACGTCCTGCGCCAGCGCAAGGCCGACGAGGCGTACCAGGACTGGCTGCGCCAGACGCGCGACCGCGCGTTCGTCGAATTCCGCAAGGACGACTGAATCCCCGCCCCGTGACGCGCATCGCCGTCACTTCCGGCGAGCCCGCCGGAATCGGGCCGGACCTGATGGCCATGATCGCGCGCGAGCCGTGGGCTGCGCGCGTGACGGTGCTGGGCGATCGCAGTGTGCTCGCGGCACGCGCCGCCGCACGCGCGCTCTCCTTGGACGGCCTGTCGATTGAGCACGTTCCCGTCGAATCCGTGGTCCGAGCCGGGCAGCTCGATGCCGCCAACGCACGGCATGTCCTGGCCCTGCTCGACCGCGCGGCGCGCGGCTGCATGAACCGCACTTATGCGGCCATGGTGACGGCGCCGGTGCACAAGGGCATCCTTAACGACGCGGCGATCCCCGGGGTGCATTTCACCGGCCATACCGAATACCTCGCCGCCAAGGCGGGCGTGCGGCGCGTGGTCATGATGCTGACGGGCGGCGGCATGCGCGTGGCGCTGGCGACCACCCATCTGGCGCTCAAGGACGTCTCCGCCGCGCTGACACAGGCTTCGCTCGAGGAAACGATTCGTATATTGGTGGCGGATCTGCGCGCCAAGTTCGCGATCGCGCGGCCGCGCATCCTGGTGGCCGGCCTGAATCCGCATGCAGGCGAAGGCGGGCATCTGGGACGCGAGGAGATCGAGGTCATTTCCCCGGTGATCGAGCGGCTGCGCGCGGCAGGCCTCGATCTGACTGGCCCGCTGCCTGCGGACACGCTGTTCACGCAGCGCCAGCTCGAGCGCGGCGACGCGGTGCTGGCGATGTACCACGACCAGGGGCTCGCGCCGCTCAAGTACGCCAGCTTCGGCCACGCCGTCAACATCACCCTGGGGCTGCCTTTCATCCGCACGTCGGTCGATCACGGCACCGCGCTGGACATCGCCGCCACCGGCGGGCCCATCGATGCCGGCAGCCTGAAGGCGGCCATCGAACTGGCGCTGGACCTCGCGGACCGCGGGCGGGCCGATGCTGCCTAGGGCCAAGAAGCGCTTCGGACAACATTTCCTCACCGATGCGCACATCATTGCGCGCATCGTGGCCGCGATCGCCCCCAAGCGCGGCGACACGATGGTGGAAATCGGCCCCGGGCCCGGCGCGCTGACCGCGCCCTTGATGGAGCGGCTGGACCGCCTGCACGCGGTCGAGGTCGATCGCGATCTCGCAGCCGCCTTGCGCGCGCGTTTCGACGCCACGCGTTTCATCCTGCACGAAGGCGACGTGCTGGAATTCGACTTCGCGCGCGTCGGCGAGCGGTTTCGCGCCGTCGGCAACCTGCCGTACAACATTTCAACGCCGTTTCTCTTCCACCTCGCCCAGTGGGCGGACCGTCTCGTCGACGCCACCTTCATGCTCCAGAAGGAAGTGGTGGACCGCATGGCGGCCGGGCCGGGCACGGCCGACTACGGACGGCTGTCCGTGATGCTGCAATACCGGTTCGACATGCACGCGTTGTTCGACGTGCCGCCCGAATCCTTCACGCCGCCGCCCAAGGTGGAATCGGCCATTGTGCGCATGACCCCGCTGCCGGAAAGCCGGCTGCGCGCGCGCGATGACACGCGCTTTGCCGCGCTGGTCACGGCCGGATTCGGCCAGCGCCGCAAGACGCTCGGCAACACGCTCAAGCCGTTCCTTGCCGCTGCGGACATCGCCGCGTGCGGCATCGACCCGCAGCGTCGCGCCGAAACGCTGTCGGTAAAGGAATTCGTGATCCTCGCAGACGCCTCGCTCGGCAAAAAGTAAAACCCGTTGACTGGCGCGGCGTTCCAGGCATTTTCGCCCGGAAAGGCGCGCCGATTCTAGGGTTTGGACCGTGGCCGGATGATTCCCAGCACCAGGCCCACCCCGATCAAGACCAGCGCGGCGCCGAAAAACATGGGCGCGGTCAACGGTTCCCCGAAGAAGACTGCGCCCCACAACGCGCCGAACACCGGCACCAGAAACGTGACCGATGCCGAGCGCGTCGGGCCGGCCTCCACGATCAGGCGGAAATACAGCAGGTTCGCGAAGGCGCTGCAGACCACACCGAGCACCAGCACCCCCGTCACCACCGCCGGCGAGGGCCAGGCCTCCGGCAGCACGGCGATGCCGGCCGGCGCGAGCAACAGCGCCGGCAGCACCAGCGACCCGGCCGCCACACCCATGGGCGGCGCATCGCCCAGGTACTTCTTGGTGTACACGTTGATGAAGCCATAGCTCATGGTGGCCGCCACGCAGGCCAGCACGGCAGCCAGCGTATCGGGCGTGATGCTGACCGGCCCCAGCCGGACGATCGCGCCGATGCCGGCCACCCCGAGCAGCATGCCCAGCCACTGGGACCGCCCGACGCGCTCTTTCAGGAGGAGGAAGCTGAAGAACACCGTGAAGAACGGCGCACACGCATTGAGAATGGCGCCATAACCGGCCGGCAGGCGCACCATCGCCCAGGAGATCAGCGTGAAGGGCAGGGCCGTGTTGAACACCCCCACCATCAAGTAGCGCCACTTCCAGCGGCGCCATTCGAGGTCGCGCGACAGCGCGAAGGCGATGACCAGCATGGCCGCGCCGCCCACGCTGATGCGCGTCCACATCGTGCCGACCCCACCCAGCACCGGCGCCACCAGGCGCAGCAGCGCATAGGAGCCCCCCCAAAGGGCGGCGAGTACGAGCAGGCGAATCAGGTTGGCGGGGGTCATGGAGACGAATGCATGGTGCGGGAAACCGAAGTATGGCCCGCGCATTCACGCCGCGCGTCATGAAACTTGCGGTCAACACCGCTCGCGCGGCCGGCACGCAGGCGCGGCCTCCATCCAATGCCCCGGATCCTGCGTAGGGGTTCCATTGAACCCGGACGATGGGCATGGAGGACCTCGGCATGGCGCAAGACTGGACCACTCCCGTGGAGATGGCCGCCTTTATACTCGGCGGCATGGCCACGACCCGATCCGCCGCGAAGCCGCGCCCCACGCGCGCGCGCAGCACGGCGTCGGCCACACAGCGTGCGCCAGCGCCCGTGGTGCCTTCGGGCGAGGACAACGCGGCCCTGTGCGCGTTGCTCGCGCGCATGCGCGCCCGGGAGCAGGCCGCGCTGTCGCAGTTCTACGACCTGACCGTGAGCCGCGTGTATGCCATCGCGTACCGCATCGTCCGCGTCGCCGAAACGGCCGAGGAGGTCGTGGCCGATGTCTACATGCAGGCGTGGCGCGATGCCGCCCGCTATGACGCGGCGCGCGGTCGCGTGCTCGGTTGGCTGCTGGTCATGGCGCGCACCCGCGCGCTCGACGCGCTGCGCCGCGACGACGAGGCCTTCGCGCATCCGGAGCCGCATGAATTGACGGGCGAGCCGGCCTCGGCGCAGGCCGGGCCCCTGGATCTGCTGGCCGCGACGCGCCGCGGCACGGCACTGCACGCCGCCCTGCGCGAACTGCCGGCGACCCCGCGCCAACTGCTGGCCCTGGCCTTTTTCAAGGGGCTCTCCCACTCCGAAATCGTCGAGGCCACGGGCATCCCCCTCGGCACGGTGAAGACGCACATCCGCCGGGCGCTGGCGGCATTGAAGGACGCCTTGGGCGAGGATGCCGCCCCCATCCCCGCATCCGGAAGGCAGGAATGACATGAAACGGACCCCCTCACGCTCCCCCCGTCCCGTGCTCCCCGATCACGCGCTGACCACACTGCTGGAAGGTGTGGCGCCAGTCAGGCTGTCCGCCGCGCGCCAGGCGGCCATGAAAAAGGCGCTGCTTGGGCGCGCGGCCGAGCCGCCAATACTGACCATGCGCCCGGCGAACGGCCACTGGGTGGCGATGGCACCCAAGGTCGACATGCAGGTTCTCCACGACGACGGTGTGCACGCGTCCTGGCTCGTGCGCGTCCAGCCGGGCGGACGGTTGCCCGCCCACGACCACCGTCACGGTCCGGAGGAATGCATCGTGATCTCCGGTTCGTGCCACCTGGACGGCGAGTTCCTGCGGGCGGGCGACTATCAATGCGCGCCTGCCGGCTCGCGGCACGTCGACGTGCACAGCGACGAGGGCTGCATGCTGTTCATTCGCAGTCCGAGCTTCAAGCCGCGCGCCCACGCACCGCACACGGGTGCCCTGCGCGCATAAAAGTGAATTGCGGGACGGCACGCTGCACATCGGCCGCCGACGCTTCCAGGGCCCGCACGCGGTTGCCGCGCAACAGCCTCGCCTTGTCCGTCTTTGCCTGACGCGCGTCAAGTAAGCCGCGCCGGCCGGCGGCGACAGACACGGAACCAGACGGCACGGGTCCGCCTGCAGACGGAAGGTCGAAGCGATGACGATGACTGCCCCCCACCCCAGGGCCGCGATGGCGCCGGCCCTCACGGATCAGCCCGCCGCGCGCTGGCGCGAAACCGAGCGGCTCAACACTCTGCGCTCGTATGACCTGCTGGGCAGCGCGCCCGAGCCGATCTTTGACGAAATCACCAAGCTCGCCTCGCAGGTGTGCGACGTACCTTTCGCGATCATCGAGTTGCTCGGGGAGAACTGCAGCTGGATCAAATCCGTGGCCGGCGACCTGCCGCTGGCCGGCCTCGCCTGCCACAATGCCTTCAGCCGCATGGTGGTCGATACCGCGGAGCCGCTGGAAATCGCCGATGCCCCGCATGACCTGCGCTTCCATCACGACCCGCTGGTCACCGGCCATCCGCGTATCCGCTTTTATGCGGGCGTGCCGCTGCTGGCCGCCAACGGCCACGTGCTGGGCGCGCTCTCGGTGGTGCACACGCAGGCCAACGTGCTGACCCCGGCGCAGCGCGCAGGCCTGCACCAGTTGTCCGACGTGGTGGCACGCTTGTTTGAAAGCCGCCGCCACGAGGAAACCGCCGCGTGGCTCGGCGACATCCTCGACGAGTCACTGAACGAAATCGTCGTCATCGATGCCGCCACGCGCCAGATCCTGTATGCCAACGAGGGCGCCCGCCGCAACCTCGGCCACAGCCTCGACGAATTGACCACGCTGCACAGCACCGACCTGATCGTCGACTGGAACGACGAGCGCCGGCGCCAGTCGATGGGCAGCCTGCTGGACGGATCGGCCCGGCAGGTGGCGATGGAGCTCGATGTGCGCCGCAAGGATGGCACGGTCTACACGGCGGACATGCGCGTCCAGCGCTCGCGCTATCGCGGCGGCGACGTGTTCGTGGTCATTGCCAACGACGTCACCGCGCGCAAGCGCGCCGAGGCGCAGTTGCACCGTGAAAAGGAATTTGCGCAAATCACGCTGGCTTCAATCGGCGATGCCCTGATCACGACCGACGAACGCGGCAACGTGACCTACCTGAATCCGGTCGCCGAGCGCCTGACCGGCTGGTCCCTGGCGGACGCCGCCGGCCGCGAGGCGTCCGAGGTGTTCCGCATCGTGTCGGATGCCGACCGCACGAAGGCGGAGTGCCCCGTCGAACGCGTGCTGCGCACGGGCGACGTCACCGGGCTGGCGAACAACACCTTGCTGGTATCGCTGGACGGCCGGGAGTATTCGGTCGAGGATTCGGCCGCGCCGATCCGCGACAACCAGGGCAGGATTGCAGGGGTGGTCCTGGTGTTCCGCGATGTGTCCGAGGCGCGCGAAATGGCCGACCACCTGACCTGGCAGGCCAGCCACGACGCCCTGACCGAACTGGTCAACCGGCGCGAATTCGAGCGGCTGGCCGTCGAGCTGCTGCAGTCCGCGCGGATCGACAACCAGAAGCATGCGCTCCTGTACCTGGACCTCGACCAGTTCAAGGTGGTGAACGATTCCTGCGGGCACCAGGCGGGCGACGAATTGCTCAAGCAGCTGTCCGCGCTGCTCAAGTCGAAGATGCGCCGCTCCGACACGCTGGCGCGCCTGGGCGGCGACGAGTTCGGCGTGCTGCTGGCCGGTTGCGACACCGACCGCGGGCGCGCCATCGCCCAGCAGTTACTGGAGGCGGTCCAAGCGTACCGCTTCGCGTGGCGCGACCGACTCTTCACCGTCTCGGCAAGCATCGGCGTGGCGGAGATCACCGCCGCCACGGAGAACATCGAGGCCGTGCTCGCCGCGGCGGACACCGCGTGCTTCCTGGCCAAGGACAAGGGCCGCAACCAGGTGCAGATGTTCCGCATGGACGATGAAGAAATCACTTCGCGCCGCGGCGAGGTGGGCTGGGCATCGCGGTTGGCGAAAAGCATCGAGGAAGACCGCTTCTTCCTGGTGTTCCAGCATGCCAGGAACATTGGCGGGCTCGACGACCTCGATTACGTGGAGGTGCTGCTCAGGCTGCGCGACGAGCAGGGACGTGTGGTGCCGCCGATGGCCTTCATCCCCGCGGCGGAACGCTACCAGCTGATGGGCAATGTGGATCGCTGGGTGATCCGGCGCGTGCTGCACTGCCTCGCGCACCACGAGGCGGCGGCCACCGCGGAGGGCGCCTTCGTGCGCCAGGCGCGCCTGGCCGTGAACCTGTCCGGCGTGAGCCTGTCCGACCCCTCATTCCTGCGCTTCGTGCAGGATGAGTTCGACCGCTCGGGCGCCAACCCCGCCCGGCTGTGCTTCGAGATCACCGAAACGGCCGCCATTTCCAACCTGCAGCGCGCCACCCGCTTCATGGAGCAGCTCAAGGAACGCGGCTGCAAGTTCGCGCTCGACGATTTCGGCGCCGGCCTGTCGTCGTTCGCCTATCTGAAGACCCTGCCGGTGGACTACCTGAAGATCGACGGCATGTTCATCAAGGGCGCCGCCGCCAATTCCACCGACCTGTCGATGGTCGATTCGATCAACCGCATCGGCCACGTCATGGGCATGAAGACGATCGCGGAATTCGTCGAGAGCCAGACGATCCTCGACCAGATGAAAGGCCTGGGGATTGACTTCGTGCAGGGCCATCACGTGCACTCGCCGGAAGCGTTCGCCACGCTGGTGGCGCGCGGCGCGCTGATGCCGCGCAGCCCCGGCCGCACCGCTTTCGCGCCCAAAGTCCGGCGGATCCACTGAGCCCAGCGTGCGGCGGGACGGCCGTCCCGCCTAGACGATCATCGTCGCCACGTACCAGGTCACCGCCGCGATGAACGCGGAACAGGGAATCGTCAGCACCCAGGCCCAGACGATGCCGCCCGCCACGCCCCAGCGCACGGCATTGAACTTGCGCGCCGCGCCCACGCCGACGATGGCGCCGGTGATGGTATGCGTGGTCGAGACCGGAATGCCCAGCGCGGTGGCGATGAACAGGGTCATCGCCCCGCCGGTCTCGGCGCAGAAGCCGCCGACCGGCTGCAGCTTGGTGATCTTCTGGCCCATGGTGTTGACGATGCGCCCGCCGCCGCACAGCGTGCCCATGG
>CAZTYC010000053.1:0-15049 GCA_964617435.1 uncultured Burkholderiales bacterium
GGCTCACCCACCGCACCCGCCGAGGGTGACCTTGACTTCCTTGGTCGAGTAGTAGTACTTGCCGTCCGCCTTGACCAAGGCGTGCACATTCGAGGATTGGCCCATCTTGACGCGCGTTGATGCGAAAGCCTCGGTCCCCGCGGGAATTTCAAAATTCGCCGCCAGCGCGTTAGGATTCTTCTCCACCAGGATCGCCACCGCCTCGGTCTTGGGAATCTTGCTCAGGATGGCGATGGGCACCACCGCACCGTTTTCCGCAATGTCCGGCGCCGTCACAAACGTGATGTCCTTTGATTCCGCGGCGTTCATGCCACCCAGCGCCTTGACGACATCGTTCAGGTTCTTGGCCTCAAACGCATTCTTGTTCCAATCGTTTGCAAACGCCGTGCCGGGCGCAAACAATCCCGCCGCCGCAGCCAACCCCATGACTGACGCGCCGCCCGTTGACTTGAGTACGCGCCTACGAAGCTCATTCATCCCGCTCTCCTTCTTGCAAATGCGTTATCACCGTTGGTCATCTTAACTGAAAGCACCCCGTGTTACGCCCCGCCCGCCAATACCCATTTGATTAGGATGGACAATTGCGCCTCACCCAGATCCGGGTGGGCCGGCATCGGGACTTGTCCCCAGTTCCCCGACCCGCCGATGCGGATCTTCTGTGCAAGCAACGCCGCCGCATCGCTGCGGTTGGCATAGCGGGCCGCGACATCCTTGAACGCCGGGCCCACGTGCTTGCCTTCCACGCGGTGGCACGCCAGGCAATTCTGCTGGCTGGCAAGCGCCATGCCTGCACTTGGCGGCGGCGGCGCGGGCGGATTGACTGAGGACTTGCTGGTGTCGATACCCCGCGTGGGTCCCACGGCGCGCGTTTGGGCCGCCAGATTGCCGTGCGCGTCGCGCGCGTAGTCTGGAAGAGACGACGCGAGGATGGCGTTTACCGGGCAGTTCTTCATGCACGCCACGTTCTGGACGTCACCGCGACCCCGAAGGTTCCACAGCGGCTCGTATTTCACCTTGCCATTGCGGTTCGGCAGGCGCTGCTCGGCATCCCGGATGTTGGCTTCCGAGAGGACAAAATCAGCGCCCACGATATCCCCCAAATGCAGGATGTATGCGACGCTCGCATAAACCTCATTGACGGAAAGCGATTTGGGCCGGTCCCAGGGCATGGCGCGGTTGATGTAGTCCCACAGCGCTGACAAGCTGGAAAGTTTCATGAGCGTGGTGCGACCCACGGGCTCGGTCAGCGCTTTCACGCGACCGGTCTTGATGTCATCCTGCGTTGTACCGCCGACGATCGGCGGAAACACTTCGTTGGACTCGCCAAACGTGCCGTGGCAGGTGGCGCATTTTTCCTCCCAGACCCTTTGGCCCAGCGCGACCGATCCGGACCCTTTGGGCAGGCCCTTGAAATCCGGGCGCACGTCGATGTCCCACGCGGCAATTTCCGCAGGCGTCGCCGCACGACCGATCCCCGGAAACGGCGGCTGCGCGCTGACGATTTCGCCGGAAATCAGCCAGATCGCCGCGGCCAGGGCCATCACGCACATGCGATGAAAGCGATGCAGCACAGCGCTAATACACCTGGACATTACTCACCTCGCCGCCCTCTGCCACCTTCCACGACTGGATCGCATTGTTGTGATAGATCGACCGGGTTCCCCGCACGGCCCGCAACTGGTTGATCTTGGGCTGGACATACCCGGTGTCATCGATGGCGCGGCTTTGCAGGATCGCCGGCCCGCCATCCCACACCCAGCCGATATTGAAGCGCGCCAGGCACTTTGAAAGGACCGGCGTCTCCAGCCGGGCCGTGCGCCAGTTGCGCCCGCCATCGGTGGAGACGTCCACCCTGCGGATCTTGCCCCGGCCGGACCAGGCCAGGCCGGTGATGTTGTAGTACCCCTTGTCGAGCAGGGTTTGCCCGCCGGACGGGCTGGTGATGACCGATTTGCATTCCTGGATGGAGGTGTACTGGCGGTGCAGCCCGTTGGGCATGAGGTCCACGTAGTGCAGAGTCTCATCCTTGGTGCCGTAGGGCATGTCCCCCACTTCGATGCGGCGCAGCCACTTGACCCACGACACCCCCTGGATCCCCGGCGCCACCATGCGCAAGGGATAGCCGTTTTCAGGGCGCAGCATCTCGCCGTTCATGGCATATGCCACCATGCAGTCATCGAGTGCGCGGTCCATGGCGATGGTGCGGGTCATCGACGAGCCATCCGCTCCTTCGACAAGGACGTACTTGCCGTTTTTCCGGTCAAGACCCGCCATGTCCAGCAGTGTGGACAGCGCCACGCCGGTGAACTCGCAGCAACTCAACATGCCGTGGGTGTATTGCACCGTGGGCACCGCCACATTGCCCCACTCCATCCCGGTATTGGCGCCACATTCGATGAAATGCATGCGTGAAACCGAAGGCAGCCGCATCAAGTCGTCCATCGTGAAGACCAGCGGGTTCTTTACCAACCCGTTGATCATCAGCCGGTGCTTGGACGGATCGATGTCCCACCAGCCTTGATGGTGGCGCTCAAAATGCAAGCCGCTGGGCGTGATGATTCCGAACATCCCTTGCAAGGGTGCGAATGAGACCGAGGCAGCGGACACGCGGGTCAACCCCGGACTTTCCCGGCGCTGCAGGTTTCGTTCGTACCTGGAGGGCGCCCCATATCCCGTGCTCGCGACCGGCTGCCCCAGGCCCTTGCTGTGGGCGGGCAACTCAAGGATGTTTGGATCTCCCGCGGATTGCGCAGCCGCCATGCCCGACGCAGCCGCTGCCGCGGATGCGAAGGCGCTTCGAAGGAAATCGCGCCTGCCGGCCGTCACGCGGGCAATTTGCGCGGGGGAAAGAAAATGTTCCGGCGCCCGTATCAGGCGGCCACGGGTGAAACTGCGGTCGGCGGACATGCCACCTTCTCCTCGATCAAGAACCGCCGGCGGCAGCCCTGTTTTATATTAGCAGTTACTTATATTAGCCGAGTCTAATGGACAATTTTCCGCGGCGTCAAGTAACCTGTCGGACCCGATTCGCCAATCCGCACCATGCCGACACGCAAGAAGCCCCAGCCTGCCGAAGACATCTTCGCCCTGATCGGCAAGGCCGAAAACATTGAAGAAGCCGCCGTGGCCCTGCAGGCGATGGCGCACCCGATTCGCATCAAGGTGCTCTGCCTGCTGTCGTCCGGGCCGATGGCTGTGCAGGACATCACGGAAGCGATCGGCACGACGCAAAGCAACATTTCCCAGCATTTGGGGATCCTCAAGGCCAGCGGCCTTATCGAATCGAGAAAGGAAGGCACCCGCGTGTACTATTTCGTGGAGGATCCGCGCATCCTGAAACTCGTCGCACTCACCCGCGACGTCTTCTGCACCCTTTGAGCCGCCCATGAACACACCCATTGATTTTCGGTCAGATACCGTCACCCGCCCGACGCCAGCCATGCGCGAGGCCATGATGAAAGCCGAAGTCGGCGATGACGTGTATGGCGAGGATCCCACGGTCAATGAACTGGAGGCATTTGCCGCGGAACAGCTCGGATTTGAGGCGGCGCTCTATGGCGTGTCCGGCACGCAAACCAACTTGCTCGGCCTGATGGCGAACTGCCAGCGCGGCGAGGAGGTCATCGTGGGTCAAATGGCCCACACCTACCGCTGGGAGGCTGGTGGCATGGCGGTGCTGGGCTCCATCCAGCCACAACCGTTGGAGAACAATTCCGACGGCACCATTGACCTTTCCAAGATCGAAGCAGCCATCAAGCCGGACGACTCGCATTACGCCGTCACCCGCCTGGTCGCGCTTGAAAACACGTTTGGCGGCCGGGTGATTCCGGAGTCCTATGTATCCCAAGTGCGCAAACTGGCCGACGCCCACGGGTTGAACCTCCACCTCGATGGGGCGCGTCTGTTCAATGCGGCGGCAGCGTTGTCCGAAGCCGAGGGGACGCCCGCCATGGAGGTGGCGCGCAGGATTGCGCAACCGTTCAACAGCGTGTCCATCTGCCTGTCGAAAGGCCTCGGCGCACCGGTCGGTTCCTTGTTGCTGGGAGATCGGGCGCTGGTCTCCCGCGCACGGCGCCTGCGGAAGATGATCGGCGGCGGCATGCGGCAGGCCGGGATTGTCGCGGCAGCCGGGCTGCATGCAATGACCCATCATGTCGAGCGGTTGAAGATCGACCATGCCCATGCGCGGGATCTGGCCGCCAAGCTCGCCGCAGCGGGAAAGGGCCATCTGGCGATTGAAACACCCCAAACGAACATGGTCTGGGTCGATGTGCCCGCGCCGCATGCGGATTCGTTTGCCGCATTCATTCGTCAGCACGGCATCCTGGTCCACGGGAATTTGCGACAACGCTGGGTGACGCACCTCGATATCGATGCCGCCGCCATCGCATACGCCGCAAGCGTGGTCGGCCAGTACTTTGAAATGAAACCCTAGTACTGGTGCGGTATTCCGGGCATTTTCCACTTGCGGTCCGCGCCGGTGCTAGGGTTTTGCTCCCCGATGCTGGGCAGGTAACACGGTTGGCGAGACATTGATGGCCGGACGGCTGACGTTTCCCATGATCGTGGCCGAACTCGAGCGGGAGTTCGGGCCCGCCATCGTGGCTAAGGCGTCGCATGTCCACGGCGCAAGCGACGCCATTGCGGACCTCGGCGCGGCAACGATTCCGGTCCCGTTTGGATGGCTACTTCAAGCGGACGTCCGAGATCCTGAGTTTGGAACGAGCCACCCGCGGGTTGAAGCCTGTGTGGAACCCGCCGCCGGACGCTTCGAAATCATCGATGCCACGTGTTCTTGCCCGCAGGGAAGCTATTGCGAGCACGGCGCCGCACTGGTCCTGCGATGGGTCTCCCGGTGGCCGCTGGCGCCTGACGGGCGCGGCTTTTCGGGGCCGGTTCCACTCGGCGGCAGGCCTGCCACGACGGATGTTCCATTTGACCGCCCGGAAAGGATCGGCAATTCCTTGCCCAAGGCGCCACATCCAGAAACCATCGTGAAGCGTTTGGCGCTTTCCCCTGCCCTGCAAGAGTGGCTGGGGGCCAGTCTTCCCACGCCGGGCGTTCGGCCTGCGCGTGAGGACAAGTCCGCCACGGGCAAATATGAAGCCGTGATCGTCTACATCGTCAGCGACCAAGCGCGCCTGCACGCCCTGCGCGCGCGGCGCCTGCGGTCTGAGCCGTCAAAAGCGGGCGTCGAACTCACCGGCGAACGTGCAAGCAACCTTTGGGTACGTCACGCGCGCGACAAGCCGATGTACGCCGCGGAAGCCGATCGCGCGATCTTCCTGCTCGGCGCCACCTGCGCCCGGGACAGCGACGATGAGCGGCTGGTCATTGCGCAATTGTCCGGCGCCACAGGGCACCAGTTGCTGGAGCTCGCGCGCGCAACCGGCCGGCTGTATGCAGGGACGGAGCAGTCGATTGCAGCGGCTCTTGCGAAAGGGGCGCCGCCGGAAACGCGGACATTGCCGCCGCCGCTAACCCTGGTGCCGCGTCAGGCCGCCTCCTTGGCCTGGCGTTCGAGAGTCGACGGCGATACCGAGACGCTTGCGCTCGCCGCGTCAATCCGCGGCCAGGAAGTCACCTTGTTGCCTGTGGATCCACCGCTTGCCGTCGACCTTACCCAATCGGCGCTCATTCCCGTGGACATTGCCGTGTCGCCGGAATCCCTCGTGCGGTTGTCCACGATGCCGACTCTGGCACGCGCGGATGCAGTCGGCTGGGCCTATCTCCGAGATGCCATCGGAGCGCTTCCTGACGCATCCCGCGTGCCGCCATTGCCGGCGCGGGATGGCGCTGACCTGCCCGAACCCCGCGCTGTCCTGGAGTTCGCGTGGATCGAACATGAATACCAGCATGGCTGGGGGCGGCACGCCCATACCGAAACGCTGACCTTTCCCGGCGTGCACCTGTGGTTTGACTATGCCGGGCGCAGGCTGCCGGTGAACACGCAGGGGTTTGGTCAAGCCGTGGAATTGGAGATCGAAAACGGTGCCGCGCGGTCCACGCACCTTCGTCACGTGCGGGCCGAGGCGGAGTGGTTGCAGCGCATGCCCGCGCCGCTGGTTCCCGCACTGCAGGTCGAGCGCACCCTGGCGCAAGCCATCTACGACGGCAAATCGCGGCTCAAGTCGCTTTTTGCGCTCCCCAGGCATGACTGGTCTGCCCACGGGGCCAGCGTGCTCGCCGATGCGCAGGCTGCCGGATTCGATCTGGAGATCGACCCGGCGTTTCCGATTTCAATGGAAGACGTTCCCGAGGCGGACCTGGAACTGGCGCCGGCCCAGGAACGTGGATGGTTCCGCATCTCGCTCGGCGTTTCCGCAGGCGGCGAGCGGGTGGATATTGCGCCCGCGCTGGCCAAGTTGATCGGCGCGCAAGCGGATCCCGAAGCCTGGCTCGAAGCGTTGCCCACCGTACCTTCGGTCTTGCTGACCGCCAAGTCGAGCCGTCCAGAGGAAGCGATCAAGGGCCGCGCGCTGGTGATTCGATTGCCCGGCCGCCGTATCCATTCGATCCTGTCCCCGGTCTTCGATTGGTTTCGCGGTGGGGCGTTGCAAGGGATTTCCGCCTTGCAGGCTGCGCTGAACCCGGACTTGCCGCCTTCGGCGGTGAAGTACCTGGGCCGGGACGATGCGCGCTGGATTGCATTGCGGGAAGCGGTTGCGTCCGGTGTGATCCCCACGAAGGTGGATCCCATGCCCGGTTTTGCCGCCACCTTGCGCCCTTACCAGGAACACGGTCTGGCGTGGCTGGACCACCTGCACAGTCTGGGGATGTCCGGCGTGCTGGCCGACGACATGGGCCTCGGAAAAACCGTTCAGACACTCGCCTTCATCCATCGGCGGCGGCATCTTGCGCCGAAGGCGGCTCCCTGCCTCATCGTCGCACCGACGTCGGTTACCGTGAACTGGCTTGCGGAATTGCGCCGCTTCACCCCGGATTTGCGCGTGTTGACGCATCGGGGCCAAAGCCGCTCGCTGACGGCGGGGCAGATGACAAGTGTCGACGTGGTGGTGACAAGCTACCCGATCCTGCAGCGAGATGAATTGCAATTCTCCCGTCGTGACTGGGATGTCGTGGTGTTTGATGAAGCCCAGTCGATCAAAAACCCAAAGGCCAAGACCTACCAGGCCGCGCAGGCGCTCAAGGCCCACATGCGCCTTGCACTCACCGGGACCCCGATGGAAAACCACCTCGGCGAACTGTGGGCACTCTTCAACCTGTTGTTGCCCGGCCTGCTGGGCGACCTTGAAAGCTTCAACCGCATCTTCCGCCACCCCATCGAACAACGGTCGGTCACGCAGCAGATGACCAAGCTGCGCGAGCGCATCCGACCGTTTCTCCTGCGTCGGACGCGCGAAGCGGTGCTGGGCGACTTGCCGGAGAAAACCGAGTACACGCGCTGGATTGAACTGGACCCCGGGCAGGCGGACCTGTACGAAAGTCTGCGCACCGCCATTCACGACGACATCCGTCATGTGATCGACAAGAAGGGACTCGGACAGAGCACCATCCATATCCTGGACGCCTTGTTGAAACTGCGCCAGGTTTGCTGCGATCCCCGCCTGGTCAAGCTTGCCGATTCAAACGCACTCATCTCCGAGGCCGGCTCGGCCAAGTTCGAGTGGCTGATGGCCCACGTTCCCGAGCTGCTCGAGGAAGGCAGGCAAGTGTTGGTCTTCTCCCAATTCGCCAGCATGCTGGCGCTGATCGCAGAAGGGCTTGCCTCCCAGGGCATCGATTTCGTGACGCTGACGGGAGATACGCGCGACCGCGAGACACCCGTCGAACGATTCCAATCCGGTGCGGTACGGGTGTTCTTGATCAGCCTGAAGGCAGGTGGCGTCGGGCTGAACCTGACCGCCGCCGACACCATCATCCATTACGATCCATGGTGGAATCCCGCCGTGGAAGCACAGGCGACCGCGCGCGCCCATCGCATCGGACAGACCCGGCCGGTGTTTGTCACCAAGCTTGTCTCAAGGGGAACGCTGGAGGAGCGCATGATGGGCCTGCTTGAGCGCAAGCGCGATTTGGCAAATGCCTTGCTGGAGGGCGATGGACATGCGCTGGCCGGACTGACCGAGGCGGATGTCGAGTCGTTGCTTGCCCCCATCCAGTCC
Organism: uncultured Burkholderiales bacterium; assembly: GCA_964617435.1. GTDB lineage: Bacteria > Pseudomonadota > Gammaproteobacteria > Burkholderiales > Usitatibacteraceae > UKL13-2. Next base: position 8,127 of record CAZTYC010000053.1, read on the forward strand.
CTGCAGGAGCAAAGCGGGCAGCGCTGAGCGCCCTGCCGGCACCGTAGGCGGGCAGCCGGAAGGCGCCCTCCAACACCTATTCGCGGGAGGGCTGCATGTCTACAGGACCGCAAAGGCGCGCTCATGGCAAAATTCCTGTTTGCCGAGCCATCGCGTGGCCCTTTGCCAATGAAAAATGTGTTCAGTGTCGATGTAGAGGACTACTTCCAGGTTGAAGCCTTTGCCGGCACGATCGATCGCGCGTCCTGGGATACCCGGCCGCTGCGCGTGGAAGCCAATACCGAGCGCGTGATGGCATTGCTTGACCGGCACAAGGTCAAGGGAACCTTCTTCGTGCTTGGCTGGGTCGCAAAACGATTGCCACACCTGGTCCGGAGGATTGCGCAGGAGGGACATGAGGTTGCGTCGCATGGCATGAGCCACAGGCTGGTCTACTCGCAATCGCCCGACACCTTTCGCCAGGAAACCCTCGAGAGCAAGGCCATTCTCGAAGACCAATGCCAGACGCCCGTCATCGGCTATCGCGCTGCGACCTATTCCATCACGCGGAAATCACTTTGGGCGCTTGACATCCTCCACGAGGCCGGATTCGCGTATGACTCCAGCATCTTTCCGGTCTGGCATGACAAATACGGGATTCCCGATGCGCCACGCCTGCCGCATCGCCTGAAAACGCCGATGGGCCGCGACCTGGTTGAATTTCCAATTACGATCCTTGAGCGCGGCCCGCTGCGCGTCCCTATCGGCGGCGGGGGCTATTTCCGCTTCTTTCCCTACGGGTTTTCGCGCTGGGCGCTCCAGTCCGTGAACAACGAGGATCATCCTTTCGTGTTTTACATCCACCCGTGGGAAGTCGACCCCGAGCAGCCGCGCATCGAGAACGCCAAGGCATCATCGCGGTTTCGCCATTACCTGAATCTGGACCGTTGCGAAAAGAGGTTGGACTGCCTGTTGGCGGATTTTAGCTTTGCGACTATGTGCGAGAGCTTGGCATCTGTGGGCCTGCTCGATACCGACCAGCATGAACCCACCCCTGCTCGCGGCAAATGATTCGCATTATTCCCGAACGCTTGCGGAGTTCTAATTGAATCGCAAGGTCCGATTGGCTTCTTGGCTGGAACGTTTCGGCCTCCTGGCCGCCTTGCGAGCATTGCCCGATTTGACCGGACACCAGTTGCGTGTATTGAACTATCACCGGATATATGACGTTCCCCGCGATGGCACCTTTGCGTACGACCATGGACTCATCAGTGCAACGCCATCACAATTCCGCACTCAAATGGAGCATGTCAAGAAACACTATGATCCCATTCGATGTAGCGACCTCCTAAATTGGATGGATCGCAAACACTCTCTGCCCAGACGCCCTGTCTTGATCACCTTTGATGACGGTCATGCCGACAACTTCACGCATGCGTATCCGATCTTGCGCGAACTTGAAATGCCTGCTGCCATCTTTCTTTCCACCCATTACATCGATACAGGCGAATTGTTCTGGTTTGAGTCTGTCGCCCACACGATCATGGAAGCGAAGTCGGGTCATTACCGGCTGCCGGGATTGCTGGAACCGATGGTGGTCGACGACGTATCATCGCGCCGGGAAGTCATTGAGCGCGTACTTGCGCACATCAAGACGCTGGATGACGCTGCGCGCGTTGCTGTGATCAAGGGCCTAAGGACACTCATGGCCCCCGGCAACCCCGCGGGTCCTGCGATGGCCGGTGCATTAACGTGGGACCAGATTCGTGAAATGTCTCGCAACGGCATCGAGTTCGGCTCGCACTCTGTCTCCCATCCGATTCTCACCAAGCTCGATGACCCGACGCTTGCCCACGAATTGACCAGTTCGCTGCAGACCTTGCGGCGCGAATTGGACACGTGTCTCGATGTCCTCGCTTATCCCGAAGGCAGCGCGAACACATACGACGCGCGCGTTGTGGATGCAACGCGACGGGCCGGATACAGGATGGGACTTTCCTATGTATCCGGTACAAACTCCTTGCGAAATTTTGACGCCTTTGGCGTGAAGCGCATGCATATCGACAGTTCCTTGCCTGACGTGCAGTTTCGCGCAACGCTTTCCATGCCCCGATTGTTCTCTATCAATCTATCGGGACCAAATGACGGGGCAATGCACTCAATATGAGTGGCGCCGAATTAATCCTGCTGATATTGCTGGCGCTGCTGGCTTTGCACTATTTGTGCTATCCAGCAATTGTCATGGCACTAGCAGAGTATTTTCCCCGCCCGACACGATCGTTAGCGCCAACCCAGCGCCCGGCGTTTTGGCCAAGCGTGAGCGTAATCGTGGCGGCGTACAACGAATCAACGGTGATCTCCCGCAAGATCGAAAACTGCCTGGCACTTGACTACCCGAAAGACCGGCTCGAGATCATTGTGGTATCCGACGGCTCGACAGATGACACACCGGACATCGCAAGATCATACGCACAGCAGGGGGTGATCTCCCTGTATGAACCCGCGCGCGGCGGGAAGTCGGCGGCACTCAACCGCGCCGTGGCTCATGCAAATGGGGAAATTCTTTTGCTCTCGGATGCAAACAATGACTACAACCCCGAAGCAATCAAGGCCTTGGCGCGTCATTTCTTTGACCCTGAAGTGGGTGGCGTTTGTGGCGTTAAACGGATTTATCCGGCGGAAGGGCGCGAATCGACGCAGGGAGATAGCCTTTACTGGCGCATGGAGTCTGCCATCAAGGTCGCGGAGAGCCGTTTTTCAACCATCACGAACGCCGATGGTGAAATTTTTGCACTGCGAAAATCACTATATGAGCCGATCCCGACCGGAGTGATCAATGACGACGCAGAACTGACATTTTCGATTGTCAAGAAGGGCTTCTGCATACTTTATGAACCGTTGGCGGAGTCGCATGAACTTGCCTCTATAGACATTGTCGACGACTTTCACGTGAAAGTGCGCATGGTCGCCGGCGGGTTTCAGACAGTAGAACGGCATGCGGCATTTCTGCTGCCACCGCGCAACTGGTTCACGTTCTCGTTCTTTGCGCACAAGATTTTGCGCTGGCTTTCCCCGCTGTTGCTGCTTGGTGTTTTGGGTACCACCCTAGCCTCGTTGAGCCAACCGCTCATGGCGGCATTTCTAGCGCTGCAACTTGCCGCTTACAGCCTGGCTGCGGCCGGTTGGCTGCTTCGCCGTCGTGGCGAACTGCCAACAGTGCTTTATGTGCCCTTCTACTTTTGTGCGATGAACTTTGCGGCGTTGATAGGACTCGTTCGGCATATGCGAGGACAGCAACAGGTCCAGTGGCGCAAAGCGAAACGGTAACCAAATTGGCATCATGATCATCGCTCTTTCATACGTTTTCGTGCTTGCGCTGGGCGCACTCGCGGCTGTTTGGCTCATTGTCCGCAGCCGGAACATGCAGTATTGGTTGCCCGCCTATCTTCGCGGAGACTGGCGCATGGCAAGGGCATTGCCAGACGGCGAAAACGTGCATGTCTATTTTTGCTTTGCGGACCATTTCGAACCTTACGGCTACGGTGCAGATAAGGACATCGCCAACAGGCGCGTGGAACGATGGCTGACTGAGTATCCGGAAGTTGCACGGAAGCATCGCGACAGCGGGGGAAACCACCCCATACATTCCTTCTTCTATCCCGCGGAAGAGTATGACGAAGAAATTGTCGATCGTCTGTCGGCCCTTTGCCGCGAAGGCCTGGGTGATATTGAAGTTCACCTGCATCATGATAACGATAACGCGGCGAATCTGGAACACGCGCTGAATTCGTTCAAGACAACGCTACACGAAAAGCATGGATTGCTCCGGCGTGACCCAGCCACTCGCGAAATCCTGTACTGCTTCATTCATGGCAATTGGGCGCTAGACAACTCGCACCCCCACGGGCGGTGGTGCGGCGTGGACAATGAGCTCGACATCTTGATCAAGACAGGTTGCCGCTGCGACATGACCATGCCGTCAGCTCCGAGTGACACCCAAACCCGAAAGATCAACGCCATCTATTTTGCCAAGGGCAGGCCCGGCTGCCGCAAGTCTCACGATAGTGGCCGCGATGCCGCCGCTGGGACCTGGTGCAATGCGGACGAACTCCTGTTGATCCAGGGCCCACTTGGCCTGAACTGGCAGAGTCGTAAGTTCGGATTGATTCCCCGCATTGAATCTGCAGAAATCTCCGCGGATGCCCCGCCAACGCCGGCGAGGGTGGCATTGTGGGGGGATCTTGCCCCAGCGGTGAGGGGAGCACCGCAACATGTCTTCATCAAGGTACACACCCACGGAGCGGTCGAAACGACAATGGATATGCTCTTCGGCGGGGGCTTTGAAACGCTGTGGACGTGCCTTGAATCGCGTTACCGAGACCGGCCGGGGTTCTCGCTTCACTACGTGAGTGCTTGGCAAATGGCGGAACAGGTGCGTGCGCTCTCAGAACCGAAGAAAATATGACCTTTATGCGTGTGATGCACGTGATTGAGTCGCTTGAGTTTGGAGGCGCCGAAAAGGTGGTGATTGACCTGGCTAATGCCATGTCTAAAGAGCACTATGTCGTGTTGTGTTGCGTTAAGCGGCTTGGCGACCTGCGCAAGACCGTCCATGACACTGTACACGTGCTTTGCCTTGAGAAAACGGAAGGCAACGATTGGCGCATTCCATTTCGCCTTTGTGCCCTCGTGCGTCAACACAGGATTGATGTTTTGCATTCGCACAATTGGGGCGTATTCCTGGAAGCCGCGTTTGCTGCGTTCTGTTGCCCCAGAGTTGGTTTGGTGAATACCGTGCATGGGCCATATATGGAATACGCACCGGGATGGATTACACGAATCAAGCGAAACGCACGTCATTTTCTTGAGCGCATCGCGTCAAGCCGCCATCATCGTATTGTCATGGTCTCAGAGGCGATTGCCGGGTATCTGACAACGGACATTGGCATTGCCGTGGCCAGAACAACGACGATCATGAACGGAATCTCATCGGAAGAGGTCTTGCACTTGGCTGGCACGCACGGCGCTGTTCGTTTTCTCACAGTTGGACGATTGTCCGAAGTCAAGAATCAGGCAATGATGATTCGGGCATTCCAAGACTCCAATCTTGAGCAGGCAGAGTTGTGGCTCGTCGGCGATGGTCCGGAGCGACTGAACTTGGAGCAGCTTGTACGCGACTTGGATATGGATAGCCGGGTGCGGTTTCTCGGATTCTGCCAAGACGTGACTACCCATCTCGCACAATGCGATGTCTTCCTTATGTCATCACACTACGAAGGTATTTCCATTGCTGTTCTGGAGGCGATGCGGGCTGCATTGCCAGTGCTTGGGACAGATGTCGGCGGGATGCGAGAAACCGTGGAACACGGCGTGACGGGGGAACTCGTTTCCCCAGGGGACGTTGGCGCCTTCGCATCCGCAATGCGTTCGTTTTACCTATCACGCGATAAACGTATCCGTATGGGCAATGCCGGTCGGGCGCGCCTGCTTTCGGTGTTTTCGATTGAAAACATGGTGCGCCAATATAAGGCGCTCTACGCCAGCGCGATTCCGTCATGACACCGAATCGCCCTCTTAATATCCTTTACCACCACCGTACCCAGGGACGGGGAGCGGAAGGCGTCCATATCGTCAGCATTGTTCATGCCCTTCAGCGCATGGGACACCGCGTAACCGTCATTTCACCGGCCGGCATAGATCCAATGGTCTCGGCTGGAGATGCACCGGTGGACAAATCTACTGTGGTCACTAGCGGTGTCCAATCCCTCTGGAAATGGATCAGCAAGCATTTGCCCAACGCAATGTTCGAGCTTACCGAAATTGCATACAACCTTCCTGCAAGACGCCGGATTGAAGCGGCATTGCGCGCCGAAAAGTTCGATTTGGTTTACGAACGTTATGCGTTTTACCTCACAGCCGGCGCAAAGGCCGCCATGCGCCACGGAATACCTTTCGTGCTTGAAGCGAATGAGGTGAGTGGAATTAAGGATCGCGCACGTCCCCAAAGTTTTCCGGGACTTTGCAACCGTTTCGAACGATCTTTATTTGAGAATTGCACAAGCATCCTGACGGTGTCGAGTTGTTTGCGCAACATGATTCTCGAGCGCGGTGGAATTGCGGCGGACCGCGTAAAAGTGGTCCCTAACGCAGTTGACTTAGAAAAGTTTCTCAACATTTCCCGCGACCCTGAACTTACCGCGAAATTAGCACTGGATGGCGCGAAAGTGTTGGCCGTCTGTGGCTGGTTTGACAAATGGGACCGCTTGGATTTTATGATCGACGCACTTGCAAGACTCGCACCCCGGTTCCCTCAAGCGAAATTGTTAGTAGTCGGGGACGGGCCAGTACTGCCGAAGGCGCGTGAACGCGCAGTACAGACTGGCGTACAGTCACGCATAGTATTTACTGGCGCTGTCTTAAGAAGAGAAGTGCTGCAATACCTTGCACAAGCCGACATTGCGCTCATACCCCACTCCAATGACTTTGGCTCCCCTGTGGTCATGTTCGAATTCATGGGGTTGGGGGCTGCAGTCGTTGCACCAAGGCTCACGCCAATTGAAGATGTGCATGTGCACGGCGAAACTGCCTTGCTGTTCACGCCTCTGGATCTTGATAGTTTTGTTGCGCAGATTGCGGCCCTTCTCCAAGATGACTCGCTGCGCTCAGACATCGCCAAACGAGCCAAGGAAGTTCTCTTTGAAAATCACACATGGGACATGAACGCCAAACAGATCCTGACATCGGCACTAGAGAAGCGGGAATGAGCGTCTTACTCGTAGATGAGATTATTCCGGTAGGCAACTCGTTGCATCGATTGCTAGAAGAATCACTACGAGCATTTCCTCTCGGTCCTAAATACGATCCACAGAATGGCTGGCAAATGAATGATTGACCTGCCCCCCGCCTAGCGTACCAGCGTAAGTTAGAGAAGTCCGCCATTTCTT
>CAZTYC010000054.1:0-14982 GCA_964617435.1 uncultured Burkholderiales bacterium
TGCTTCGTTCCCGACCTGACCAGATTCACAAAGATTGAATGCGGGGAGACCCGCCACTTGGAATTTTATCGCGAAACGCCGCCCCCGCCGATCATTTCAACGCGCAGGTGCGAAATCCGCAAAACATGTCCGAGCGACCGGGGACATAGAAATTCCGGTACTGCGGATACCGCAGCCGGGGTTCGGTTGCAAACGATCCACCCTTCAGGACGGTATGGTCTCCAAACCAGGGCGACGAATAGTCTGCATAAGGGCCGGGCTCGAATCCGGGATACGGCCCGAAAGGCGTGGTGGTCCACTCCCACACCTGCCCGCAACTTGCGCGAAATCGCGCGGAATGGACGGCTGCAAACTCCCATTCCGCTTCCGACGGCAACCGCCTCTGTACGTGTCTGCAAAAAGCGCGCGCCTCGAACCACGACACATGCATTGCCGCATGTCCCTCCGTTTGCCCGCGAAACACCGGCTGGCGCGCCAGCCACGCAGCGCCCTCGTCGCCCCAAAGTTCCGCATCGCGATATCGCGGCGAGGCGCGGAACGCCTGCAATTCCTCCGCAGCCACGGGCTGCGGCGCAATGGAAAATGGCTCGACCCCCACGCGCATGGCAGGGGTTTCGTTGTCGAACCTGAAGTGGCGGTCGCTTCGTCCCATCTCGATCGCGCCTCCCTCGAAATGCAGGTCCTCGCCACACCCTCCCATTGGAGCCCGCGAAAATCCCGCTGGCAGGGGTAAGCCGAGAGTTTGCAGGGTCATCAGGAATGCCTCCGCGTGCATGTCCTCGTGCACCAACGCCAGGCGGATGCGCTCAAGCTGCTGTTCGGAACATGAGTCCAGCACCTCCAGCAGGGCGTCCAGTGTGGCCGCCAGGTAATCGAACAGAAAACGTCTGTCCGGATAGTCCCGGGACCAACGCTCGGCATGCGCAATCCCCCTTGAATCAAGGAGCGCATCGGCGCCATCCCAGATCGATGGCCTTCCACGTCCGGCAGGGTCGTGCGGCGCCCAGCGCAACCCGAAAAACTCCGCAAACCAACCGATGTGCGCCACCTCCCAGAGCGGAGGATTCACGATATCAAGGCAGGGAAAGCGCGACGGCACCCAAAAGGATTCCGGGATCTCGGCGTATATGGCCAAGGTCCTGGCGCGACGATCCCTGAGCGCAGCCCCCAGTTCGCCGCGGCCAAGCGGCACGTCGGACTTACCCCACTCGGTTATCATCGAAACCACTCTTGCGATTTGACAGATTCGGCATCCATGAAGCCGCGCATTTCCATCGTCACGCCATCCCTGGCAGACGCAAACAACGGCAACTGGCGGACGGCGGACCGATGGCGGCGCATGCTTTCAACGAACTTCCGGCCCATTGTACAAGCGGCGTGGAGCCCGGACGCAAGCAACTGTGACGTGCTGATTGCCTTGCATGCGCGCCGCAGCGCCATCTCGATTCGGGAATTTCGGACCGCACATCCCGACAAGCGGCTCATACTGGTCTTGACGGGGACAGACTTGTACGCCGACATTCCAGGCAATGCGGAAGCCATGCGCTCGCTGGAGCTTGCGGACGCGCTGGTGGTGCTGCAAGACCATGCACTTCGCGTCCTTCCACGGCGTTTCAGGATCAAGGCCCGGGTCATCGTCCAGTCCAGCCGGCTGTTGGCGCCCGCCATGCGTCCCACGACGTTCCTCAAGTGCATCGCAGTCGGCCACCTGCGATCGGAAAAATCGCCGGACACGATCTTCAATGCCTTCCAATTGTTGCCTACCGGCTTGCCCCTCCGGCTTGACCACATCGGTGCGCCGCTCGATCCCGCCCTTGCGAAGCAGGCGCGCGCACTGGCCAATCGTGACGCCCGGTACCGCTACCTAGGGGCTTTGCCGCACCGCGACACACGGCAGGCGATACGGCGCGCCCACCTGCTGGTGCATCCATCGCGCCTGGAAGGCGGGGCCAACGTCATCGCCGAGGCGGTCACCAGCGGGACCGCGGTGCTTGCCTCGCGTGTCTCAGGAAACCTGGGCATGCTGGGCGCCGGCTACCCGGGCTACTTTCGGCCCGGAGACGCCGATGACCTCGCGCGAAAACTTGTTCGCCTGGCAAAGGACGAATCCAGGTTGGCGGGCCTGTTGAAGCTTGCGGAACAGATGCGCGAGCGCTTTGCCCCCGAAGCAGAGCGCTATGCGGTCAATGCGCTGGTCCGGGACCTGCTCGACGGCAGGGCCGGAAACGAATCCGCCTGATTTGTGTCCACGTAGAATGTTTCAGTCGACTTCACCCACACTGCCATGAACTCACCCACAGACCTCAAGAGCCTCGTTCCGCGACTGACTTCGCTGTCCCACGGGGGGGGCTGCGGATGCAAGATTGCGCCCGCCGTTCTGCAGCAGATCATTTCCAAATCCGGCCACCCCATCCTGCCCAAGGAACTGCTGGTTGGCATTGAGACATCTGACGACGCCGCGGTGTACCAGATCAACGAGACGCAGGCGATTGTCGCGACCACCGACTTCTTCATGCCCATTGTCGACGACCCGTTCGACTTCGGCCGGATTGCCGCCACCAATGCCATTTCGGACGTCTACGCCATGGGCGGGACCCCACTTTTCGCTTTGGCCTTGGTGGGGATGCCGGTCAACACCTTGCCGCTCGAAACGATCAAGAAAATCCTCGACGGCGGCGAATCGGTCTGCCGCGAAGCGGGCATCCCCATTGCAGGCGGCCACACCATCGACTCGATCGAGCCCATTTACGGGTTGGTCGCCATCGGGTTGGTGGATCCGCGCAATCTCAAGCGTAACGCAGGGGCAAAGCCCGGTGACAGGTTGGTGCTCGGAAAACCATTGGGCGTCGGCATTCTTTCCGCCGCACTTAAAAAGGAAAGGTTGGGCCAAAGCGGCTACGCGGCGATGATCGCCTCCACTACAAAACTCAACACGCCGGGAATCGCGCTTGGAAGATTGCCGGACGTTCACGCGCTGACCGACGTGACCGGTTTTGGTCTTGCGGGCCATTTGCTGGAAATCTGCCGCGGATCCGGCACCGGTGCACGCGTCGATTTCAAGAAGCTTCCCCTGATTCCCGGTGTCCTTGAATTGGCCGAACAAGGCCACGTCACGGGCGCGTCCGGCCGCAATTGGGCCGGGTACGGAAAGGACGTGGTGCTTGCACCCGGCTTGGGCGACGTTGAAAGGAATCTGCTGACCGATCCACAAACCTCGGGCGGCCTGTTGGTGGCCTGCGAGCCGACTGCCGTAAAAGCGGTGTTGTCGGTCTTTGCGCAGGAAGGCTTTGCCGATGCCGCCGAAATCGGCACGATCGAAGCCGGTGAATCGAGAGTATTTTTTGACTAAAGTCCTTATCTGTAGCGGCTTTTGAGGCATTTTTGGCCTGAACGCCCCGTCTTTTCTGGGGTTTTGAGATTTGGATGCCGGGAAATGAGGAGCGCAGCTTGAATATCGAACGGAAAATCACACCGGCACGCGACCAACCCCATGCAAGACCGCTGGCCGATCGCGCCGGTGTCTTGCGCGAGCGATTTTTGGGCGTCCGGCAAGCCACGCAGCAACTCGCTGCTCCGTTGTCCGAGGAGGACTGCGCGCTTCAATCCATGCCCGATGCAAGTCCCGTCAAGTGGCACCTTGCGCACACGACCTGGTTCTTCGAGACCTTCGTACTTGAGAAATTCCTCCCCGGCTTCACGCCGTTCGACCCCGCGTTCCGCGTCCTGTTCAACTCGTACTACAACGCGGTCGGCGAAAAACATCCGCGCCCCGAACGCGGATTGATCTCGCGCCCCGGTCTTTCCACAGTCATGGCGTATCGCGAATCCATCACGAACGCGATCGCAGACTTGCTGGGCGATCCCGCCTGCGGCCCCGGGGCCATCGATCTGATCACGCTCGGCTGCCATCACGAAGAGCAACACCAGGAACTCATCCTGACCGACCTGAAACATCTGCTCGCAAAGAATCCCCTCAAGCCGGCGTACCAAAAGCGCTGGCCCCTGACACCGGTGGAGAAGAAGCAAGCGAGATGGTTGCCGTACGAAGGCGGTCTGGTGGAAATCGGCCACGATGGAAACGGCTTTGCCTTCGACAACGAATCGCCGCGCCACAAGGTGTGGCTCGAACCCTTCCTGCTCGCGTCCCATCCGGTGACTCATGGTGAATTCGCGCGATTCATCGCGGATGGCGGCTATCGCAAGCCGGATCTCTGGCTGTCCCTCGGCTGGGACTGGGTGCAGGCCAATCGAATCGAAGCTCCGCTGTATTGGCAACGGGACGGCGCCACCTGGAAGACATTCACGTTGCACGGGACGGTCGAGATCGACGAGGACACGCCCGTTTGCCACGTCAATTATTTCGAGGCCGATGCGTATGCCCGTTGGGCGGGCGCGCGACTGCCCACCGAGGCCGAGTGGGAGCATGCCGCCGGAACGGTTGCGCGATGCGGCAACTTTCTGGAAAGCAATGCACTGCACCCGCTGGCGCTGGCCACTGAAGCCGTGCCCGGCCAGCCTGCGCAGATGTTCGGCGATGTCTGGGAATGGACCGGCAGCGCGTACCTGCCCTATCCGGGATTCAAGCCCGTGGCCGGCGCGGTCGGCGAGTACAACGGCAAGTTCATGTGCAACCAGTTTGTGCTGCGCGGCGGCTCCTGCGCCACGCCATCGGCGCATATTCGCGCCAGCTACCGCAACTTTTTTCCGCCCGAGGTGCGCTGGCAGTTTTCCGGCCTGCGACTGGCGCGCGACGCCGCCCGATGAGCGCCCAAGTCGACGCCGCCAACCGGCTGTACGCCGCGTTGGCGCCGGTGTATGACGACGAGACGCGTTACATCACGGGCATCCGCCGGTTGGCCATCGACGCGCTTGACCTGAAGGCCGGGGAAACAGTGCTCGATTGCGGTTGCGGCACGGGTTGGTGCCTGCCCGCGTTGTCTGGCGCGGTCGGCCCTGCGGGGCATGTGCTGGCGTTTGAGCCGTCGCCGGAAATGCTGGCCATTGCGCGCCAGCGGGTTTTGGATCATTCACTGGGAAACGTGAGCCTGCAACACGCCTGCGGCGCAACCGCAAAGACGGATCCACCGCCGGATGCAATCCTGTTCAGTTACACCCACGACCTGTTGCAATCGCCGGAGAGCCTTGCGCATCTGTTCGCGCAAGCAAGGACGGGAACCCGCGTGGTGGCCGCCAGCACGCAGTTGTTTCCGCGCTGGTTCTTTCCGGGGAACTGGTACTTGCGCCATACGCACCGCATGACGATCACCAATTTCGAGAGCTTTGACCGTCCGTGGCGGCACCTGCCCCGATTCTGTCAAAGCTGGACCGTGCGGACCACCGTTCCGGGCAGCCGCTATCTGTTTTCCGGCCGCTTGCGCTGAACCCTACCGCGCGAGGAAAACCCAGAATTCCTCCGGGTCGTTAGACCAGGCGCGCACCGACGAAAACCCGGCGCTCCGAAGCAGCGCCTCGAACTCGGCCCGTGAGTACTTGTAGGAATTCTCCGAGTGGATGCGCTCGCCGGCCTCAAATTCACGCACCCTGCCGTCCAGCCGGACCTGTTGCCTGCATCGGGATTCGAGGTGCATTTCCACGCGGCCGAGGGACGCGTTGTATTGCCCGACATGCTTCCATTGGCTCTCGACAAAATCCGCCGGAAGGATCCGGTTGATGTGGCGCAAGGCGTTGAGATTGAACGCAGCCGTCACGCCGAGCGCATCGGCATAGGCGGCATCCAACCGGGTCGGATCCTTCTTGGCATCCACGCCGATCAGCAATCCCGCGTCGCCCGCATATTCGCGGATTTGCGCCAGAAACCGCTCCGCTTCCTGCGGTGCAAAATTGCCGATGCTCGAGCCGGGATAAAAGAACAGGGCGCGACCGCGCAGCAAATCCGCCGGAATCGACAATGTCTGCGAGAAATCCGTCGCCAGGCCGACCAGTTCAATCTCCGGAAAATTGTCTCCCAGCCGCGCCAGCGCCGCATCAAGTGCCGGTGCGGCAATATCAACAGCCAGGTAACGCGAGGGCGAAAGCGCCGGCAACCAGCTTTCCGCCTTGCAGCAATCGCCCGCCCCCAAATCAACAAAGGTGTCGATCGCGCCGACTGCCGTCGCGATGTCCGCGCGGTGCGCCTGGAAAATCGCCTTCTCGGTTCGTGTCGGGTAGTACTCGTCAAGCTGGCAAATGGCCGCGTAGAGCGCGCAGCCCAGTTCATCGTAAAAATACTTCGGTTCGATGTGCGCGGGTGAGCGCATGATCCCTTCGATCAAGCGCAGGCGCTCGGCACCCTGGTCCACTTTGAGCTGATCGATGATCCTTGCGTGGGTCATGACGTACGCTTGGTTTTGTTCTTGGTTGGCGCCAACAACGCGACGATTCTGCCCTCGATGGCGGGATCGGCAAAATCGACCTGGCCGACAATGCTGAAACGGATGCGTCCGTCGCGGCCGATGACATACGTGGCGGGAACCCCGCGCACCTTCCAGTCCTTCTTCGCAATGCCATCGCGGTCAAGCAACACCGTCATATTCACGCCGTGCTTGTCCATGAATGACCGGATACGCGCTTCCCCTTCAGCCAGATTCACGCCCATGACCGCCAGGCCCTTTGACGCATGACGCTCCCCCAGCCGCTGCAGCGACGGCATTTCCTCGATGCACGGTTCGCACCAGGTGGCCCAGAAGTTGACCACGACCACTTTGCCGCGCCAGTCTCCAAGGGATTTGGGGTTGCCGCCGAGGTCCTTTAGTTCCAGCGGTGGCGGAGGCCCGCCCTTCCAGGTTCGCACTTCGGCCGCCTGAGCGGTGCCGGCGACCAGGGCGACCCACAAAAAAAACCGCGATGCATCCCGCATCGCGGTTCGATACCCCTCAGATCCCGCCATCAAGCCGTCAGCTCGCGCGAGGAGATCGAATATTTGAAGTTGTCCGGATCGAGTTGGTCAAGCCGGCCATCCGCAGTTTCCGCATTCGGATACATGAAGAAACCGACCTTTTGCTTCGCGGATCCCGGCAGCGCAACGTCGTGCGCGTAGTTGAGCGCAAGCCAGTTCATTTCCCAGTTGCCCCACAGGAACTTGCGCGCCGCCACCACCTTGGGATCGTCGATCTTCTTGCCCCCCTCCTCTTCGAGGATCACCTTGCGCACGTCGGCCGGATCGACGGGCACCCAGCCTGCGGTTTGCGAGTAATACTCGGCACGGCAATGCTGAGCCTTCGAAATATCCCCGGACTTACCCAATGACTTGTAGCCGCGCTGCGAATCGGCCACGCGGATACCGTACACGTCACGAGCGGGCACCCCGGCCGCACGCGCCAACGCCACGAACAGGGCGTTGAGATCGCCGCATTTGCCGCCGAAAGACTTGTTCTCGAGCATGAACTTCACATCGCCCACGCCACAACCGCGGACCTTCGGGTCGCGATAGGTGTTTTCCACGACCCAATCGTAAATCGCCCGCGCCTTGTCAGTGTCCGACTTCATTCCCTTGACGATGGAGTCGGACGTCGATTTCACAATGCCATCCGTCGGCAGGAGGTCGGAAGGCTTCAGGAAGCGCTTTTGCTCGTCGGCGCTGGCCATCATGCCGCGCCCCGCGTACGGGTCCACGCTGTGGTTGCGCGTGGCAAACCGGCTGGTCAGGGTCATCGCCGCCTTTGCCCCAGGCTGAAACTCAGCCGTGACGATGCCCAAGCCCCAATGGGCGTCCCGGACCTGGTCCGCGGGCTTCAACATGCCACCATCCTCGACCCTGACCTGCTGCCCGAGATTTTTTTGATAGCTTGTATCGACCGTCATCGGCATCGGCAACCAGATGCGCGTCGTCCCCGCAGGCTTCAAAACCTCCACCCTGGCGGTCACTTCAAAGATCCGCCATGCCGCGTCCGATTCGGTCTGCGCGTTGGCAAACCAGGACGGGATCATCCACCCGCCCGAGAGGGCCGCGGAGAATGAAGCAGACGAGGTGAGAAAATTTCGGCGATTCATGGACGACTCCTTTGCGGGACACCTGGACGCGGGATTCAATGATACTCAATCCGACGGGCCATCTGGACCGGCCGGGACCGGCGGCAGGCAGGAATGCCAACAGCCATCATCTCCGCCAGGACCTGCTGGACAAGCCCTGCAGCGGGCGCGCTGGTAAAATGCCGAGTTATCCCAATCATCTCGCTCGCGGCTGTTTGGCACTGCGCCGGTTTTTGCGCGGCGCGCGCCAAAGTGCGAACGCCCCAAGGATCCAATCATGAATTTCCCTGCTCCCCTTGTTTCGCGCGCCTCAGCCCTGTTCGTTGCATTGCTTGCCGGCGCACTCGCGCCGCAATCGGTGTCGGCACAAAAGTACGGCGGCGGCGCATCGCAGGCGGCGCCCGAGGCGGCAAAGCAGGAGCAGCAACAGGGGCTGCGTGAAGAAGTCGGCAAGCCGCTTCTGGCGGCGGAAGCCCTGGTCAAGGAAAAGAAGTACGCCGAGGCCCTGGCCAAGATCGACGAGGCGGAAAAGGTCGCCAATCGCACCGAATACGAAAGCTATTTCATTTACCGCCTGCGCGCGACCACGGCACTCTCGTCCGGAAACGAGGCACTGGCAGCGCAGTCCCTGATGAAGGCCTATGCCATGCCGCAGATGCCGGCTGCAGACAAGGGCAAGATCGCCGATGCCATCACGCGGATCACCTACAAGCTCAAGGATTACAAGGCCTCCGCCGGGTGGGCGGAAACGGCGTTGAAGGAAGGCGGAAGCGGCGACCTGCGGCTGATTCTCGGCCACGCCCTTTATCTGACCGAGGATTATCCGGGCGCGCTGCGTGAAATCGGCATCTATGTGGGCGAAACCGAAAAGGCGGGGAAGACGCCTCCTGAAGACCAATACCGTTTGCTGGGCAGTACTGCGCTCAAAGTCAAGGACGATGCAGCGTACATTTCGGCGCTGGAAAAGCTGGTGGTGGCCTATCCGAAGCGTGACTACTGGCGGGACTTGATCGCCCGCACCGAACTCAAGAAGGGGTTTGGCGACCGGCTGGTCCTGGACATGTACCGGCTCAAGCTTGAGTTGGGACTTCTGGCCTCGACGAACGACTTCCTGGAGATGGCCAACTTTGTGCTGAATCAGCTTGGCTATCCCGCCGAGGCCAAGAAAGTCATCGAGGCCGGCATCGATGCCGGCGCGCTGTCGAAGGACAGCTCGAATGAGAAATACAAGAAGCTGATGGCGTCGATCAACAAGGAATTGGCGGACGAAAAGGCGCGGGCGGCGAAGAACACGCCGATCCCCAATACCAGCGTTGCACGCTTGAACAACGGCTATGACCTAGTGATCAAGGGCGAAGGCCAACGTGGCCTGGACATGATGGCCGAGGGCCTCAAGCTTCCCGACCTCAAGCGGCCGGACGAGGCCCGCTTGCGCTTCGGTATTGCGCACGTGCTGGCCGGGCAGAAGGACAAGGCGAGTGAAATCTTTCGCGGAATCCAGGGACCGGACGGCCTGACCGAAGCCGCGCGCCTCTGGGACATGTTCGCCCGCCAGAAATCCTGATACCCGGGTCGGAACCGAAATGAAACGCGACCAGATCAAGCCCCGCTTCCACTGGGAAGACCCGCTCCTGCTGGACTCGCAATTGAGCGAGGACGAGCGGGCCGTGCGGGACACCGCGGCGTCCTATTGCGCGGACCGGCTGCAACCCCGCGTCCTCGAAGCGTTTCGGCAGGAGTCCACGGATCCGTCGATTTTCCGCGAAATGGGGGAACTCGGATTGCTGGGCGCCACCATCGACGAGGAGTTTGGCGGCGCCGGCCTCAACTACGTGTGCTACGGCCTGGTCGCGCGCGAGGTGGAGCGCGTGGACTCCGGATACCGCTCGATGATGAGCGTGCAGTCTTCGTTGGTGATGCTGCCAATCTTCGAATTCGGCAATTTGCAAACCAAACAGAAATATCTCCCGAAGCTGGCCCGGGGCGAATGGATCGGCTGTTTTGGATTGACGGAGCCGAACCACGGGTCCGATCCGGGCAGCATGGTCACGCGTGCACGGAAAGTGGACGGCGGCTACGAATTGACCGGCGCAAAGACGTGGATCACCAACAGCCCGATCGCCGACGTGTTCGTGGTTTGGGCGAAGGATGACGCGGGAGAAATCCGCGGATTCGTTCTTGAGAAGGGCTGGAAGAGACTCACCGCGCCCGCAATCCATGGCAAGGTGGGCCTGCGCGCCAGCATTACCGGCGAGATCGTCATGGATGGCGTGTTCTGTCCGGAGGAAAATGCGTTCCCGGAGGTTCGCGGCCTGAAGGGACCGTTCACCTGCCTGAACAGCGCACGCTATGGGATTGCATGGGGGGCGATGGGTGCGGCGGAAGCATGCTTCCACACGGCGCGCCAATACACGATGGACCGCAAGCAGTTCGGCCGGCCGCTTGCGGCGAACCAGTTGATCCAGAAGAAGCTTGCAGACATGCTCACCGAGATTTCGCTGGGCCTGCAAGGCGTGTTGCGCCTGGGGCGCATGAAGGATGAAGGAACGGCGGCCGTCGAGGTGACCAGCATCCTGAAGCGCAACAATTGCGGCAAGGCGCTGGACATCGCGCGGCAGGCGCGCGACATGCTCGGCGGCAACGGTATCAGCGATGAATTCGGCGTGGCCCGCCACCTGGTGAACCTGGAAGTGGTCAACACCTACGAAGGCACCCACGACGTCCACGCGCTAATCCTGGGACGTGCAATCACCGGCATTCCCGCCTTTTCGTGATGTCCTGTGGCGGACGCTGAACTGCGCCCCGCGCCCCTGGCGGGGATCAAGGTCCTCGATCTTTCCCGTGTGTTGGCGGGTCCGTGGGCCAGCCAATTGCTGGGCGACCTCGGCGCGGATGTGGTGAAGGTTGAGCGCCCCGGGTCCGGGGATGACACGCGCGCGTGGGGGCCACCCTGGCTCAAGGACGCCGAAGGCAATGACACGCGTGAATCGGCCTACTTCCTGTGCGCGAACCGAAACAAGCGCTCCATCGCCATTGACTTTACGCGCGCCGATGGACAGGCACTGGTGCGCCGCCTGGCGGATCGTGCCGACGTCCTCATCGAAAATTTCAAGGTCGGTGGTCTGAAAGCCTACGGCTTGGATTTTGCGTCGCTGCACAATGGCAATCCGCGCCTGATTTATTGTTCCATCACCGGATTTGGCCAGCGCGGACCATACGCCGAAAAGGCGGGATACGATTTCCTGATCCAGGGCATGGGCGGCCTGATGAGCATCACAGGCCGACCCGACGACGAAGCCGGGGGCGGCCCGCAAAAGGTGGGTGTCGCACTGACGGACATCATGACCGGGCTCTATGCCGCCAACGCGATCCAGGCGGCCTTGATCGAGCGAACGCGCTCGGGTCTTGGACAACACATCGATCTTGCCTTGCTGGACGTGCAACTGGCCTGCCTGGCCAATCAAGCTTCGAATTACCTGGTGGGCGGCAAGGTCCCCGGGCGCATGGGGAACGCGCATCCAAACATCGTCCCCTACCAGGATTTTCCGACGGCGGACGGGAACATGATCCTCACCGTGGGCAACGACGGACAGTTCAGGAAGTTTTGCGAGATTGCCGGCAAGCCCGAGTGGGCCGAGGACAAACGATTTGCCACCAATCCGGCGCGCGTGGCCAATCGCGTGGCGCTGGTGGCGGGCATCGCCGCGGTCACCCGGACGCGCACGACCCGCGAATGGATTGACTTGCTCGACGCCGCGCAGGTGCCGTGCGGGCCGGTCAATACCATCGACCAGGCGTTCGCCGATCCACACGTCGTTGCACGCGGCACCTGCATTCAAATGCCGCATGCCAGCGGCGGCACCGTTGTCGCGCCACGCAACCCGATCGGTTTTGGGGCCTCGCCCGCGGTCCATGGCGTCGCGCCCCCCGTCCTAGACGCGGACCGCCAGACGGTCCTCGAGGACTGGCTGTCTGATGCACGGGAAACGCCGCCTCCACGGGTATAATGGCGGCCTGCTGCAATTCCGGAGAGGTGGATGAGCGGTTTAAGTCACACGCCTGGAAAGCGTGCGTAGGTTAATAGCCTACCGCGGGTTCGAATCCCGCCCTCTCCGCCACTGAAAAGCCCCTTCCGGGGCTTTTTCATTTTGGGCCGGCACATGGTCGCCCAATAGTAAAACTCTAGCATTGGCGCGGCGTTCCAGCCATTTTCCGCCTGAAACGCCCGCCAGACCTTGAGTTTCACTTTCCAAACAGCGGACCTGCGGTTATTGGACCACCACGCGGAACACCACCGCTCCCGATTGGGAGGCGTTGAGTTGACCGGTCAAGGTCCACTGCACATTGCCGCCACTTCCCACCATCGGCTGGGTGGTGACGTTGCACGCGGTAAGGGCGGCCGGCAAGGGCGTGCCGCAGGAGGCAGTGACAAAGTTGGTGAACGCAGGCGTGTTGTCGGAAATGACGACCATCATGACCGGAGTGCTCGATGAGTTCGAGTAGGTGATGACATATTCAAGCGTGTCTCCCGGCCGCGCCGTGTTGGAGGTGCCCGCGGACCCACCTTGCGTGATGTTGCGGACCGACTTCATCAGCGTGAGACCCGCGCCGCCGGCTGACCCGACGGTGGTCACGTCCTGGCGGGTGTAGGTCGTCACCGGGCCCATCGCCGGCGTGAACGAGGCCGTGACGGTAATGAAGTCTTGTGCGTTGTAGGGCGCCGTCGCCGGAATGTTCGACTTGATGATCAGGCACACCTGGTCTCCCGGATTCACGGCCACGCTTCCGGACAACGGCGAAGAACCCTCGCCCAATTCAAGCGTGCCGTTGCAGTTGCTATCGCGGAAAATCGCATTGGTCCAACCAGCGACATTCGGCATCGGCGCACTGAGCGTGGCAAAACTCACCGTGCCGGCCAGCCCCGCGTTGAAGACGTGGGTGTAAAGGACGGTTGAACCGGGCAGACCGGTTTGCGCGCCGTCGGTCAGGAACGTGTTGATGGCCATGTTCGAGACGGCAACCATCGCAAGCGCGCTGTTGTTGCCGCCGTTGACCGCCGGTTCGTTGCCACCGGAAATCTGCGCGGTATTCGTCACACTCGGAACTGCCGCAGCTGCCACACTGACGTTGATCGTGATCGGGCTACCCGTCGCCCCGGCGGCGATGGAATTCATGGTGGTGCACGTCACTGTCTGACCCGCCGCCATACACGTCCAGCCGGCTCCGCCCGATCCGGCAGAAACATAGGCCAGGCCCGTGGGCAGGGTGTCGGTCACGGTGATCAAACCGGCCGTCGGCGAAGTTCCGCTGGCATTGCTCGGAGAGAGCGTAAAGCTACCCGGGGCACCCACCGTGAAGCTTGCCGGCGCAGCGGTCTTGGTCAAGCGCAGATCCGGTGCAAGCACGGTCGTGGTGACGGTATTCGACGTGTTGTTGCCCGCCCCGGTGCGGCCCGGGTCATCCGGGTCGCTGATCCCCATCGGCACGATGGCGGTCGCAGCATTGCCCAGCGTCCCGGACTGCGGCGCGGTGCCTTGGATCGTGAATGTCACACTGCCGCCCGCAGGCAGGGCCGTGATCGTGCTGGTGACGGCGTTCGTCGAAACATTCACCGTGCCGCAGGATGCGCCACCCGTCGCCATGCCGCAGGATGCGGTCACGCCCGTGACGGCCGCAGGCACGTTGTCCGTGAATGCCGTGTTGTTGGCCGCGTCCGGGCCCGCATTGGAGACCGTGACCGAGTAGGTCAGGGTCGTGCCCCAGGCGACTGTTGCAGGGCCCGCCTTGACCACGGACACGTTGGCGACAGGATTGACGGTGAGCATCGCCGTCGCCGCCATGGCGTTGCTGCCGGCGTTGGTCGTGAGCGCGCCCGCTGCAATGGTGTTGGTGTAGCTGCCAGCCATCGCCGCCGTAACATCAATTGAAACGGTGCACGAACCGGACGCGGGGACGGTGCCCCCGGTCAACGTCACGGACCCCGCGGTATGGGTCACGATGCCACCCGCACAAGTCGTCACGGCGTTCGGGGTCGCAGCGCGCGTCAATCCCGTTCCCGGCGTGACCGGGAAGGTGTCGGTCACACTGTTGATCGTGATCGGGCCGGCATTCGGATTCGTGATGGTCATTGTCAGCGTGGAGACGCCACCCGAATCGATCGTCGGAGACGCAAAAGCCTTTGCAATCGTGGGGGGTGACGCAGTGACCGTCAACGTCGCGGTATTCGATACGGCGCTTGCCGGTGCTTCATTGGTCGTCATCACGCCCGTGGTGTTCGGGTGCATGCCGGGCACGTTGCTCACCACGACCACGGTCACCGTGCAATTGCCCGACGCCGGGATGGTGATTCCGGAGAAAGCCAGCATGGTCTGGCCCGCCGTCAGCGCATTGCCGGAGGCGCCAACGCAGGTGCCTCCGGCGGAACCCGTCGCATTCACGGCCATGCCGGACAGGGTGTCGGCAAATGAGGCATTGGTCAGCGCGATCGCGTTGGGATTGGCCAGGGTAAACGTGATCGTGCTTGTGGTTCCGATGGCGATCGAAGTCGGAGAGAATCCTTTTGTGAGGGACGGCGCGGCAACGGTCACGGTGTCGGTGTCTGTGGCTGTGTTGTTCGCGGCATTGGGATCGAACGGGCTCGACACTGTGGCGCTGTTCGTCACGTTGCCACTGATCGCAGTGACCGTGGCCGCAAGCGTGATTTCATAGAACGCTCCCGCCGCAATCGCCGGCAGGGCGAAGGTGCCGCTTTCCAGCTGCGCCACGCTCGGCGGCGTTACGCAGGCCCCAGGCGTTGCCGAGCAGGCCACCGCCATCTTTGCCAAACCCATTGCGGGCGGATCGCTCAGGATCGCGCCCGCCACTGTTGACGGCCCCGCGTTGCTGACCCGGATGACATAGGTCGTTGCGGATCCGGCGCCCACGCTATTCACGCCATTGGACTTGGTGATGGAAAAGTCCGCCACCGTGTTGACCACCACGCACTGGCTCGTCACCGCGTTGGTCAGGTTGGTC
>CAZTYC010000055.1:0-14786 GCA_964617435.1 uncultured Burkholderiales bacterium
TTCCAGCCCGTAGCCGGACGGAAACTCGATGGCCTTGGCGATCTTGAGCGCGTCCGAGGTGACTTCGCCGGGCGAGCGGCCCTGGGTGTTGGCTGAGACGGCGATCATGCGCTTGCCGTCCTGGTGCTGGATTTGCGCCGGGCCCTTGCCCATGGTGATCTCGGCGATCTGGTCGAGCGGCACGGTCACGCCGGTGCCGGCCACCAGGATCGGCAGGCGCTCGATCTGCGAGGCGTTGACGCGATCGTCCGGATGCAGGCGCACCGCCACGTCGCGCGTCTCGCCGGTGGGATCGACCCAGTCGCCGACTTCCACGCCGGCAAAGGCCACGCGCAGGGTCTGCGCCGCGTCGCCCACGGAAATGCCCATGGCGTTGGCCAGGCCGCGGTTCAACTCGATGCGCAGTTCATCCTTCGGTTCCTGCTCCGAGAGGCCGACGTCCACCGCGCCGGGCACCTTCTTGAGCTTGGCCATGAAATCGCTGGCGATCTGGTTCAGCTTCCTCGCGTCGGGGCCGGAGAACAGGATCTGCACCGGTTTTCTCACGCCGTTGTTGATGTCGTCGAGCACGACATACTCCGCGCCCACCAGGCCGGCGAGCGATTCGCGCAGCTGCTTGGCGATGTCGGAGGCGGAGCGCTTGCGCTCGGTGCTCTTGCCGATGTCGACGTAGATGCGCCCGCCGCCCGGATTGACGTAGCTGTTGGTGGCCTTGGTCTCGGGGATGGCGCGCGCCAGTTCGGCGGCGCGCTCGACCTTCATCTTCGAATACTCGAGGCTGGCCGATGAGGGCGTGCGGATGTCGACGGCGATGTTGCCGACGTCGGACGCCGGCAGGAAGCTCGAGCCGCCGACAGTGGCCTGCAGCACGATGGCGCCGATGAAGGTGACCACGGAAATGGCGATCATCCACTTGCGGTGATGCAGGGCCCAGGCGATGACGTTGCCGTACCAGTTGGCCTGATGGTCGAACCAGACGTTGAAGCGCTCGAGCAGCAGCGACAGTCCGGATTTCTTGCGGTGCTGGTAGCCGACCGGGTCGCCCCAGTAGGCCGACAGCATCGGGTCGAGCGTGAAGGAGATGTAGAGGCTGACCAGCACCGACACCGCGACGGTGAGCGCGAAGGGTCGGAACCATTCGCCGCCGCCGCCGCCCATAAAGGCCACCGGCAGGAACACCGAGACGATCGAGAACGTGGTCGCGGCCACGGCGAGGCCGATTTCCGCCGTGCCGTTGCGCGAGGCGGTCATGCGGTCCTCCCCACCTTCCATGTGGCGCACGATGTTCTCGCGCACCACGATGGCGTCGTCGATCAGCACGCCGATCGCCAGCGACAGTCCCAGCAGGGTCATGAAGTTGAGCGTGAATCCGCAAGCCCACACCGCGATGAACGCGGCGATGACGGAGGTCGGCAGCGACAGCGCGGTGATGAGCGTGGAGCGCCAGGAATTGAGGAACACGTACACCACGAAGATCGTGAGCATGGCGCCGAAGATCAGCGCCTCGATGACGTTGCGCAGGCTGTCGGAGGCCTCCTTGCCGCCGTCGCGCGTGATCTCGACCTTGGTGCCCGCCGGCAGGGTTTTGTTGATGGTTTCGACGGCCTCGCGCACCTTGTTGGCCACGGTGACCGTGGAGGCGTCGCGCGATCGCGTGACCGACAGGCCGACATTGGGGTGGCCGTTGCGCAGGCTGAAGCCCGACAGCTCGGCAAAGCTGTCCTTGATGGTCGCCACCTGGCCGAGCTTGACGATCTCGTTGCCGCGCCGGCGCAGCACAATGTCGGTGAATTCGCCGGGCGATTCGAGGCGGCCGACCAGGCGGATGCTCTGCTCATCGAGCGGGCCGATCACGCGGCCGACCGGCGCCGTGGTGTTTTGCGCGCGCAAGGCCGCCACCACCTCGGAGACCGAAATCCCGAATTCACGCAGCTTCTCGGCGCGCAGCAGCACCGACAGTTCGCGCTTCAAGGAGCCGTTGACCGTGACCGTCGCCACGCCGTCGATGCCGCGGAACTTGTCGGCCAGCACATCCTCGCCCAGGCGCGAGATCTCGGCGTGCGATTGCGTGGTCGAGGACAGCGCCATCTGCATGATCGGCTGCGCCGAGGGGTCGATGCGCGTCAGGATCGGCTCACGCATTTCCACCGGCAACTTGTGGCGCACGCTGGCGATGGCGTTGCGGATCTCGTCCGAGGCCTCCACCATGTTCTTCTTGAAATTGAAGATGATGACGAACTGCGCGTTCGATTCGTTCGCCGTGGCGCGCAGTTGGTAGACCTGCGAAATGGCCTGCAGCGGCTTCTCGATGCGGTTGAGGATCTCGCGTTCGACCGAGTCCGGCGAGGCGCCCGGATAGGGGATGGTCACCACCATCACCGGCATGTCGACGTCCGGGATCTGGTTGACCCGCAGCTTGGAAAGCGCCATCAGCCCGAAGGCCATCAGCATGAGGATGATGACGACCGTGACGACCGGCCGCTTGATGCTGAAATCAGATAGAAACATGGTGTCCTCCCGGTGCGGCTATTTGGCGGCGCCGCCGGCGTTGGAGGCGACCGGGGCCACGGCCGCGGCCGATTTGGCGCCGCCCGCGCCGGCCATCTCCACCTTCTGGCCATCCTTGATCGTGGTCGACGGGTAGCGGATCAACAGGTCGCCCGGCTTCAAGCCGTCCTTGAGCGCGAAGTCGCCGGTGCGCGGGTCGCGGTCGCCGATCTGCACGGCCACGCGCTTGACGCTGCCCTCGGCCACGCGCCACACCTCGGCCTTGTCGCCGTCGCGCATGAGCGCGGTGGCCGGGACCGTGAGGCCCTCGCTGGACTCGGTTTCGATGCGGCCTTCGGCATACAAGCCGGCCAGCCTGGGCTGCTTCTTGTCGATGAAATCGACCAGCACCTCGACCTGGCGCGTGGTGGCATTGGCGGACGGATTCACGCGCCGCACCTTGCCCTCGAATTCCTGGTCGCCGTAGCCGTTGACGCGGAAATGCACGACCTGGCCGGCCTTGACCGCGCCGACGTTGTCGGCCGAGATGAGGCCCTCGAGGCGCATGCTCGACGGATCGATGACCTTGAGAAGCTCCTTGCCGATCTGCGCCGTGTCGCCGGCCGAGACCTTGCGGTCGGTGACCAGGCCGTCGAACGGGGCGCGCACTTCGGTGCGCGTCAGCTGCTGGCGGGCCTGCGCGGCGCGGGTCTTGGCGGCTTCCAGTTCGCTTTGCGCGTTGTTGCGGCGCGTTTCGGCATCTTCCAGCGCGGCGGCCGACACCATCCCGCTGGTGCGCAGCGTGGTGGCGCGCTCGAACTGGCGCACCGCCTGGTCGAAGGCCTGGGTCGCCGCGCGGATGCTGGCCTCGGCCGAGTTCAGGCTTTCGCGGATCGCGGTGTCGTCCAGGCGCACGAGCAGGTCGCCGCGCTTGACGAAATCGCCGTTCTCGCGGACCACCTGCATGACGACCGCCGGAATTTCGGCGCGCAGGTCGGCGCGGCGCTCCGGCTGGATCGAGCCGGTGATCGACGGGCCGGACGCGAGCGCGGTGTTGCGCAGCGTGTGCAGGTCCTCCGGGGAGATCTTCAGGGCGGTGGCGGTGGCGTCGGCCCCCTTGGCCTTGTCGGCGCCGCCCGGTGGCTTGCCGCAGGCAACGAGGGTGGCGGTGATCAACAGGGGAAGCAACAGGCGGTGGTTCATGGACGTTCCGTGGATTTGAAAGTCGGGGCCGGGCAGGTTGCGGGCTGCGGTGCGCGGCGCCCGGTTTGAATGGCGGAATTCTGCGCCGGAAGCCCGCCGCCTGCCATGCAGGATCGACAAAACCCCCGAATCACGGGGTGAAGCGCGTTGGCACGGCGCGACTGGCAGGCCGCCCGCCGGAAGACCGGCGGAATGGCGGGTGTGTTCCTGATGACTGCCCGCCGGGTGGGCGGCGCGGCGGAAGGGTGCGAAGGCGGTTCTTGCCGGTCATCCGGCGGCGTGCGTGAAACCGGCGCACCGGCGTCAATCGAGGCCGCGCACCTCGACGTGCACCAGCGAAATGACGGTGGCGTCGCCCTTGGTTTCAATCGAGACCACGCGCTGGTCGCGTTTCAGTCCGGCCTTGAACAGGAAGCCGTTGCGTTTGGCGCGTTCGCCCTCGCAATCGAGTTCGCGCGACTTTCTGTCCCGCGCGCGCCGCTCCGAAGGCTCGGCATTCGTGCAATCGAGGACCTTGCCGAACCGGGCGAGCGCGTCCTGGTAGAACGCCGCCACCTTTTCGCGGCTGTCGCCGCTGGTGAGCTTGGCCGCCACCACCTTGAGGCCGTATTCACCGATCGAAAACCGCACGTTGGCGGCATCGCCCTCGCTTTTCTTTCCCGGGATCACCGTGGCGCCCGGATACACCGGAAGGCCGGTGTCTTCCACCGACGCCTTGTCAGAGATGTCGAAACTGGCGCTGAACTCGCCGGACATCGCCGGCGCGGCATAGGCCAGTCCCAGTGTCAGGGCAAGCGCAGAGGCTTGAATGGCGGGGCGGAGAGGGTGGATGTTCATGGGGGCCTTCGATCGGATGTGGGTCGTACAGGCCGCACCTTAGCCATCGAGGGGGGCCGCCAGCGAGCCCGAATCGACGGAATGCAGAAGTGCGGGGCCGGATTGCGTGCCACCCCCCGCGGCATGCGTGCGCGCCGCATTTGCCCTACAATCGTCGCAGCACCGGCCGTTGTCCGCGCCTTACTTGGAGACTGTGATGAAGAACCCGATCGTGATCCTTCCCGCCCTCGCCTTGCTGGGCCTGTCCGCCTGCGCGTCGCTCGACGGCGATGATCCGGCACAGAAGGCCAATGGCGCATTCCGCACCAGCAAGGAGTTCGCCACCGGCTCCCGCCTGGCCAAGCCCACCACGCCGTATTTGGTCAAGTCCGTCGGTAATGACGAATACACGCAATACAACGAACACAAGGGCATTGCCAATACGGTGGGTGGCAAGTCGAACTGACCGTTTGGCGGGCGCTTTGCCCGCCGGCGCCCGCGGCGCGCGTCAGTGAAATGAGGTCCCGCCGCGACCGGATCGGCGGGAGACCGGCGCAGCCTACTTGACGAGCAGCACCGGCACCGAGGCCTCGGCAACGGTGCGCGTGGCCACCGAGCCCATGAACATGTTGCCCAGCGCGGTGCGTCCCTTGTTGCCCATGACGATGAGATCGAATCCCGACGCCGCCATGCTGGCGATTTCCGCGCCGGGATCGCCGACGCGCTTGATCACCTCCGCCTTGACCCCGGACTTGGCCAGCTGGTCGATGGCGGGCTTGAGGGCGGCGTCCGATTCCTCGTCGTAATACGCCTGCACGGCGTCCTTGCCCACCCAGGAGGTGGCCTTGCCGCTCGGCAGCGGCAGGTGCACGTGCATCAGGCTGATGTCCGGCGTGAACATCGATGCGTGCGAGACCACATACGCCAGCGCGCGCAGGCTGGCTGCTGAACCGTCGACGGGAACCAGAATCTTCACGGGGTTGCTCCTCAATGGGGGATGGTTTCATCATAGCGTGGCGCACGGATTGCGGATTGATTTGAGTCATCTCCGCCGGGCACGCTCGCATGCGATTAGCGATGCGAAGCGCCGGCCTGGCGCGGGGACCGCGCGGTCCTGCGCATTGAACCTCGTTGCCCCGTCGCTGGGGATCAAGAATCCAAACCCAAGGCCTGGTGCGGCGCGCATGGCAAAATGCCCCGAAAGAGCGCGCCAATGCTCGGGTTTGGAGTTTTTCCCGCCGTGCCGCGCGGATGGAGGCCCGCCACGAATTAGAATGGAGTGCAAAAGCGCGCTGCTCGCACCTCATCTCCACCCGGACCATGGCCAAACGCAATTGCCCCTACTGTGCACATCCGAACGCCACGGAGGCAAAGTTTTGCGTCGCCTGCGGCGCGGCGATGCACCTCGCGCCCTGCCCGCACTGCGGCTCGATCAACCACATCAACGTCGAGAAATGCTACCGGTGCGGCGGCGACCTGCCCAAGCAGGAAATCCTCGAGGGCGACCCGGAAGCGGCGCCAGCAACGGAATCGACCGCGCCGCTGGCGGACGGCGGCGCGGAATCCACGGTGTCTGCGACCCATGTCGCCACCGTCGAGGATGGCACCGCGCAGGCCGGCCATGCGCCGCCGACGGTCCTCGTCAGGCAGGCCGATGCGCAGGGCGGCCGTCCCTCGCTGGCGGTGATGTTCATCATCATTTGTTCCTTCGTGTTTGCCGGCCTGTACGCGGCGCGCTTTCGCGCCAGCGAATCGAAGGACGATGCCGCCAAGGCCGCCGGCCGGACGCCTGCGCCGGCAACCGTTCCTGCGCCGGTGCAGCCGCCCGCGCCCGCCGCCGCCTTGCCGCAGGATGCGAAGCCCGTGTCCCCCGCCGGCAAGGTGGAGCCGCCGGCGGAGCCCGCCAAGCCTGCGCCTGCACCCAAGCCTGCCGCCAAACCGCTGCCTGCCGAGCCGCCCGCCAAACCGACTGCGCCGGTCACGCCGTGCACCGAAGCGGTGGCGGCGCTCGGCTTGTGCAAGCTCGAGACGAAGTAGGCGGACCGCAGTCATGCCTCCTGTGCGACGGATGATCGCGGCACTGCTGGCGCTGATGGCCACCGGGGTGGCGCCGGCTAAAGCTGCGGTCGACTGGAAAATCGCCACCGATTCCGAAAAAAGTACCCACTATGCGGTCGGCGGCGATCTCGCGCGCCTGGTGGCGCCGGCCGCCAATGTGCGCCTCACGGTGCTGCCCACGCCGGGCGCGGCGGCCAACATCAAGCTGCTGCGCTACGACGGCAGCGTGAAGCTCGCCATCGTCCAGGCCGACGTGCTGAAGGCGCTCACCGAGCAGGCGCGCGCCGGCCACGCCGAGGCACTCGAGCTGACCCAGGCCCTGCGCATCGTGACGCCGTTGTTCGACAACGAGATCCACTTCATTGTGCGCGCCGATTCGCCGATGAATTTCGTGCACGACATCCGCGAGGCGAAGATCAGCGGCGGCGCGGTCGGCAGCGGCGCGGCGCTGACCACGCACGCGCTCTACCGGCGGCTGTTCGATGCGCCCATCCCGGAAGCGAACGCGGTGTATGCCTCCACCGAGGAGGCACTGGTGAAATTGCTCACCGACAAGAGCGTGGACGTGGTCGCCGTCGTCAGCGCGCAGCCGGCTCCCCTGATTGCCCACATGAAGCCCGAGGCGCAGAAGTTCGTGAAGCTGCTCGCCTTTGACCCCGCAAACGCGGCGTCGAAGGCGGTGCTGGGCGCGGCTGGCAGCTCGTATGTCCGCGCGACCCTGAAGGCAGCGAGCTACCCGAACCTGCTGGGTGCGGATATCGAGACGCTGGCGGTGGGTACGTTGCTCGCCACCTACGACTATCCGCAAAAGGACACGGCGGAGCAGCTTGGGCGCTTCGCGCGTTCCCTGTGCCAGAACTTCGCCGCGCTGCAGGCCAGGGGCCACCCGAAGTGGAAGGAAGCCGACCTGGCGCTCCCGCAGCTGCCGGAGGGCTGGCGCTATTTCACGCCGGCCACCAATGAAATCAAGGCCTGCCTCGCGCGCCAGGGCAAGCCGACGGCGCGTGGCGATTCGGTCTGCAGCGCGGAGCAGCGCGCCCTGGGCTTGTGCCGCTGATACGCGGCAGGGCGCGCCCGGCGCGCGAAAGGTTCATCCGGTCGAGCGCGGTTTCAAGAGCCGTTTTCCGCATTTCGTCGCGCAACGATTGAGGGTGTGGAAGGCGCTGCCTAAAGTGCGGTCATCGATCACCACCGACCGCCCCGAAGGAGACCCACATGAATGCCCGCAACGCCCAACTGAACAAGGACAACACCCTCATCACCACCCTGCTGGCCGCCACGATGCTGACCGTCGCCAGCGGCGTGCTTGCCAACCATGCCCCGGCCGTGACGAAGTCCGAAGTCGTGCGCATGGAGCCGATCGTCATCACCGCCAAGCGCGGCGCCGACATCAAGCTCGACACCATCGTCGTCACCGCCCCGCGCGTGAGCCGCGTGGCCTGAACCGAAACGCCCCTTCGGGCGGGGGTGTCGATGCGCCCGCCGCGCCGGTGAAGTCGCACCGCGCACGGCGGCACGCAAGATGAAGTCGAAATGAAAGCGGCGAACCGCATCAACGGTTCGCCGCTTTCATTTCACGGACACGGGATGCAGCCGCTCAGATTTCCACCTGCGCACCCAGTTCCACCACGCGATTGGACGGGATGCGGAAATAGTCCGAGGCCTTGGCGGCCAGGTGCGACATCCATACGAACAGGTGCTCGCGCCAAAGGGCCATGCCGCCCCTGGGCGTGGCGATCAGCGTCTCGCGGTTGACGAAGAAGCTGGTCTCCATCATGTCGAACTCCATGTGCTGCAGCCGGCAGTCGGCCAGCATGGCGGGAATGTCCGGGGTTTCCTTGAAGCCGTAATGCGCGGTGATGCGGTAGAAGCCGTGCTGCAGGTTCTCGATCCACACGTAGTCTTCCTTGGGCACGCGCGGGATGTCCTGCACTTGCACCGACAGCACCACCACGCGACCGTGCAGCACCTTGTTGTGCTTGAGGTTGTGCAGCAGCGCGTTGGGCACGCCGTCCGGGCTGGTGGTCATGAACACGCCGGTGCCCTCGACGCGCGGAATGTCCGAATCGACCACCGAGTCGACGAACGACTTGAGCGGCAACGCGCCCTCGTTGGACTTGCGGCGCAGGATGTGGCGTCCGCGCCACCAGGTGCTCATGAGCGTGAACATCACGCCGCCGATCACCAGCGGGAACCATCCGCCGTCGGGCAGCTTGACCAGGGTGGCGGAGAGGAACATGAAGTCGTTGGCGAGAATGCCGAGGATCAGGACGATGGACAACGGGCGGTTCCAGTTCCAGATGCGCGTCATCACCACGAACAGCAGCAGCGTGTCGATCGACATGGTGAGCATCACCGCGATGCCGTAGGCCGAGGCTAGGTTGCTGGAGGTCTTGAACAGGAACACCAGCACCAGGATGCCGGCCAGCAGGGCCCAGTTCACGAACGGCACGTAGATCTGGCCGGTGTCGCGCTCGGACGTGATGTTGACGCGGAAGCGCGGCAGGTAGCCCAGCGAAATGGCTTCCTTGGTCAGGCTGAACGCGCCGGAAATGACCGCCTGCGAGGCGATGATCGCAGCCGCCGTGGCAAGGATCACCAGCGGGATGAGCGCCCATTGCGGGGCCATGAGGAAGAACGGGTTCTTGATCGCCGCCGGCTGCGCCAGCAGCAGCGCGCCCTGGCCGAAGTAATTGAGCAACAGGGCGGGCCACACCAGCGTGAACCAGCCGGCGCGGATCGGCGTCTTGCCGAAGTGCCCCATGTCCGCGTACAGCGCCTCGCCGCCGGTGACGCACAGCACCACGGCGCCGAGCACCAGCCAGCCCTGCACCTTGTGGTTGATGAGGAATTGCCAGCTGTACCAGGGATTGAGCGCCTGGAGGATCGACGGGTTCTCGGCGATTTGCGCCACGCCCAGGATGGCGAGCACGGCGAACCAGACCATCATGGCCGGGCCGAACACCCTGCCGACCGTGCCGGTGCCGTGCTTCTGGATGACGAACAGGCCGATCAGGATGCCGACGGTGATGGGAATGACGAACTTGCCGAACGCCGGGGTGGCGACGTTGAGGCCCTCGACCGCCGACAACACCGTCATCGCGGGCGTGATGATGGCGTCGCCGTAAAACATGGAGGCGCCGAACATGCCCAGCGCCACCACCCACCAGCGGCTGCGCGTGCCGAAGCGGAAGCAGCGCTGCGCGAGCGCGGTCAGCGCCAGGATGCCGCCCTCGCCCTTGTTGTCCGCGCGCATCATGAACACCAGGTACTTCACCGTCACCAGGGCGGTCATGGCCCAGAACATGATCGACAGCACGCCCATGACCGTCTCGGGCGTGATCGCCATCGCGTGGTCGCCGCTGAACGATTCCTTCAAGGCATACAGCGGGCTGGTGCCGATGTCGCCAAACACGACGCCGATCGCGCCGACGGTCAGCGCGCCGAGTTTCTTGTTGGAGGAATCCATGGGATCGTGTGCCGGGGGCGCAGCGTGCGTTTCATCGGGCCGGTCGGCCCAGGCGGTGGCCTTGACGGGTGGACGACGGCGTCCACGCACAATAGGGCAAAAAGGGGAGGAAGGTTAATCCAATTTTTGCTGCACTGCAACGCAACAAGGGTTTGCAATTGCTCACATCCGCGCGGAAGCCGCACGGCGGCCGTATTCCCGCAGCGGCCGCTCCACCCAGCGGTAGGACAACTCGGCGCCAAGACAGGCCAGCATGGCGCCCGCCGCCGCCCAATACGCAACGGTCTCCCAGCCCGTGAAACCGGTGCGAAACGCCAATTCCTTGACGGCCATGTACGACGGCACGTGCGACAGGTAGAGCGCATAGGAGCGCGAGGCGAGCCACTGTGTGGCGCGCGCGCGGGCGATGCCGGGCAACACCCAGCCGCGCCCGCACGCGGCCATCGCCACCCACAGCGCGCACACGATCGCGACGATGCCCGTGGTGACGGGGACATGAAATCCAGCCCATGGCAGCGCGAGCGCGGCTGCCAGCAGCAACAGGTTGGCACCCCAGGCCGCCGAGGCGCCGATGGCCACCTTTCCTGCGCCACGCAACGGTCCGGCAAGCGCAAGCAACACGCCCCAGGCCAGCGCATCGCAACGCAGGGTCCACCAGAATTCCACCAGCGGTGCCGGCCGCCAGAGCGCGAATTGGACCGCGATGAGCACGATCAGCAGGCCGACCGCCATCCGCCGGTGGGCGACAAGCAGCAGCAGCGGAAGCGCCACATAGAACTGCTCTTCCAGCGCCAGGCTCCAGTACACGCTCAGCGGCGCGATGTGGGTGCCCGCCGCGAACAGCGGTTGCGCGACCCAGTTGTACGCGTAGGCCAGGATCCAGGCCGCCTGCCGGAGATTGGCGTCCCACTCGCCAAAGACGCCGGAGCGATTGAACGCCACCGTGGCGGCGAGGACCACGGCCAGCCACAGCCAGGCTGCGGGCAACAGCCGGAATGCGCGGCGGATCCAGAACCGCAGCACCTCGTTCCCGGGCGTGCGCCCCGCGGCCGCCGCGCCCTCGAAGCCGCGCAGCAGCGATTGCGCCACCACGTAGCCGGAGATTGCAAAGAACAGGTCGACCCCGCTCCAGAACGCCAGGTGTTCGTAGATCCACCGCACCCACGGCGGCGCGACGGTGCCCGGAAAGAACAGCGGCACATGCTGCAACAGGGTCAGGGCGATGGCCGTCGCGCGCAGCGCCTCGATCTCGAGGTTTCGGGCGTCCGGGGCCGGCGAAGGGGTCAAAAGTGATAGCCCTTGTACAGCGTGTTGTGCGGCGTGCGGATCTCCTCCGCGGGCCGCTCCGTGCTGTAGTAATACATGGCGATCGAGCGGCGCAGGGTGCCCTCCGGGCAATCCAGCGGATGCGGGTGGCCGTGGAAGGTGTCGGAACTCGAGCTGAACACGACGAGACGGTTGAAGTCGGGCGAATACTCGCAGACCTTCTCCTGGCCGCTGCGGTCCCACAATTCCAGCGCGCCGCCCCATTGGGGTTGCCACGCGGGGGTGAGGTAGACAAACATGTTCACGCGCCGGTGCGCCTTCAGGTGCTCGGCCCAGTTGAAGTCCGAGTGGATCTGCAGCACACCCCCGCGCTTGACGAGGTGGACCCCGCCGCCGAACAGGTGCGGGTCCGGAAACAGGTGCGGGATGCCGGTCAGCGCCTCGAGGAACCGGATGTAATGGCCCGAGTTGAACTCGCGCACCAGCGCGCGCACCGGCGCGGCCATGGCGCGGTCGTCGGACACGGCCCACTTTTCTTCGTAGCCCTTGGCATAGAAGAAATCGAACCTGCCGCCGCTGTCCGGATGGGGCAGGGCGGAGGCCACCTCGGAGGCCACGCCGGCCGGCAGGAAGTGGTCGAAATGGATGTGCGGAAACGGCGCCGCCGCCGCGTATTGTTCTTTGGCCGCAGCCGCCTTCTGCATCAGGGCGTCGTAGTCAAACATGGCGATCATTATGGGGGTCGAGCCGGCATTCTAAGGGCCGGCGCCGGGCGCCTGTTGACACCGGACAACCCGGGGCATCGCGCGTATCATCTGCGCTTTTCCCCCGGGAACCGGATGAAACACTCCCTTCGGCATTTGGCAATCGCAACCCTTGCGGGATGCTGCGCACTGGCCGGCCTGCCGCCCGCGCAAGCCGACAGCGTGCGTTACCAGGTGCCCCCGCCGGCGATCGTCGACATGGTCGATGCGCCCGCCATTCCGCAGACCGTGCTCTCGCCGACCAACGAATGGCTGATGATGCTGGAGCGGCCCGCGCTGCCGCCGATCGCCGAGGTGGCGCAGCCGCTGCTCGGGCTGGCGGGCGTGCGCGTGAACCCGCGCAACAACGACGGCAACCGCGCCACCGCCGCGACGGCGATCCGGCTGGTGAAGATCGCCGATCGCACGGAGAAGGTCGTCGGCGGC
This sequence comes from uncultured Burkholderiales bacterium, assembly GCA_964617435.1. Taxonomy (GTDB): domain Bacteria; phylum Pseudomonadota; class Gammaproteobacteria; order Burkholderiales; family Usitatibacteraceae; genus UKL13-2. The sequence continues at coordinate 12,490 of CAZTYC010000055.1, forward strand.
GTGCCGGCCGGCAGCCGCATCGGCGACATCCAATGGTCGCCCGACGGCAAGCGCATCGCCTTCACGGTGGCGCGCGACCAGCAGGTGGAGCTGATGATCGCCGACGTGACCAACGGCGCGCAGGCGAGGCGGCTGACCGAGCGCGCCCTCAATGGCATGCTGGCGCGGCCGTTCACCTGGGCGAACGATTCGGCCAGCCTGCTGGTCAATTTCGTGCCCGCGCAGCGCGGCGCGGTGCCGCGCGCGCCGGTGGTGCCGGCCGGCCCCAACGTGCAGGAAAACCTCGGGCGCAAGAACGCGGCGCGTACCTTCCAGGATCTGCTCAAGTCGCCGCACGACGAGGCGCTGTTCGATTACTACGCGACCAGCGAACTGGCCCAGGTCAAGCTCGACGGCGCGATCAAGACGGTCGCCACGGGCATCATCCGCGCGGTGCAGCCGTCGCCGGACGGCGAATACGTGATGGTCACCTTCGTCAAGCGACCGTATTCCTATGCGTTGCCCGTGTCGCGCTTTCCGTCGCGCACGGAAATCCGCGATGCGCGCGATCCCGAGGCCGGGCGCGTAGTCAAGGTGCTGGCCGAGTCCATGGTGGCCGAGGAGGAAGACACCGACCCCGACCAGGCGCGCAAGGGCCCGCGCAACTTTGCCTGGCGCGCCGACCAGCCGGCCACGGTGACCTGGATGCAGGCCATCGAGGGCCGCCGCAACAACCTCGGCGACCAGTTGTTCGCCCAGCCGGCGCCCTTCGAGGCCGAGCCGGCACTGCTGGCCAAGGTGGACCTGCGGCTGTCCGCGGTGTTCTGGGGCCGCGATGATTTCGCGTGGCTGGTGGAAGGGCAGCAGCGCACGCGCCGGACCGTGGCGTGGCGCATCTTTCCGGGCGATCCCTCGCGCTCGCCGGTCAAGCTGTTCGACCGTTCCAGCGAAGACCGCTATGGCGATCCGGGCGCGCCGCTGATGGAAACCAATCGCTTCGGCGCGCGCACCATCAACTTCACGCCCGATGGCGAGGCGCTGTACCTGATCGGCCGCGGCGCCTCGCCCGAGGGCGAGCGGCCGTTCATTGACCGCTTCGAGATCGAATCGCGCGAATCCAGGCGGCTGTTCCGGTCCGAGATGCCGTTCTACGACCAGCCGATGGCGCTGTTCGACGCCACCTCGCAGCCCAAGCTCCTCATGCAGCGCGAGTCGGTGAGCGAGGCGCCCAACGTGTTCCTGCGCGACCTGGCCACCGGCGCGATGCAGCCGGTGACCCGTTACGCCACGCCGAAGAACCCGATCGCCAACGCCACCAGGGAACTCATCAAGTACAAGCGCAAGGATGGTGTCGAGCTTTCCGCCACGCTCTACCTGCCGCCCGGGCACAAGAGGGGCGATGAGCCGCTGCCGCTGTTGATGTGGGCGTATCCGCGCGAGTTCCGTTCCGCGGAGGCCGCGGGGCAGGTCAGCGGTTCGCCCTACCGGTACGTGCGCCCGGCGTTCAGCGGGCCGCTGCCCTTCCTCACCCAGGGCTATGCGGTGCTGGACAACCCCACCATGCCCATCATCGGCGAAGGCCGCGCCGAACCCAACGATGCCTACCTGGCGCAACTGATCGGCAGCGCCGAGGCCGCCGTCGACGAGGTGGTCCGGCGCGGCGTCACCGAGCGCGGCCGCATTGCCGTCGGCGGACATTCCTATGGTGCCTTCATGGTGGCCAACCTGCTGGCGCACACGCGCCTGTTCGCGGCGGGCATCGCCGAGTCCGGCGCCTACAACCGCACGCTCACGCCGTTCGGGTTCCAGTCCGAGGACCGCACCTTCTGGAAGGCCCGCGATGTATACAACGCGATGTCGCCCTTCAATTACGCGGACCAGATCAAGGCGCCCTTGCTGCTGATCCACGGCGAGAACGACTCGAACAGCGGGACCTTCCCGCTGCAAAGCGAGCGCCTGTACCAGGCCATCCGCGGCCTGGGCGGCACCGCGCGCCTGGTCATGCTGCCCCACGAGGACCACGGCTACCGCGCGCGCGAATCGGTATTGCACCGCCTGTGGGAATCGGTGCGCTGGCTGGATCGCTATGTGAAGAACGGGAATGGCAAACCCTAGCGCGGGCGAGCCTCCCCGGCCATTTTTGTCCTGAACGCCGCGCCAGTCCTTGGGTTTGGCCCATTTGTGCACCGCAGCGCTTGACGCCCATGGCAGGGCACGCCATAATTCGCGCCCTTCGGTTGTCTGCACTGCGGACGGCCTGAAATGGCCAATTAGCTCAGCCGGTTAGAGCGACGGAATCATAATCCGCAGGTCCCCTG
>CAZTYC010000056.1:0-14718 GCA_964617435.1 uncultured Burkholderiales bacterium
GGACAGTCCTTCAGCGACGCGATGGCGTTGAACAGGTGGGCGTGGGGGCGAGGGGCGGGCACGGCGGTCAAATTCCAGCCGGTAGAAGGGCGCGTACGGCGAGGCCGTACGGCGAAGGATGCGAATGATTATATCGGCCCTGCTCCCGATCCCCGCATTGCCTGCATGACGCCGACGCGAGGCGAGGATCGCGATGCAGGGCAATGCCCCGTCCCTCCGCGACGCGGCCCATTACGCCCGCGCACTTGGCCGCCAGGCGACGGAATGCCGGCGGTGGATCGCGTGATCGCACATGCGGGGCGTTTGAAAGCGCAAACGCCATATTCCACGCGCCGTTCGGGCCGAAAATGCCCCAAACACCGCGCCAGTCCTAGGGTTTGTCCTGTCTCGCACAGCCGGTGACGAGGGGGCCTTTGCTATAATCGGGGCACTTCCGGAATTCCGCTTTCATCCGATTTTCTTTCACGCACCCAGGAACTTGTCATGGCCAAGATCAAAGTCGTAAACCCGATCGTCGAGATGGATGGCGACGAAATGACCCGCATCATCTGGAAGATGATCCGCGAGAAGTTGATCCTTCCGTACCTGGATGTGGACCTGAAATATTTCGACCTCGGCATGGAGCACCGCGACGCGACCAACGACCAGGTGACGATCGATTCGGCCAACGCGACGAAGAAGTACGGCGTGGCCGTCAAGTGCGCGACCATCACGCCCGATGAGGCGCGCGTCAAGGAATTCAACCTGAAGCAGATGTGGAAGAGCCCCAACGGCACCATCCGCAACATCCTCGACGGCACCATCTTCCGCGAACCGATCATCTGCAAGAACGTGCCGCGCCTGGTGAGCCACTGGGACAAGCCCGTGGTCGTGGCCCGCCACGGCTTTGGCGACCAGTACCGCGCGACCGATTTCCAGTTCCCCACCGCCGGCACGCTGAAGATGACCTTCACGCCGGCCGACGGCGGCACGCCCATCGAGAAGGAAGTGTTCAAGGCGCCGGGCGCCGGCATCGCCATGGGCATGTACAACCTCGATGAGTCCATCAAGGGTTTTGCACACGCCTGTTTCAACTATGGCCTGGAGCGCAAGTACTCGGTGTATCTGTCCTCGAAGAACACCATCCTCAAGGTCTACGACGGCCGCTTCAAGAACCTGTTCCAGGAAATCTTTGATGCCGAGTTCAAGGCCAAGTACGACGCCGCAGGCCTCACCTATGAACATCGGCTGATCGACGACATGGTGGCTTCCAACCTGAAATGGAGCGGCGGCTACCTGTGGGCCTGCAAGAATTACGACGGCGACGTGCAGTCGGATACCGTGGCGCAAGGCTATGGTTCGCTCGGCCTGATGACCTCGGTTTTGATGAGCCCGGACGGCAAGACCGTTGAGGCCGAAGCCGCGCACGGCACCGTGACGCGCCACTATCGCCTGCACCAGCAGGGCAAGCCGACCTCGACCAACCCGATTGCGTCGATCTACGCCTGGACGCGCGGCCTCATTTTCCGCGGCAAGATGGACGGCACGCCTGACGTGGTGAAGTTCGCCGAGACGCTCGAAAAGGTCTGCGTCGATGTGGTCGAATCCGGCCGCATGACCAAGGATCTGGCCATCCTGATCCGCCCGGATCATCCGTACCTCACCACCGAGGACTTCCTCTCGGCCGTGGATTCGGAACTGAAGGCAAGGATGGCCTAGCAGGCGCCAACGTCCCGCCGCACCGGCCTGATGAACGCGACGCACTTTCGCCTTCACTGGTTCTTCCTGGTCGCGCCCGTTCTCGTGGCGGTCGATCTTGTCGTCGGTCTGTCGGCCCGCGGTGAAATCGACCGGCTGCTCGAGGCGGGACTGATCATTGATCTTGCGGTGGTGGTGCCCTGCCTGTACTGGCTGTGTTACCGCGCCCAGGGGCGGCGCGCGGTGGTGCGCGCTGCGGCGCTTGCCTGCCTTGGCGTCTGGATGGTCCTCAAGCTGGTGCCGGAACCCGAACGCGACCTGTTGAACTACGTGGCGCCGTTGCGCCATGTGGGCATTGCGGTGCTCGTCTGGCTGGAAATGGTGGTGGTTCTGGCCATCTACAAGAGCGTATTCAAAGGGGGCACCGAACGCGAAGCGATCCGGCAGGCGCCCGCGGAGTTGCCGCCGTGGGTGGCGCGGCTCATCGCCCTGGAGGCGCGGTTCTGGCTCCGGGTCTGGACGGGCATCAAGCGGCTGTTCGGAATGCGCTAGGCCTTCCGGTCCCGGTGCCCCAAGAACTTTTCGCGATGCCGCCTGCTCAAAAGTCGTGTTCCTGCCTGAGGAGTGCTTCATGAAGCCCGTGATCCCGTTGCTTGCTGCTGTTTCATCCCTGGTGGCGACCGCCGCATTGGCCACCGCCACTGTCGGCCAGGCTGCGCCGGATTTCGCGCTGACCGACTTGAACGGCAAGACGGTGAAACTCTCCGACTTCAAGGGCAAGCACGTGGTGCTCGAATGGAACAACCCGAATTGTCCGTTCGTGATGAAACACTACGACAGCGGCAACATGCCCGGCCTGCAGGCGAAATACGATGCCAGGGACACCGTCTGGCTGACGCTCAATTCCACGCATCCGTCGCACCAGGACTACATGAGCGCGGGCAAATTGAAGGGCTTCCTGCAGGAAATGAAGGCCTCGCCGGATGCATACCTGACCGATCCCGAAGGCCGGGTCGGGATGGAATACGGCGCCAAGACCACCCCGCACATGTATGTGATCAACCCGGCCGGCACGCTGGTTTATGCCGGCGCGATCGACGACAAGCGCTCCACCAACGTGGCCGACGTGAAGACCGCCAGGAACTACGTGGTGCCCGCGGTGGAGGAATCGAAGGCGGGGAAGCCGGTTACCGTCGCGAATACCCAGCCGTACGGGTGCAGCATCAAGTACAAGTCATGAACGGTTGAGCTGTCGCTGGCGACAAAAAAGCCCGCGCAAGCGGGCTTTTTTCATGAGGTCGCCACTCCGCACGGACTCAAATCTCGTCCGGCAGGTTCTCGTTCAGGATGGTGATCGACTTGCGGTGAATCTCGATGTAGCCCGCCTCGTTGAGGGTGCGCAGCGTCCGGTTCACCATTTCGCGCGAGGCGCCGATCATGTCGGCGAGGTTCTTTTGCGTGAAGGGCTGGCCGACGATCTTCTGCCCGTTCGAGACGATGGCCAGCTCGAGCAGCGCGCGGGAGACGCGCCCGGAGATGTTCATCAGCGCCAGCGTGCTGATCTGCCGGTCCGCGTGGCGCAGCCGCTGGGTCATGCCCTGCATCATTTTCTTGGCGATCTGCGGGGAGCGGTCCAGCACCTTTTGCAGGGACTTGAACGAGAGCTGCTGGACATAGCAGCGTTCCAGCGCCTCGACACTGGCGCTGCGCGGCTCCTGGTCAAAGAGCGAGATTTCCCCGAAGAACTCGCCGGCCACCAGCGTGCCGACGATCACGTCCTTCTCGTCCTTGCTGATGAAGACCTTCACCTGGCCGGCCGCCAGGATGTAGAACGCGTCCGCCACTTCCCCCTGCTTGACGATCAGCTCGCCCTTCTCGTACACGCGCAACGCCGCGTGCGCGCCAATGCTGGCGAGCTGCGCGGGTTCCAGGTTCGAGAACAGCGGGATGACATTGAGCATGGCGATTCAGGTTTTTTCGACCGCAAACGTGAAAGTATCCTGTTTCCGGGTGCCAGCCAACTATGAACCGGGTCACATTTTCATCCAGGCGGATCGCCCGATTTGCTGGCGCCGAGCCAGCGGCGCACCACTTCGCGCACCGTGTGCAGCCGGCCATGGAAAAAGTGATCCGCCTCCGGGATCACCATGACGGTCTGCTCCCGGTGCCGGGCCCAGTCCATGGACTCGGCCAGCGGGACGGTCTCGTCCTTTTCGCCGTGGACCAGGAGCACCCGCTCCGGAGGTTTCCCGCCGCTGGCCGCGTGCGGCCAGTGGGACAGCCGCGAAAACGCGGGCGCCACCAGGACCATCTCGGCCACGGACAGGCGCTCGCTGGCCGCCAGCGCCACCGCGCCGCCAAACGAGAATCCGGCCAGCCAGAGCGGCAATCCGGGGTGCTGCGCTTGCGCGTGCGCTGCAACGGCGACCAGGTCGTCGGTTTCGCCCCGCCCGTCGTCATGCGTGCCGGCCGTCCGGCCCACGCCGCGAAAATTGAACCGCCACGCGGCGGCGCCGGATTCGGCCGCGGCGCGCGCCAGCGTGGTGGCCACCTTGTTGTCCATCGTGCCGCCAAACAGCGGATGCGGGTGGGCGATGATGGCGACGGCGCGCGGGTCGGCCGGGATCTGTACGGCGGCCTCGATCGGGCCCACCGGCCCGTCGATCATCGTCTTGAGCGCGGCGGCCATCAGATCTTCAGGCGTTCCACGACGCGGCCGTTCACCAGGTGCTCCTCGATGATTTCGTCGATGTCCTTGCGATCGACGTAGGTGTACCACACGTCGTCCGGGTACACCGCGATGACCGGGCCCTCGGAGCAGCGGTCCATGCAGCCGGCGTTGTTGATGCGCACCTTGCCCGGGCCGTTGAGGCCGAGCTTCTTGATGCACGCCTTCGCATGGTCGCGCATGTTCTGCGCATCGTGCTGCTGGCAGAACTCGCGGCCGTCCTCGCGGACATTGGTGCAGAAGAACACGTGGTGCTTGTAGTGGCTCATGGGATTTCCTTCGAAGGTACGCACATTATTCCATCGGCCGCGCGGCCAAAAAGATCCACGCGGCAAAGGCGAATGCGGCCACCGGCCAGGCCTCGTAGGTCCAGTGGGTCAAGCCGGCAAAGGTGGCCACATGGCCGTGCGGCCAGTTCAGCAGCTTGAATGCGGCATCCATGGCACCGGCGTCCGAGGTGATGCGCGACAGCAGCGTGCCGCCGAACAGCAGCAGCGCGGTGGCCAGCGCGCGCCAGCGCAACGCGATGCGGCGCATTCCCAGGAACACCAGCCCCGCCGCGGCCACCCCGGTCACGGCGGCGGGGGACAGCCATTCGGCGAATTGCGGCGCGCGCACCATGAGTGCGGCCATGACGGCCTTGCCGACAAATCCGGCGGCCACCATGGCCATCACCCCTGCAAGCAGCCGCCGGCCCGGCCGCAGGACCAGCGAAAGGAACAGCGCGAAGGCGCCCGCATTGAGCAACACGCCGATCGCATGGGGGGCGAAGATCCACGGCTCGTAGGGATCGTGCGGGTCATTGGCCAAGTGCGGGGGCACGAATTCGCCCGCTGGGAACAGCGGGACCAGAGGATTCAATTGCGCGAACAGCCAGGCGAGGCAGAGGATGACGCCGGCCTTGCGCATGCGGGAGGGCCGCAGCCAGCGATCGAGCGCGTGCGTCAGGCGCGTCTGCACGCGATGCCCGGCTGTGCTGAGGACGAAGAGCGCACCGGCCAGCGTGCCGAACGCATTGGTCAGCACATCGACCGGCGAACTCACGCGCTGCGGAAGCAGGGTCTGCAGCATCTCCATGCAAACCGACAGGACCGCGCCGAGCACCAGGGTGCGCCAGGCCACACGCGCGGCGGAGGCGTCCGGTGCCATGGACTTGGCGAACTGCGCCGCCACCATCGCGCCGAACGGGATGTAGGCGAGCACGTTGACGGCGATGTCGAAGGCGCTCCAGTACCGCGGCCAGCTGAACAGCAGGATCGCCTCGGGCAGGCGCCATCCCTGGAACGGATTGAGGCTCGCGTAGATGATCGCGCCGGTGTAGAGGAACAGCAGGCCGCGCCCGGTGAGCCGGGGCGCTTGCAGCGGGGCGTGCGCCGCATTGGCGCCCACGGCGTCCATGCGTTACAACGGCACCAGGCTTGAGAGGTAGCGCGCCGAATTGTCCGTGTAGTGCTTGGCAATGCCGCGCACCATCGCGACCTCGGCGTCGGTCAGCGTGCGCACCACCTTGCCCGGCGAGCCGAGCACCAGCGAGCGCGGCGGAATGACCTTGCGCTCGCCCACCAGCGAATTCGCCCCGATCAGGCAATCCTCGCCGATCACCGCGTGGTTGAGGATCACCGACTTGATGCCGATCAGCGAGCCCGCCTTGACGGTGCAACCGTGCAGCATGACCAGATGACCGACGCTGACGCCATCCTCCAGCGTGAGCTTGACGCCCTCGTCCGTGTGCAGGACCGATCCATCCTGGATGTTGACGTTGGCGCCCAGGGTGATGGTGTCGTTGTCGCCGCGCAGCGTGCAGCCCCACCAGACCGAGCTGTTGCGGCCGATGACGACGTCGCCGATCACCGCGGCGTTGGGGGCGATGTAGTTGTTGCCCAGGAGAACGGGAGACTTGCCGGCGAGGGAATAGAGCATGGGAATGGAGGGGGAAAAGTCCTTGAGGGACGGGGGTTTTGGGGCAAAAATGGCTGGAACGGCGCGCCAGTGCTAGTGTTTATCTTTCGCATGCGAGGATTTTGCGGGTCGCGCCAATTCTGCGGCAGTCCACTTTTCGATCTGCTGCTGCAACAGGTCCAGCGGCATGGGGCCGCCCCACAGCACGGCATCGTGGAAGCGCCGCACGTCGAACTTTGCGCCCAGGGCCGCTTCCGCCTTGCGGCGCAACTCGCGGAGTTTCAGCTCGCCGACCTTGTAGGCCAGGGCCTGCCCCGGGCCGGCAATGTAGCGCTGCAGTTCGTTCTCAATGTTCTTCGCGGCGAGCGCGGAATTGTCCGTGAAACAGGCGCGCGCCTGCTCGATCGACCAGCCCTTCCAGTGAATGCCGGTATCGACCACCAGCCGGCAGGCGCGCCACATTTCCATCGACAGCTTGCCGAAGCGCTCATAGGCATCCCGATAAATGCCCATCTCGGTGCCGAGGTATTCGGCGTACAGGCCCCAACCTTCGATGAAGGCGGTCATTTCGGCATGCCGGCGGAACCACGGCAGGTCGCCCAGTTCCTGGGAGATCGCGATCTGCAGGTGGTGTCCCGGAACGCCCTCGTGCAGCATCAGCGCCGGATGCTCGTAGAGCGGGCGCTGGTCGAGGTGCGAGGTGTTGACCATCAACCCGCCGGCGACCCCCAGCGCGACCGAGCCCGGGTTGTAGCGCGCGGTGGTGTAGTTCTCCTCGATGTTGCGCGGCACCTCGCGCACGCCATACGATAGGCGCGGCAGCGTGGCGAAGTAGCGCGGCAGCATGTCGTCGGCGCGCTTGGCGATGTACGCGGATTTTTCCATCAGCGATTCGCGTGACGTCGCGTAGAACTGCGGATCGGTGCGCAGGAACTTGAGGAATTCCGCCAGCGTCCCGGTGAATCCCGCGGCCGCCTTTTCCCTTTCCATGTCGGCACGGATGCGGCGCACCTCCTGCAGGCCGAGCTCATGGATTTCATCCGGCGTGAGCGTCGTCGTTGTGTAGAAGCGCGCCAGGTGGGCGTAGTAAGCCTTCCCGTCGGGCAACTGCGCGGCGCCGATCGACGGTTTGGCCACCGGCAGCACTTCGTTCTCCAGCACCTTCAGGAACGCGTCGCGCGCCGGCTTCAGCCGGTGCTTGAGAATGTCGCGCGCCGCCGCGCGCAGGCGCTCCTGGTCCGCCGCGGCAATGGTTTCCGGCAGGTTCCGCAGCGGCACCGGCAATTCCGCGTCGGCCGCGCCGGACGAGGCCGCCCTCAACTGTTGCAGCGCCGCCTCCGTGGTGGCGCGCGACTGGACAAATCCGCTGCGCACGCCGCGCCGGACATTGGCGGTGGTGTCCTCGATGTAGCGGGCCGAGGCCGACAGCCTGGCCAGGAACGCCTCCGCATCCGCCAGCGAGCGGATCACGGTGGAATATTCGAGGTAGCCCATCAGCCCTTCCGGCCCGCCTTCGTTGGTGAAGCCCAGGCGGGACGCGTCGAAACGGATCGACTCGATCGACACTTCAAGAACGCGCTTGAGGAAGGCGTGATTCAAGCGCTCTGCCTCGGAAAGGCCCTGGACGGAAATGCCCGACAGGCGCGCCAGGAACTTCTCCATCGCCTGCTTGCGGCGCAGGTCATCCGCGGGCGTGACGCCTGGCAGGCGCGACAGCGCCGCCGGGTCGCCTTCGAAGCTGGAGGCCACCGGGTCTTCGGATCGGTCGAACGCCTCGTAGTCCCGCACCAGCGCGGCGAATGCGGACGCCGCACCGGAGGCCGGCGCGGAACGGGCCGGCGCCGGATCGGCCGCGCCGCGCGCAACGGTGGGCGCGCACGCCAACGCCAGACAGAAGGCCAGGCCAAGGAGGGCGAGACGCGGCACGGTGGGGATTCCTTGTGGACGATGGTGCATGGAGTGCTTCGGGATCAGCGACGGATCGGCGGACTGCCGCAGCGGTCGGTGCGCCGCGCCGGCCTACCGGTGGTAGCCGTTGACGACGTCAACTTCATTTTTCGAACCCAGCATGACCGGCACGCGCTGGTGCAACTCGACCGGCATCACGTCTAGCAGCCGCTCACGGCCGGTGGTCGCGGCGCCGCCCGCCTGCTCGATGATGAACGCCATCGGGTTCGCCTCGTACATGAGGCGCAACCGGCCCGGCTTGGAAGGGTCCTTGCCATCCCTCGGATACAGGAAGATGCCGCCGCGCGTGAGGATGCGGAACACATCCGCCACCATCGAGGCGATCCAGCGCATGTTGAAGTCCTTGCCGCGCGGCCCCGGTCTTGCCGGCCAGCAATTCGCCGATGTAGCGCTGCATGGGGGGTTCCCAAAAGCGCATGTTCGACATGTTGATCGCGAACTCTTTGGTGTCCTCCGGGATGCGGATGTTTTCCTGCGTGAGCATGAACGAACCCAGCTCGCGGTCCAGCGTGAAGGCGTGCACGCCGGTCCCCAGCGTCAGCACCAGCACGGTGGACGGCCCGTAGACGGCGAAGCCGGCGCACACCTGGTCGCGCCCGGGCTGCAGAAAATCCTTTTCCAAAGGCTCGGTCACGCCCTCCGGGCAGCGCAGCACGGAAAAGATCGTGCCGACGCTGACGTTGACGTCGATGTTGGACGAGCCGTCGAGCGGATCGAACAGCAGCAGGTATTCGCCCTTGGGGTAGCGGTGCGGAATCGCATGCGGCTTCTCCATCTCCTCGGAGGCCATCGCCGCGAGGTGGCCGCCCCACTCGTTGGCCTCCAGCAGGATCTCGTTGGCAATCACGTCGAGCTTCTTCTGCGCCTCGCCCTGCACGTTGATGGCCGCCGAGCCGGCGCCGGCATCGCCGAGCACGCCGGCCAGCGCGCCCTTGCCCACGTTGATGGAGATCGCCTTGATGGCGCGCGAGACCACCTCGAGCAGCAGCCTGAGATCGGCGGGGACCGAGTGGTGGTTGTATTGCTCGTCAATCAGGAAGCGGGTGAGGGTGACGCGGTTCATGGTGTCCGTTCAATGAGGTTGTGCAGGCGCGCTTCCAGCCGCGCGGCCGCGTCGCGCAGGTCTTCCACGCGGCGGGCGAGCGATTCGAGTTCCTCCTTGCGGATGAACGCGCGATGTTCCTCGGCCAGGTATTCGGCCGCGTTGTCGATCAGGCGCGCGCGCGCGTCGCGCTGCCACGCCGCGAATTGCCGCGCGCCCCCGGCCACGCGATGCGCGGCCGGATCGCCGATCCAGCGCGACAGGTCCTCCTCCGCGTCCCAGCGCAGTTCGCGCGCCAGCTCGGCGACCAGTTGCGCCAATTCCCCGTCGCCGGTGAAGCGGGCGCGCTGCATGCCGGCGTCGCGATCGCGCGCGAGCGCGGGAAGCGCCGACGCGGGGATCTCGAATACCAGATCCGGCTCCCCCTCCGCGCCCGCGCCCACCGGTTCGACCCGCCCCGCCGGGGTCACGCGCAACTCCACGGCCAGGGGCGGCATTTCGAAACGGCACCGCTTGCCGGCGTGCGGCGCCAGGCGCGCGCAGGCCTTCGGATAGTCCCCGAGGACGCGATTGATCGCGCGCGCGGCCGCGAGGGTGAGTTCCGCGCGCACCGCGGCTACTTCCGCACCTTGGCGGTCAAGGTCAGTTCGGCATCCTTGTCGCTGCGGTTTTCCCACGCCAGGCAGTAGCGGTTGCGCGACTTCGCCTCAAACACGCCACCTTCACCCAGCGTGCGGTCGAGTTTCACCGGGTAATAGACCTGGTCCGCGCTTTGCCGGTAGCTCAGCGTGAAATTGACCTTGATGCTGCTGTCGAATTGGTATTCGAGCTTCTGGCCGGTATCGAGATTGAAGCACTTCTCGTGCTTGGCCGAGGGTTTCACCACGACCGGCTTGGGCGGGTCCGGTGCGGTCTGCGCGAAGGCGGGCGCGACGAGACAGGCGAGGCTGACGAGGCTGACAAGGACCAAGACAATCGATTTCTTCACGGCGATCTCCTTTCCTGGCAAGGATTGACGGCAGGCCGCGGTGCGTCCCTACGCGGCGGGCTTCACGCCCTTGTGCACGGCCACCACGCCGGCGGTCAGGTTGAAATACTCCACACGGGATAGGCCCGCGGCTTCCATCATGGCTTTCAGGGTGTCCTGGTCCGGGTGCATGCGGATCGACTCGGCGAGGTACCGGTAGCTCGACTCGTCGCGCGCCACCACGCGGCCCAGCCAGGGCAACACGTTGAACGAATACACGTCGTACGCCTTTGCCAGGCCCGGATGCACCTTGGAAAATTCCACGATCATCAGGCGCCCGCCCGGCTTGAGCACGCGGGCCATTTCGGCGATCGCCACGTCCTTGTGCGTCATGTTGCGCAGGCCGAAGGCCACGGTGACGAGATCGAACACCCCGCTCGCGAACGGCAGCCGCTCGGCGTCGGCGAGGGCGTTGGGAAGCAGCAGGCCGGCATTGTTGAGCCGCTCGCGGCCCGCCTTGAGCATGGCCTCGTTGATGTCGGTCTGCCAGACCTGGCCCTGCGGGCCGGCCGCGCGCGCGAACGCCGCCGCCAGGTCGCCGGTGCCGGACGCCACGTCGAGCACGCGCTCCCCGGGGCGCACCTGCGCGAGGTCGATGGCGAACTTTTTCCACAGGCGGTGCAGGCCGCCGGACATCAGGTCGTTCATCAGGTCGTAGGAGGGCGCCACCGATGCAAACACTTCGCGCACCCGCGAGGCCTTGCGGTCCTCGTCGACCGTCTCGAAGCCGAAGTGCGTGGTCTTTTGCGTCATTCCCGCGAGGCGCCGGCGCGGCCGAGGCGGTCCAGGTAGGCGCGCCAGTTGTCATCCCGCCGGGCGGCCAGTTCATGCAGGTAGTCCCAGGAATACAGGCCGGTGTCGTGGCCGTCGGAAAAAACCAGCTTCACCGCATACTGGCCCACCGGCTCGATGGCCGTGATGCCGACCGATTTCTTGCCGGTTTGCAGCACTTCCTGCCCGGGCCCGTGCCCGCGGACTTCCGCGGACGGCGAATGCACGCGCAGGTACTCGCAACTCATGCGGCACTCGAGGCCGTCGTCGAAGGCAATTTCCAGTTCCTTCGATTGCTGGTGCAGCGTGATGAGGGTCGGCGTCGGCATGGCGCTATTTTAGCCCTTGGGCTGCGGCCTTCGATCCCCGGACGATCAATTTCCCAACCGTCGGGCGATCGGCATGAGGGCGTCCCTGCGCGGCAACCACCCCCGCTGCCGTGGGGCGCCGCGGGGCCGCCGGCGATGGGCCGGGCGCGAACCGCTAAAATGCGCATTGGACTCAGTTTCTGCGCTCAACGCGCGACCCCATGATCGGACTTCTCATCGTCGCCCACGGTACCCTGGGCGAAAGCCTCATCCACTGTGCCTCGCACGTGATGGGCAAACGGCCGTTGTACCTGCGCCAGCTCGGCGTGACCGTCCATGACGACCCCGAGGCCATTCTGCCGCAGGGCCGCGACCTGATCCGCTTCCTCGACCAGGGCGACGGCGTGCTGGTGTTGACCGACATCTTTGGCGCCACACCGTGCAACATCGCCTGCAAGTTGCTCGAACCGGGCCGGGTCGAGGGAGTATCGGGCGTCAACATGCCGATGCTCATCAAGGCGCTGACCTACCGCGAGGGCGGCATGGCCCAGCTGATCGAAAAGACGCTCGACGGCGCGGTGGCGGGCATCATCCGCATGCCCTGCGGCCAGGGGGCGGACTGATGGAAAAGCGCGAGGTTGAGATTGTCAACAAACTCGGCCTGCACGCACGCGCGTCGGCCAAGCTGACCCAGCTTGCCGGCACGTTCCAGTCGCAGGTGTTCGTGGCCAAGGGCACGCGGCGCGTCAACGCCAAGTCCATCATGGGCGTGATGATGCTGGCCGCGGGCAAGGGTGCCAAGCTCACGCTGGAGACCGACGGCGCGGACGAGCGCGAGGCCATGGATGCGTTGGCCGCGCTGGTGGCGGACCGCTTCGGGGAGGGGGAATAGGGTGAGCTTCTCCCTGCACGGGCTCGGCGTCTCCGGCGGCATCGCCATCGGGCATGTGCACCTGATGTCCTCGACCTCCCTCGAGGTCGACCACTACCAGTTGCCGGAGGAGTTCACCGAACGCGAGGTGCGGCGCTACGAGCGCGCGCTCGAGGCGGTGCGCAGCGAGCTGGACCGGCTGGAGACCGAAATCCACACCACGCACAAGGGCGAGGGCAGCGGCGAAATGGCCGCCTTCGTCACCGTGCACCGGCTGATCCTCGACGACCCCTCGTTCTCGATGGCGCCCAAGGAGATCATCCAGCGCACCGCCTGCAACGCGGAATGGGCGCTCAAGTTGCAGTATGACGAGGTGATCGCGCACTTCGACGAAATGAGCGACGAATACCTGCGCGAGCGCAAGACCGACGTGCGGCAGGTCATCGAGCGGGTCATCGCGGCGCTGTCGGCGGAGAGTGGCGAAGGCGGTCAGGCCAACGCGCTCCCGGAAAAGCTGCGCGAGCGCCAGGCGGACACCATCGTGGTGGCGCATGACCTGTCGCCCACCGACGTGATCCAGTTCAAGGACCACCGCATCTCGGCCTTCATCACCGACCTGGGCGGCGCCACCTCGCACACGGCGATCCTGGCGCGCTCGCTGGCGATCCCCGCCATCGTCGCGCTGCACACCTCGCGCGAGTTGCTGCGCGAGGACGAGATCATCATCGTCGACGGCACGCAGGGCGTTGTGGTCGTCAACCCCGACGACACCGTGCTGGCCGAATACCGGCTGCGGCAGCACCAGTGGCAGCTGGAAAAACAGAAGCTTGCGCGCATCCGCACCGCGGTGGCGGAGACGCTCGACGGCGTGCATGTGGAATTGCACGCCAACATCGAACTGCCGGGCGACATCGACGCGGTGATCGAGTCCGGCGCCACCGGCATCGGCCTGTTCCGGTCCGAGTTCCTGTTCCTCAACCGCAAGGACTTGCCGACCGAGGACGAGCAATACCAGGCCTATCGCAAGGTGGCCGAGGGCATGAAGGGCCGACCGGTGGTGATCCGCACCCTCGACATCGGCGCCGACAAGACCCTGCTCGGTCCCGACCAGGTGTCGTCCGCCTCCGCCCTCGGGTTGCGCGCGATCCGCTATTGCCTAGCCGAGCCCGCGGTGTTCAACACCCAGCTGCGCGCCATTCTGCGCGCCTCGCGCCACGGCGATGTGCGCATCCTCATTCCCATGCTGGCCTCGCTGTCGGAAATCCGCCAGTCGCTGCTGGCGGTGGCGCGCGCCAAGGAGCAGCTGAAGGACGAAAACCGCAAGTTCAACGATGCGGTCCTGGTCGGCGGCATGATCGAGGTGCCCGCCGCGGCCATCGCCCTGCCGATGTTCCTGAAGCAGCTCGATTTCCTGTCGATCGGCACCAACGACCTGATCCAGTACACGCTCGCCATCGACCGCACCGATGATTCCGTGGCGCACCTGTACGATCCCCTGCATCCGGCGGTGCTGCACCTGGTGGCCAGCGTCATCCGCCAGTCCGCGATCGCCAAGGTGCCGGTGGCGGTGTGCGGCGAAATGGCGGGCGACCTGCGCTTCACGCGCCTGCTGCTCGGCTTCGGGCTGCGGGATTTTTCGATGCACCCGGCCAACCTGCCGCCGGTCAAGCAGCGCATCCTCCAATCGGACCTGTCCGCCATCGAGCCGCAGGTTACGCGCATCCTCCAGGCGGACGACCCGGACAAGGTCCAGGCGCTGCTCAACAAGCTCAACGGCTGAGGAGGCCTCCATGCTGGCCGAAGTCCGCGACGTCACCCAGTATGAACACGGCAAGCACCGCCGGTGGTTCCATGACGATGAATTCGACCTCTACACCTGGGAAACGCACGACGGCGACCTGCTGGGCTTCCAGCTCTGCTACGCCAAGCGCGGCAAGGAGCGCGCGTTGCGCTGGTCCGCCGAGCACGGCTACAAGCACGAGGGCGTGGACGCGCCGGAGGACAAGCCGGGGCGCGCCATGAGCGCGCTGTTCGTGGCCGACGGCGTGTTCGACGCCGGTCATGTGGAGCAGCTGTTCGGCCAGTCCGCGCTGGACCTGCCGGCGCGCATCCGCGAGTTCGTGGTCGCGCGCATCCGCGCGTATGAAGGACCGTTGTAACCGTTATCAGGAATGGAATGATCATGTGGAAAGTTGCGATTGCCGTTCTGGCGGCACTGATGTCCGCGGCGCCCGCGGGTGCGGCGCCCCATCCCCTGTCGAGCGTCGCGGGACGCTTCGACCCGCAGGTGCTCACCACCGGCCGGCCCGACCAGGGGCGCGTGTCCCTGATCGCCGCGCAGCTCGCCGCCGAGCTGGCCGGCGCGTGTCCGTTCGCGATGCCGCAGGACAGCGCCGCGCTGGAGGCCTGCAAGGGGCGCCTGTATGC